>CAXTWM010000119.1:2807-13191 GCA_964247915.1 uncultured Armatimonadales bacterium | reverse complement strand
GCGGCGGGCTTGGCCGTGGGGGCGTCGGCGCGGGCCGGAGCCATCAGGCCTGCGCCGGGGAGCAGCAGGCACAGGGCAAGCGGGAGAGTTCGGGCGTTCATGGCGGGTTCCTTTGGCGGGCGGGAGAGCGCTACGGGCAGGGCGAGCCGGCGTCGCGGCAGTGGGTCACCAGGAAGTCAACAAAGTTCGGGTCTTGGCCGTTGAACGGCTGGCCCTCAACGACGGGCCGGTGCGCCTTGACATGGCCGTCGCAGTACAGGTAGTCGTTCAGGGCATTGTGCCACGGCTTGATGGCCTGGGGCTGGTAGCTGTACTTGCCGCCGCCGAACTTGGCTGTGGCGCTGGCCTGGGTGACGTAATAGCCGGCGGTAGACTCCCAGGTCCCGGCGCGGCCGGTGTAGCCGTTGTACAGGCCGGAATCGACCTCCGGAATGCCCTCACACAGCAGCACGGTCCCCGCCGGGGAATTGATGCGCGAAAGGCTGATGCCCGGCAGGTTGTTCGCGTACTGGTAGCCGTTCGGGCCGCCGGTGGTGTCGGAACTGTAGTAATTGGTCAGGTCGGGATCGGAGACCGAGACGCCCTTTGAGGTGCCGGGGTTACGCAGCAGGCCGTTCATCGTGTAGGAGCGTGGGTAGAGCAGATAATACTGGTTGGCGGAAGTCGGCGTGGAGTTGGGCTTGTAGGGGTTGTCGGGGCAGTTCCAGACGGAAGTCGCCGACTGGCTGCGGTTCTTCAGATACGGGTCCAGCACCGTGTTGGTGACGGTGACATTGGGCGGGGTCCCGGTGGCGGTGGTGCTGTCCCAGGCCGGGCTGGCATTGCCGCCGCCGGGGGAGGGCATGATCTCCTCATTGTCGTTTGTGTAAAGGATGAACGCCGTGCCTAGCTGCTTGAGGTTGCTCTGGCAGGTGGCGCGGCGGGCGTTCTCCCGGACGGACTGGAAGACGGGGAAGAGGATGGCGGCGAGGATCGCGATGATGGCGATGACGACGAGAAGCTCGATCAGGGTGAAACCACGTTTCGGGAGCTTGGGTGACATGAAAAGTCCTTTCGTGACGGGTCGCGCTTGGTCAGTGCGACACAAACGCCTGCATTGTACCGGATCGGGTCCGGCTCGTGTGTTAAGAGAACATTAAATCTTGGCGGGCGCGCGACGCGAGAGCGGGCATGAGAGGGCGAACGAGCGGTGCCGGGGGACGTCATCGTCGGGGACAGCAGCGCCCCTATTATAGCCGACTTTCAGGCAAAAAGCGACGGCAGGGGGCAAGCGCCCGGTGTGATTTTTGCCGGTTTTGCCGCTTTCCTTGCCCCGCCCCTTGCGTGAGCGGGGCGCGCGCCGGGTAGAATCAGGGCAGACGAAGACGAAGGGTTCAAAAACGCATCATGCAGGCATTGGAACAGCTACAAAGCCGCCTGGCCGGAGTCAAGGCGCTGGGCGAGGCCGCCGCCGTGCTGGGCTGGGACCAGCAGACGTACATGCCGCCCGGCGGGGCGGCGGCGCGGGCGGCCCAGATGACGGCCCTGGCCGGGGTCATCCACGAGAAGGCGACGGGGGCGGAGACGGCCCGCCTGCTGGACGCGGCGGAGCGCGAGGGCGCGGGCCTGGACCCGGATGGGGACGAGGCGGCGTTTCTCCGCATGGCGCGGCGGGACTTCAATCAGGCGACCAAGATTCCCACCGCCCTGGTGGCCGAAACGGCCCGCGTCACCGCCCTGGCCTTCGAGCAGTGGGCGCAGGCGCGGGCGGAAAGCGACTGGGGCCGGTTCGCGCCCTGGCTGGAGCAGATCCTGGACCTGACGCGGCAGGCCGCCGACCACCTGGGGCACGGCGGCGACCGCTACGACGCCCTGCTGGACCAGTACGAGCCGGGCATGACGGCGGGGGACGCGCGGGCGATGTTCGAGGCCATCAAGCCCGACCTGGTCGCGCTGGTCCAGGCCGTCGCCGCGCGGGGGCCGGACGCGGTGGACGACTCGGTCCTGCACCGCCCCTTCGACGAGGAAAAGCAGCGGCAGTTCGGCGAGCGCGTCGTCAGGGCGCTGGGCTACGACTGGAGCCGGGGCCGGCAGGACCGCGCCCTGCACCCGTTCTGCACGTCCTTCGGGCGCGACGACGTGCGGATTACGACCCGCTTCGACCCCCATTTCCTGCCCGCCGCCCTGTTCGGCTCGATCCACGAGACCGGGCATGCCCTTTATGAGCAGGGCGTGGCGGAGCGGTACGCGGGCAACATCCTGGCCGATGGCACTTCGCTGGGCTTCCACGAGAGCCAGTCGCGCCTGTGGGAGAATCTGGTGGGCCGGTCGCGCCCCTTCTGGCGGCGCTTCTACCCCGACCTCCAGGCGACGTTCCCCGAATCATTGGGGGGCGTGGACGGCGAGGCGTTTTACCGGGCCGTCAACAAAGTAGAGCCGTCGCTGATCCGGGTGGAGGCGGACGAAGTCACCTACAACCTGCACATCCTGCTGCGCTTCGAGATCGAGCAGGGTCTGCTGTCCGGCGAACTCTCCGTGGCGGACGCGCCCGCCGCCTGGAACGCCAAAACGCGGGAATACCTGGGCCTGACGCCGCCCGACGACGCGCAGGGCATCTTGCAGGACGTCCACTGGTCCGGCGGCGCGATCGGCTACTTCCCGACCTACTCGGTGGGCAACCTCTTGTCGGTGCAGCTCTACGACAAGGCGAACGCCGATCTGGGCGGCCAGATCGAGGCCCAGATCGGGGCGGGCGATTTCGCGCCCCTGCTGGGCTGGCTGCGGGAGAACGTCCACCAGTACGGGCGCAAGTTTCTCCCCAAAGACCTGGTGCAGCGGATCGTCGGCGGCCCGCTCGACCCCGCGCCATACTTGAAGTACCTGAAGACGAAGTTCGGGGACGTATACGGGATATAGTTCCTACCCTCCGCACACAGCGGCCGCTTCCTTGACATTCCCCCCCACTTCCAGTAGAATATCAGTGGGATAATCGTACACAAGTTCGCAACCCGGACTGCGCTCCCTAAGATGCGCGCTCTTTTAAAGATAAGCTTTCGCAATGGCACAGACAGAAACACCGGAAACACAAAGCAAGGCCGGGCACGACATCATCGTCGTCGGCGCGTCGGCGGGCGGCGTGGAGGCGCTGGCGGAACTGGTGAGGGGCCTGCCCGCCGACCTGCCCGCCGCCGTCTTCGTCGTCCTGCACATCCCCGCCTACGGCGCCAGCGTCCTGCCCGGCATCCTCAGCCGGCGGGGACGGCTGCCCGCCGCCCACCCCGCCGACGGCGACCCGATCCGGCATGGGCGCATCTACGTCGCGCCCCCCGACCACCACCTGCGGGGGGAACGGGGCCGGGTCCGGCGCGGGCGCGGGCCGCACGAGAACGGGCACCGGCCCGCCGTGGACACCCTGTTCCGCTCCGCCGCCCGCGCCTACGGGCCGCGCGTCGTCGGCGTCGTCCTCACCGGGACGCTCGACGACGGCACGGCGGGCCTCCAGATGATCAAGCGGCGCGGCGGGCTGGCCGTCGCGCAGGACCCCGAGGACGCTCTGTTCGCGTCCATGCCCCGCTGCGCCATCGAGAACGTCTCGGTGGATGTCGTCGCCCCCCTGGCTGAGATCGGTCCGACCCTGGTTCGCTTGGCGCGTCAGCCCGCGCCGGAAGAAAGGGAGACCCCCATGCCGCAAGACCTGAAAACCCTGACCGGTGTCGCCGAGTTCGATATGGGCGCCGTCGAGGCCCCGCGCGAGGGCAAGCCCTCGTCCTACGCCTGCCCGGACTGCCACGGCGTCTTGTGGGAGGTGCAGGAGGACGACCTGCTGCGCTTCCGCTGCCGAGTCGGCCACGCCTTCTCGCCCGAGAGCCTCCTCGCTTCGCAGTCGGACGCGCTGGAAGACGCGCTGTGGACCGCCCTGCGCGCCCTGGAAGAGAGCGCCGCCCTGGCCGACCGCCTGGGCGAGCGGGCGGGCGAGCGCGGGCACGGCCTGGCCGCCACCCGGTTCGTCCAGCAGGCGGCGGACGCGCGCGGGCGGGCGGGCGTCATCCGCGAGGCGCTGCTGGGCGGCCAGGTCATCGCCGCGTCCGGCCCGCCCGGCGTGGAGGACAACGCCCGCAGCCTGTCGCCGCCCAACAGCCTGCCGTCCCGCGAGGCGCCGAGGGGTGACGCGCCATGACCACCCCCCTTCCGGCCCCCGGCGGCGCAGCCCCCGAGAGAGAACCGGCGGAAGAGCAGAGGCCGGCGGAGGAACACAGTGAGCGCAGCCCGGACCCCGAGTTTGAGGCCCTGCTGACTTACCTGAAACTCAGCCGGGGCTTCGACTTCTTGGGATACAAACGCGCCAGCCTGATGCGGCGCGTGGACAAGCGGATGCAGTCCGTAGGCGTGGGGCGCTACCCGGACTATGTGGAGTATCTGGAAGTCCATTCGGACGAGTTCGGGCACCTGTTCAACACGATCCTGATCAACGTCACGGCGTTCTTCCGGGACGCCTCCCTGTGGGAGTATCTCGCCGACGAGATCATCCCGCGCCTCCTCGCCGCCAAGGACGGCGACGAGCCGATCCGCCTGTGGAGCGCCGGCTGCGCGTCGGGCCAGGAGCCGTACTCGCTGGCGATGATCCTGGCGGAGAGGCTGGGGCTGGAGGAGTTCCGCCGGCGCGTCAAGATCTACGCCACGGACATGGACGAGGAGGCGCTGGCACAGGCCCGCTCCGCCACCTACGCCCCGCGCGAGATGCACGGCATCCCCGCCCCCCTGCGCGACAAGTATTTCGAGGCCGAGGGCGGGCGCTACGTCTTCCACAGGGACCTGCGCCGCGCCCTGATCTTCGGGCGCCACGACCTGCTGCGGGACGCGCCGATCTCGCGCGTTGATCTGCTGACCTGCCGCAACACCTTGATGTACTTCAACGCCGAGGTGCAGGCGCAGATCCTCGCCCGGTTCCATTTCGCGGTGGCCGACGGCGGCTACCTGTGCCTGGGCAAAGCCGAGATGCTGTTCGCCCACGCCAACCTGTTCCTGCCGCTGGACCTGAAGCGGCGCGTGTTCGTCAAGGCCGCCCGGACGGGCCTGCGCGACCGGCTGCTGCTGCTGGCGCGGCCCGACGAGGGGCCGGCGGCCGCCCCCCCCGGCCAGGGGCGGCTGCGCGAGGCGGCCTTTCAGTCCGGCCCGGTCGCCCAGATCGTCGTGGGCCTGGACGGGGCGCTGGCGCTGGCGAACGAGCGCGCCCTGGCCCTGTTCCGCCTGTCCGGGCGCGACCTGGGCCGCCCGCTCCAGGACCTGGAACTCTCCTACCGGCCCGTCGAGCTGCGCTCCTGCATCGAGGAGGTCTTCGCCGGGCGCCGGGCGGTCGGCGTCAAGAACGTCTCCTACACGCCGCCGGGCGGCGAGCCGCTCTCGCTGGACGTCTCGCTGGTCCCGCTCCAGGAGGGCGGCGTCCTGCTGGGCGCGGGCATCTCCTTCACCGACGTCACGCGGTCCCAGCATCTGTCCGAGGAGTTGCAGCAGGCGAACCGCGAGCTGGAAACGGCCTACGAGGAGCTTCAATCCACCGTCGAGGAGCTGGAAACCACCAACGAAGAACTCCAATCCACCGTCGAGGAGCTGGAAACCACCAACGAGGAGCTTCAGTCCACCAACGAGGAGCTGGAAACTACCAACGAGGAGCTTCAGTCCACCAACGAGGAGCTGCAAACCATCAACGACGAGCTGCGTCTGCGCTCCGAGGAGCTGAACGGGGTCAACGCCTTCCTCGAATCCATCCTGGGCAGCCTGCGCGGCGGCGTGGTCGTGCTGGACCGCGACTTGCAGGTGCAGGTCTGGAACGGCCGGTCCCAGGACCTGTGGGGCCTGCGCGCCGAGGAGGCCCAGGGGAAGGCCTTCCTGACCCTGGACATCGGCCTGCCCGTCGAGGCGCTGGTGCCGGCCATCCGCGCCTGCCTGACCGGCGCGAGCGACCGCGAGGAGGTCGCCGTAGAGGCGCGCAACCGGCGCGGCAGGGCCATCGCCTGCCGGGTCACCCTAGCCCGCCTGGCGGGGGGCGCCCCCCACGGCGTCCTCCTGCTCGTCGAAGAACAGCCGTCCGCACTGCCGGGCGGCGAAGAACCCGCGCGGGGGGATGCCGGTCGTGCCTGAGACAGACACTCAGCAGAATAACAGCGCCCCCTCAGACGCGGCGGAACTCGGCCCGCCCATGCTTTCCGAGGAGGCCCGCGCGCGCGCCGACGGCTTCCGCCGGCGGGCCGACGCTCCCCCGGCTTCCGGGCCTGGGCTGCTGCCGGACGTCTTCGAGGAGCTGAACGCGACGATCGAAGAGCTGCGCGTCGCCGAGGAGGAGATGCGCGTCCAGAACGAGGAACTGCTGCGGACGCGCCAGCGCGTCGAGGCCGAGCGGCACCGCTACCAGGACCTGTTCGAGTTCGCGCCCGACGGCTACCTCGTCACCACGCTCGACGGCAAGATTCTGGAGGCCAACCGCGCCGCCTCCACCCTGCTGGGAATCGCCCCGCGCTTCCTGAAGGGGCGCGGCCTGGGGACCTCGGTCGCCCCCGAAGACCTGCCCGTCTACTCCGCCGCACTCCGGGCGCTGGCCGCATCCCCCGCCCCGCTCCAGGAAATGGCGCTGCGCCTGCGCCGCCGCCACGCCGGCCCGTTCCACGCCGCCGTCACCGCCGCCCCCGTCGCGGCGGGGGCCGGGCAGCCCGCGACCCTGCGCTGGCTGGTCCGCGACATCACCGAGCGCCGACAGGCCGAGGAAGAGCGGGCGGGGCGCGGCGCGGACGCCTTGCAGCGCCTCCTGCTCCACGCCGCCGACGCCTTCCCGCGCCTGTCGGTGGAGACCTTCTGCCGGGCCGCCCCGGACGGGGCCGGGGGCGAAGGCGTCTTTTTCGACGCCTTCGCGCTGGACGGGGGCCGCGTCGCCCTGGTTTCGGGCGACTCCGGCGTGGGTCCCGACGCCGCCGCGCGGGCCGCCGAGATCAAGTACGCCCTGCGCGTCCTGCTCCGCCAGGAACCAGGCCCTGCGCTTGCCCTGGCCCGCCTGAGCGGCTTCGGCCTCATCCGCCCCACCGCGCTGGCCCTGGCAGTCGTGGACACCGGGACCGGCGAAACGGTGTCCGCCACGGCGGACGGCGCTTCCCTCCTGGTGCTGCGCGCGGGCGGCGGGGCCGAAGTCCTGGACGCTGAGGCTCAGGCGGCCCTGGGCATGGGCGACGCGCTGCTGCTTTCCGGCGGCCTCCTAGACGCCCCCGCCGAACTGGCCGAGGCCGCGCGCGGCGCGGGCACCCTGCGCAGCATGGGCCAGGCCCTGCTCGCCGCCGCCCGCACCGACGGCACATCGGGCGACGCCGCCCGCCTCCTGCTCGCCCGGCGGCGGGAGTGAAGGATTGTCATAGCGAAACCGCGCCACGGAATGAATCCCGTGGCGAGCCTTGACAACTCCTGCCCCTTCCGGGTAAACTCCCGCTGTCAATGGCCTCGTAGCTCAGCGGATTAGAGCGTCTCCCTCCGAAGGAGAAGGCCGCAGGTTCGAATCCCGCCGAGGTCACTTGTTCACGAAACCACACCCAGAACTGCCCACCGCGCCTCGCGGCGGGCTTTCTTTTTGAGGAATACTTTATGCCCAACTCTCCCGTTCTCATCGTCGGCTCGATGGCCCTGGACTCGGTCAAGACGCCCACCGGCGAGGTCAAAGACGCGCTCGGCGGCGCGGCGGACTACTCGGGCGTCGCCGCCTCGTTCTTCTCCCCCGTCCAGCTCGTCGGCGTGGTCGGCGGCGACTTCCCGCAGGCCCACCTGGACTTCCTGCGCTCGCGCGGCATTGACCTGGCGGGCGTGCAGACGGTCGCGGGCGGCAAGACCTTCCGCTGGGCGGGCTACTACGACTTCGACCTGAACATCGCCCACACGCTCGACACCCAGCTCAACGTCTTCGCCGACTTCCAGCCTTCTTTGCCTCAAAACTACAAGCAGGCGAAATATGTCTTCCTCGCCAACATTGATCCCGAACTCCAGCTCCAGGTGCTGACGCAGGTGGAGGACCCGACCCTGACCGTCTGCGACACCATGAACTTCTGGATCGAGGGCAAGCGCGACGCCTTGCTCGAAGTCCTGAAACGGGTGGACATCGCGTTCATGAACGACGCCGAGGCGCGGCAGCTCACGGGCCAGTTGTCCGTCATCAAGGCGGCCCGCGCCTTGCAGGCGCTGGGGCCGCGCACGGTCATCATCAAGAAGGGCGAGCACGGCGCGCTGCTGTTCAGCGGCGACTCGCATTTCGCCGCCCCGTCCTATCCGCTGGAAGACATCGCCGACCCGACCGGCGCGGGCGACTCGTTCGCCGGCGGCTTCATCGGCTACGTCGCCTCGCGGGGGGACACAGACGTCTCCACGCTCAAGAAGGCCGTCGTCTACGGCAGCGTGATGGCCTCCTACAATGTCGAGGACTTCTCCCTGAACCGCCTGCGGACCCTGACCCTGGACGACATCGCCGCCCGCTACCGCGCCTTCAAGGAGATCGCCTACTTCGAGGCGCGGGACGAGGCGACGGTGTAGGGGACACCTGTAGGGGCGCGACTCATCGCGCCCCTTTACTTCCTGCTCCCCCAGAATTGGGGGCCGGGGGCCTCTCCCAATGTCCGCCGTCATCACCCTGCTCGACCCCTTCCTGTCCCTCCTCTACCCGCCCCGCTGCCTTGTCTGCCGCGCGCTGGGCGAGTCCGGCCTGTGCGCTTCCTGCCTCGCCCAAATCCCCCCCGTCGCGCCGCCCCTTTGCCGGACATGCGGCCAGACCCTCCCCGCCGACGCCGACGGCTGCCTCCACTGCCGCCTGCGCCGCCCGGCTTACACCCGCGCCCGCGCCCTCGGCACCTATGAGGGCGTCCTGCGCGACGCCATCCACCAGTTCAAGTACCGCGACCGCCCGCAGCTCGCCGTCCCGCTCGGGCGGAGGCTGGCCGCCTTCGCCCGCGACCACGCGCCCGACCTGGACGGCCTGCGTTTCGACGCCCTGCTCCCCGTCCCGATGCACCCGGCCCGCCGCCGTCTGCGCGGCTACAACCAGTCCGAGCGATTGGCCCGCGTCGTCGCCGGAGAACTCGGCCTGCCGCTCCTCCCCGACGCCCTCGTCCGCACGCGGGCCGCCCGCCCGCAGGTCGGGTTGGACCGGGACGCGCGGCTGACGAACTTGCAGGGCGCATTTGCCGTCCGCCGGCCCGAAGCCGTCCTGGGCCAAACCCTACTGCTCATTGACGACGTGGCGACGACCGGCAGTTCCCTCCACGAATGCGCGCTGGTCCTAAAAGCCTGCGGCGCCCAGTCCGTCTACGCGCTGACGCTGGCGGTGGGCTAAAAGCCGGGGTTCAGCGGCTCCGCTGGCGCATGATCTCGAAGGCGATGACGGCGGCGGCGGAGGCCGTGCCCAGCGAGTGCGGCATGGGACGCCCGTAGGGGATGCGGAGCTTCAGGTCGGCCCCGTCCAGAAAGGAGCGGGTGATGCCGCGCTTTTCGCCGCCGACCAGCAGAAACAGCGGGGCGGTCAAGTCGGCCTCGTAGAGCGGGACGCTGCCGCGCTCCTCGGTCGCACAGGCGATTTGGAGGCCGCGCGCGCGGAAGAAGGCGGCGGCCTCCCCCGCCGTCTCGGCCAGGGCGGTGGGGATCAGCTCGGACGCGCCCGCCGAGGCGCGGGCGACCGTCCCCGCCGCCGACAGCCAGTTGCGCGGGCGCAGGACCAGCCCGTCCGCTCCGGCGGCGTAGAGGGCGCGGACGGACGCGCCGAAGTTGAAGGGGTCTTCCACGCCGTCAATCATGGCGACGAAGGGGCGCGGCGTGCCCGCCGCCAAGATGTCCAGCGCGGCGAACAGGTAGGGGCCGACACGGGCCAGAACGCCGCCGTGCGTCCTGCCGCCCGCCTGTGCCCCGATAGCGTCTTCGGAGACACGCTCGACGGGGACATGGGCCGCCCGCGCGAGACGTTCCAGGTGCCGCGTCTGGCCGTCGCTCTTGCCCGCGCGGAGGAGGATGCCGCGCACCTCCCGGTGGCCCCCTTCCAGCGCGGCGCTGACGGAGATGAAGCCTTCCAGCAGGGCATCCTCGGCGGAGGCGGGAGGCTGTTTGTCTGTCTGTTCTTCGGGCATGGGGCCATTGTACCCAGACTGCGGGCACAGAAGGAGCGCAAAAAAAGGCCGCGACTTTCGTCGCGGCCCGGAATAGGGGATGAGCAATGGGAGGTCTCGCAACCTCAGCCACGCCCCTATTATGGACGGCATAGGTTAAGAGCACATTAAGCAACAGTTAAGTTTGCGTTAAGCGAAAGGGCCGCAGGCGCGTCGGCAGGGAAGCGTGTGGGAGGAAGCGTGTGGGAGGTAGCGCGTGGGCGCCAGGTGGACGCATGCCAGGGGAAAGA
>CAXTWM010000119.1:0-2797 GCA_964247915.1 uncultured Armatimonadales bacterium | reverse complement strand
ATTCTCCGCCCTATTTTGTGCGCACAAGCTTCAGCGCTGATGCTTGTGGGATGCCGCGTGGGCGACGCAGCGTGGGCGCGGAAGCGTGTGGGAGGAAGCGTGTGGGAGTGAACTCCTGCGCTGTGGGGCGAAGACGCCTAGTGTCCGCCTTCGCGGACAAAGAGAAGGCCGACTGCTGGGCTGCTCTTCTCTCGGCGCAGGCTGAGAATAGACGTCCTCGCCCCACAGCGCAGGAGTTCACTCCCACGCTTCCCCATCCAGGCTCTTCCAGCCCCGTCATCTTGCCGCCGTCAGATTGACTTTCCGCGCCGCCGTGTGCTACACTTGCGCTGTTATGCCCAACCTTTTGGACCTCTCTTTAGACCAGCAGATGGAGATGATCGCGCGCGGCACGTCCGACATCGTGCCGAAAAACGAACTGAAGTCCAAGCTGGAGAAGTCGGCCAGAGAGGGCTGGCCCTTGCAGGTCAAGCTCGGCCTGGACCCGACCGCGCCCGACATCCACCTGGGCTTCGCCGTCGTCCTCCGCAAGCTGCGGCTGTTCCAGGACCTGGGCCACGTCGTCGTCATCATCATCGGCGACTACACCGCCCTGATCGGCGACCCGTCGGGCCGCTCCACGACCCGGCCCATGCTGTCGTCCGAGGAGATCGCGGCCAACGGCAAGACTTACGTCGAGCAGCTTGCCAGGGTGTTGGACCGCGACAAGACCGTTGTCCGTTTCAACTCCGAGTGGCTGGGGAAACTCTCTTTTGCCGAGTTGGTCCAATTGGCCTCGAAGATGACCGTCGCCCAGGTCATGCAGCGCGAGGATTTCAAGAATCGCTTCGGCGCGGGCCAGCCCATCGGCCTGCACGAGCTTTTGTACCCGCTGGCCCAGGCGTATGACAGCGTCGCCATCAGGGCGGACGTCGAGATGGGCGGGCAGGACCAAAGGTTCAACAACCTGGCGGGCCGCGCCCTGCAAGAAGAACTCGGCCAGGAACCCCAGGTCGTCCTCCTGATGCCGCTCCTGGTCGGTCTGGACGGCATCAAGAAGATGAGCAAGTCGCTCGGCAACTACGTCGGCATTTCCGAGCCGCCCGCTGAGATGTTCGGCAAGCTGATGTCCATCGGCGACGGGCTGATGCCGACCTATTATGAGCTTTGCACCGATGTCCCGATGGACGAGGTGCGGGCGCTGACGGACGCGGGGCAAACGCACCCGCGCGAGGCCAAAAAGCGGCTGGCGCGCGAGATCATCAGGCTGTACCACGGGGCCGACGCCGCGCAGGCCGCCGATGACGAGTTCGAGCGGGTCCACAAGCAGCACGAAGACCCCGAAGACATGCCCGAGGTCGCCGTGCCGGACGAGGTCTGCGACGCGGCGGGCCACGCGCGCGTCACCGCCCTGCTCGTCGCCGCCGGGCTGGCTCCGTCGTCCGGCGAGGCCAAGCGGCTCGTCGCGCAGGGCGGCGTCAGCATAGACGGCGAGAAGGTCACCGACCCCGCCGCGACGGTCCTGGTCCAGTCCGGCCAGGTCGTCAAAGTCGGCAGGAACCGCTTCGCGCGGCTCATCGCGCCGGTCGGAGCCTAGTCCCGAGGAGACCGCATGGCTGAGTTACAGACCCAACCTAATCCCACAACACTCGCTCCCTCCGCGCTCGCGCCGGGGGGACCGACCGCCCTGCTGGAAGACCCCGCCGCGCACCCGCCGACGGACCCAGTTTTGTTCGAGTCGGAGATGAACCCGCACCTCGACGCCCTCTACCGCAACGCCCTGCGCCTGACCGGCAACGCCAACGACGCCGAGGACCTCCTGCAAGACACCTACCTGCGCGCCTACCGATTTTTCTACCAGTATCAGCCGGGAACCAACGCCAAAGCGTGGCTGTTCCGAATCATGAACACGGTTTTCCTGAACGACTACCGGCGCAAGTCCCGCCAGGGCGAGACTGTCTCGTATGACGGCCTGGAAGATTTCTATCTTTACAACCGCCTGACCGAAGACGGCGTCGGCGGGCTGGGCGGGGACCGCTCGGAGACGGAAAACCCGGAAAAGGCGGTCCTGGAGAAGCTCGATATCGAGATGATCACGCGGGCGATCCAGGCGCTGCCGCCCGAATTCCGGGAGACGGTCGCGCTGGCGACGCTGGAAGAGCTGTCGTATCAGGAGATCGCAGACACTTTGGAGATCCCCGTCGGCACCGTCCGTTCGCGCCTGTCGCGGGGACGGAAGCTGTTGCAGCGCGCCCTGTGGGACTACCTCAACGGAGAAGAGACTCGTGGATGAGCCGAAAGACGACCCGCAACTGGATATGGGAATGAAACAGACGGCCCAAAGGGTCTCAGACTGCATCGAGGCCGATTACTACTCGTGCGAGGAGGCCGTCAAGCGGCTCAACGAGTATCTGGACCACCAGATGACCGACGCGGAACGGATCGTGGTCCTGAAGCACCTGGAGATCTGCCGTCCCTGCCTGCGCCGCTTCACGTTCGAGCAGACCCTGGTGGTTTCGTTGCGGCACAAGGTCGCCCTCCTCTGCGTCCCCGTGGCCGTAAAGGAGAAGCTGTCCCTGCTGCTGCGCGACAAACAGGCGTAGGAGCGTCCCCCGAGAACGAATGAAAGCCGCCTGGCCATTGGCTGGGCGGCTTTTTTATGGCCCACGCCAAGTTTCGGGGCAGACGGGGACGGGTAGACAATGCAGGTAACGACCGCCCAGGAGAAACCCATGGAACAGCAGATACCCCTCAGCGCGGACGCCCGCGCCGACGACCCGCAGGCGGACGACACGCGGGGCGACGGCACCCACGAAGT
>CAXTWM010000118.1:0-13199 GCA_964247915.1 uncultured Armatimonadales bacterium | reverse complement strand
AAGAGGCCCCGGCTGTTGCCCTGTCCGTCCGGCAGGTAGAACCGACTGCCCAGGCCGTTGACCTCGCTAATGCCCGGCGTGAACGTCGTGTGGCCGTCGGTGAGCACGTCCGAGGCCGGGGAGACGCCATCGGCCAGGTACGAGTAGCTGCCGGTCGGGTCGCTCTTGGTCAGACGCATCCCTAGGCCCGTGTACCCATAGCTGTCCGTGTGGCCGTTCGGGAACGTCTGGCCCGTCAGCCGGTCCTCGTCGTCCCAGGTGAAGTGCGTCGTCTGCCCGTTCACCGTCTGCGCCAGCAGGTTCCCGTTGAGGAGATAAGGAACGGGAGGGTTAGAGTTGAGTACCTTTTTGTAACGCTACTATCAAGGCTTTGCCGTTATAAATGCAAATCGGTATTGAACGGTGGGTAGTGTTCACGTTTTTGAGAGTAGTGCTTGCGGTCTTTGAACCTAACGTCCAACAACCTTTTCAGCCGCTTCAGTGAAGATAGATCGCCGTCTAAGATATTTGTGGACTCGTAAAAATAGAGCCGCTCAAGCTCACTTAAGCCATCAATGGGGCGCAGAGATACTATATCGCCACAGTTGGCTATCGTCAGGCGGCGCAGGTTCTTTAGGTTTCGTACTTCATCAATGCTATTAATCTTTCGGCACGTTTCTATCTTTAGCTCCTCAAGCCGCGTCAAGGATTGAATGCCTTCCAAGGAGGCTAGCGAGCGTAGGTGGTAAAAGCCAAGTTTCTCAAGTCCCTGCAAGGAACTAAGGCCTTTTAGGTCCGCCACCGGCCCCGCCGAAAAATACAATTCTTTTAGTGCCGAAAGATGACCAAAACGCTCAGTAGTCTTTTCGGCGTATTTATCGATGTAAAGCCGCTTTAAATTTATGCATTGAAAAATAGACTCCGAATTTGTGCGCCAATTTAGAAAACAATCTTCCAGGGAAGGGAAATGTGTGAAATCTAAGGGAGTTTTGTCTTGAGTCCCGAGGTTGAGTGCGCGCAGACGTTTCAGGCTGTGAATGACGGAGGTGTCCGAAACATTGTAGACAATTAGGAGCAGGCCCGTTAAGAACGGTAGGTCTTGTAAAAAGTCAAGGCTGCCGCCCTTAAAGCCTCTGGCATAGTTAACGTTTAACTCGCTTATGTCATGATCTAACATATAATTGATGTACTCGCTCTTCCACTCTTGATGAAGGACGAGGCGCTCACCAAATTCACCTTTTTCGATGCTGATGTCTATGCTCATGTTAATCCTCTTGCCTTTCTGAACAGGTAAAACCTTGATTATGGGCGCACATAGCCTTCGCCCATCAAGCCACGACGAGCATCACCAATTGGATTGACCCTGTTCAGTAAGTTGCGTATGCCACCATACGAGTCGATTTTTAGTTGTTCGGCTATCTCTCTTGCGGTTTTACCACCCAATACTTCCGTTCTGATGGCCCGCGCGGCTTCCTCCGCAGTGAATTTACCATTAGCGACATGCTGGGCTAAACGTCTAGTGATGTTGCCTGACTGGCCGACATATCGTTCCCCAGATTCCAACAGGACATCGTAAATCCCTTCCTCCACCCTAGTAGCAGCGACTGCTTCCGCATCTTCTCCTCTACTAAGACCCGTCGCCACAATGACCGCTACCGCCAGTGCGCCCGCTCCGACAGCCGCCCTCCGGCTGGCATGGCCCGCGTCGTACTCTCCTGCTACAGTACCCGCATTGGTTACCGTCCCGAACGTCACCCAATTGTCTACCTTACCGCCGAGACCTAAGTTGTTGGCACCCGCAGGGCCGGAAGTCCCGTTTGGGCCTCTGTACCCGTAGCTATCTAGGTCATAATTGAAGGTGTTAGGGTCACTGCCGTTAGGCACGGTCCCTGCGCCATTAGGGATGAAGTAGGGACGGCCATCATCGCCATAGCCGGTGGGAGTTCCGTTGAAGCCTGGTATCTGGCCAGTATTGTCCGGTTGCCCAGGCCAGTCAGGTTCTAACCCCATGGAGTCAACTTCATCCATCGGGTCATTATCGGCGTAGGCGTACCAGTTGTCGCCGTCCCCCGCCGGGTCCTGCGAGATGAACCGCCCCGTCCGGCTGTCGTAGTAACGGTGCCCCAGCAGCTTCAAGCCACTGTCCCCGTCGCTCTGGTAGCCCGCAGACACGTTCCACGCGAACCCCGTCGGGTTGCTCCCGAACCGAGACACCAGGTTCCCGAACCCGTCCCAGTTGTAGCCGTCCGTCGCGTTCTGGTTGCCGTCCAAGAGGCCCCGGCTGTTGCCCTGTCCGTCCGGCAGGTAGAACCGACTGCCCAGGCTGTTCACCTCGCTGATGCCCGGCGTGAACGTGCTGTGCCCGTCCGTCAGCACGTCGGAAGCAGGCGAAACCCCGTCGGCCATGTACCAGTAATTACCGGTGGGGTCGCTCTTGCGGAGGCGCATCCCCAGGCCCGTGTAGCCGTAGCTGTCCGTGTGGCCGTCCGGGAACGTCTGCCCCGTCAGCCGGTCCTCGTCGTCCCACGAATAGCGCGTCGCCTGGCCGCCCACCGTCTGCGCCAGAAGGTTGCCGTTCGCGTCGTAGCTCTCGCTCTCCCCGCTCCCGGCCCCGCCCGTCAGCTTGTCGTGCGCGTCGTAGGCGAACAACTGCGCCAGGCTCCCGTTGACGCTCTGGGTCAGGCGGTTGCCGTTGTGGTCGTAGGTATAGGAATGCACGAACGGGACGGGGCCGCTCCGCACTTCCGAGACAAGCTGGCCCATCCCGTCGTAGCCGAACGTGTTCGTGCCCCCGTCGCTCTCCGAGCGGGAGGCGAGGGTTCCGGCGGGCGTGTAGGTGTAGGCGTGGCTGTAGGAGCCGCCCAGGCCGGGGTAGACGAACGAGAGGCCCGTCAACTGCCCGTTCGTCGGGTCGTAGCCGTAGGACGTGTACGCCCCGTCCGCCAGCGTCTTCTTCTGCACCGTGCCGTCGTTGTTGTAGAGGAAGCTCGTCTTCTCGTTGAAGGGGTTCGTCAGGCTCAGGAGGCGGTTGCCGTTGTCATAGCCGTAGACATAAGAGTTGTAGGGGTAAGACGGGTTGACCCCCACCGCCGTCATGCTTGTGCGCCGGCTCCCCGCGTCGTAGCCGTAGGTCACATCGCCCCGGCTGCTGGCAAGGTGCGTCAGGTGCAGGCCGTCGTCGAAGTGCCAGTAGGTGTCCCCATTCCCGTCGTGCATGTGCGTTTGGCGGCTGTCGGCGTCGAAGTCAAAGTGGACGGCGGGCAGGGTCGGGTAAGTGATGTCCGTCAGCCGGTTGTCGGCATCGTAGGCATAGGAAATGGTCTTGCCGTCCGCCTTGACCCGCGACAGCACATTGCCGTCCGGGTCGTAGCCATTGGTCGGGGACGTGCCGATGCTCTCGCCCGTGCCGTCGGCGTAGAAGGTCTGGTACGGCTCATTGCGGGCCGTGTAGGTGTAGACCGTCGTGTGCCCGTTGCCGTCCGTCTTGGAAGACAGCAGGCCCTTCTGCGTCTGCCCGTTCACGTCCGCGCTGCCGTACCCATTGGGGCCGTCGTAGGCGTAGGAAACGATGTCGCCGTTGCCGTTCCCCGTGCCGCTGATCGTGCTGACCAGCCGGTCGTCGGCGTCGTAGTTGTTGGCGACCGTATGCACGAACGGCAGCACCTCCAGCCCGCTGCACACCGGCACGTCCGCCGCCCCCGGCGTGAACGCGACCACGATCTGCCCGCTGCCGTTGGCGACGATGCTGAACTCCTGGATGTACGCCTTGTTCTTGGCCCCCGCCGCCGCGAAGATGTCGAAGTTGGTCAGGGCCGCGCCGCCGTTGACGGCCACGTTGAAGAGCCTCTGCCCCGGCGCATTGTAGCCGGCCTCGACGAAGTGCAGGCGCAGCGTGTAGAGCTGGCCCGGCGTCAGGCCGGGGAACGTGTAGGTGAACGTGCCGATGCGCGCCGTTTGGTACAGGGCGGCGGGCGCGGGGCCGGCCACGGCGGAGGCGTCGGCACCCCCTGTGCCTGTGCCGGAGCCGCCGGAGTAGTAAGCGTCGCCGCTGAAGTGGCCGACGGCGCTGCCCGCGCAGTGGACGGCGTACAGGGGCGCGGCGGCGTAGGCGTCGGCGTCGGCCACCCGGAGGACGTTGCCGTTGGCGTCGTAGACGGTGCCGGTCGTGGTGCCGTCGGGGGCGGTGACGACCGTGAGGCGGCCCCAGGCGTCGTAGGTGTAGCGCGTGACGCGGCCCAGCCCGTCGGTGCTGGAAAGCTTCCAGCCCAGGGCGTTGTAACTGGCCCCCGTCGAAATGTTGTTGCCGTCGGTGGCGGTGACGACGTAGCCCCAGCCGTTGGGGTCGTAGGCGACGCTCGATGGGTTGCCGTTGGCGTCTGTGAACGTGGTAGGCAGGCCGCTCGTGTAGCCACCCGCCGAGGTCGTGGCTGAGAACGCCGTGGGAGCACCGGAATAGCTGCTCACGGTGGTGCCGAGGAGGTCTTCGTGGCCGTCCGTGGAATAGCCGTAGGTCGTCTTGTTGCCCAGCGCGTCCGTGCTGCTTGTCACCTTGTTCAAGCTATCGTAGGTGCTGCTGGTGACGGCCTGCTGGCCGTTGATGACCGGCTCCGTGGTCGTGGAGGTGCTGGTGGCGTTGCTGAAGTGCGAGCTGTAGGTCCAGGTGTTGCCCCGCTTGTCCGTCTTGCCGGTCAGGATGTTATTGAAGTCGTAGCTGTAGCTCTCCGTCAGGTTCCGCGCGTCAGTGACGGAAGCAAGCCGGCTGAGGCTGTAGGTGTGTGTGAGCGTGTGCCCGTTGGGGTCCGTGATGACCGTGTTGCTGGTCGTGCTGGTGTCGTTCACATCGTAGGCGAAGCCCGTCTGATTGCCCAGCGGGTCGCGCGCCCAGGCTAGGCTGCCGTCGCCGTTGTAACCGAAGTAGGACTGGTTGTTGTTGTGGTCCTGCGTCTGGGTGATGTCGTGGCCGCCGTCGTAGGCGAACGCGCGGTAGCTGTAGGTGTTGCCGACGGGCGGGTCAATGACGTACCACAGGTCGCCCGCGCCGGTGTAGCCGAACGACCACTGCCGCCCCAGCGGGTCGCTGACGCCGGAAAGACGCCCGCCGCTGTAGGAGAGGGTCACGGCCCTGTTCGCATTGTCCACGATGCTGTGGATCGTGGTGTCGGTGTTGTGGCTGATCGTCAGCGTGTTGCCGTCCAGGTCCGTGATGGCCGACAGGTAGGCGTTGCCGTTCGCCCCGCCGGGAGCGAAGCCGAAGGCGTAAACCATCTTGCTCGGCGCGGTCAGGGTGAACGTGCCGCCCGCGCCGGGGGTGAGGGTGTCCAGAATGCCGATGGGCGGCGCATAGCTGCCGTCGGCCTGCTTCTTGTAGGTGTAGGTCAGGCCGCTATCCCAGCGCAGGATTTTGTTGCCGCTGCCGTCATCGCTGAGGTAGGTGAAGTAGCTCATCTGCCACTTCGTCCCGGCAGGGCTGCCGATGGCGCTTTGGCTGTTGTGGATGAGGCTGATGGCGACGGGAATGCCGCCGCGCTGGGTCCAGCCGACCAGGGGCAGGGTCGTGGTCTTGTTGCCGTTGCCCGTGTTGACGCCCGCGACCGATCCCTGCCAGGAAAAGGCAGGGTTGCCGGCGGCAGGTTTGGCAGGCGGCAAAGCTTGGACGGCGAACGAGGCGTGGTAGCCGCGATAGTTCTCCGTATCGACACCGTCACTGTTGCTAAAAGTGGCAGACGTGCAATAGGAGACAGTGTAGGAGCCGGCCGGGGCCGACGCGGGGATGCCAATGGTGAAGACGCCGTTCAGGAGACTGACGCTCCAGCCGGCGGTGCCGCCGGGGGCGGAACTCTCTACACTGACGCCCGGCCCGCCTACATACCAGGTCTTTGTGTTCCCGCTGCCGTCACCCGCATCCGCGCCAGGGATTGCGCCGGCCTTGATGGTGTTTCCGGGGTAGGACTGCGGTGCCTGGGCGAACGCGGCGGGGGCGAGTGCCCAGGCGGCCAGGAAGCACAGAAGAGCAGCCAATCCAGGATGGCGACGGAGCCTAAACGCGGAACAATGCCATGTGGCGGGACCAGACCAGCCAAAGGCAGGCAGGGACAGGCACGGGCGGTTCAATGAGATCTCCTATGAGACAGTCAACCAAGACAAATCAACTGAAAGGAGGCAGCGGGTGTGACGGGAAGGGGAAACAGCGGCTGTCACAGGCGCTTCGGAACAAAGAAACAGTCACTAGGAACTAGGCAACACACGCCCCGGAGGGCGACGATCAAGAACACGACTGGTACTTCTCGAAACACCGCCTGCCTAAGACAGCCAGCAAGAGCGGTAAGTGATTGTAACACGATAATGGAAATCCGTCAAGGATTTCACAAGAAAATTGTGACGATTTTTTTGGAAGCCTATGACGCCCCAATTTGGTGCGTCAGGGCAGAGGCGATTCGTCATACAGACAACCCGGCGGCGCGGCTTGTTTGGAGCAAGCCCGCCGGTTGTTCGCATCCTCCACCAAGTCTCCTGAGAGCCTGCCCAGAGAGCGGTAGAACGTCGCCCTGGACACGCCCAGAGCGCGGCAAATCTCCTCCACGGGCCGCCCCGCCTCGGCGCGCAGGCTGGTCGCCTTCCTCGTCATCGTCTCGTCCATGACGGGCCGACGCCCGCCCCTCCGCCCCCTGGCCCTGGCCGCTGCCAGCCCCGCCATCGTGTTCTCCACCGTGTTGTCCCGCTCGAACTGGGCGAAGGCGGCGATGACGTGGAACAGCAGCTTGCCGACCGCCGTGGCCGTGTCCAGGCTCTCGTGCAGGCTCCGCAGCCCGATGCCCCTCTCTTCCAGCAGTTGCACCGTCTCAATGAGTTGTTTGAGGGATCGCCCCAGCCGGGACAGCTTCCAGACCACGAGGGTGTCCCCCGGCTGTAGGGCGGAGATCGCCTCGGCCAGCCCCGGCCGGGCCGCTTTCGCGCCGCTCATCCGGTCCTCGAAGACCCGTTCGCACTGCGCCGCCCGGAGCGCGTCGCGTTGGAGTTCCAGCCTCTGATCCAGCGTAGACACGCGGGCATAGCCCATCAGCATTCCATCTTCCCCTCTCATGTCCTCTCGTCTCCGTTCGCCGTTGCCAAGAGATCAGCGCCCTTTCGGGCGCTGATCCAGCTGCGGATACCGCTGTTTGTTTTAGAACGTCTGCCTGTCTCACAAACGAAGGTTTGCGAGACACGCTCTTTTATCCCGCCTTCGTCGGGATTACCACCAGAAAGGAACACGAGATGGCGCGACACCATCACCCAACACGGCCCGCCGGTCTGCTCGGCACGGGCGGCATCATCTTCCTGACCGGCTTCGGCCTGCTTTCGGCGTACCCCGCTGCCGCACAGACTCTTATCCTCCAAAGCGGCGATAATGTCACTGTCAGCGCCGCCGGAACGCAGGGCATTTACCAGGGCAAGCCGATCAGCAACACGACGAACGCCTACACCATCGTCGAACCTTTGGCGGGCAGCAGTTTCACCTTAAATGGAGGAACCCTTTCCAACGCTTCCCCCAACGGGGAGGGCCTTTTCAATGCCGGAGGCTCTGTCTTTATCAATGGGGGGAGTGTCATCGGCGGCAACTACGGCGCAGGCTTCTTTGATGCCTCCGGCACGGCCGTCATCACCGGCGGTTCGTTTTCAGAAAGTGCTCCCAATGGAAACGCGGTGGCGGCAGACAGCGGGAGTATCAAGATCACGGGAGGAACATTTTCTGGCGGTGACGCTACCTTTGCCGCAACTTATGGGGGCCTCATCGACCTGTTCGGCACATTCTCCCAAACCGCGCCCATCACCGGCGGCTCCGGCACCATCACCGGAACACTTCTGAACGGGCAGCCCCTCAACGCCTCCTACTTTGCCGGTGGCAATGGCGTCGGAACCGGGACCATCGAGTTCAATGTCGGAGCTGCGCCCGTGCCGGAGTTTTCCGGCGCAGGATCGTTGGGGATCGGCCTGGCATTCCTGGGGTTGGTGGGGATGGCTGGGCGGAGACGAGCGCGGCAGGCTGCCGATCAGTGAGGTGGGGTGTCTCGCAAACCTTCGTTTGTGAGACAAAGATTCGAGACAAAAAGAGGCGGTCCGGGCATGGCCCTGGACGGATGCCGCCGCGCGAGTGCGGCGGCAAGAATGTAAAAGCAAGCAGGTGGCCGACTTCGCCGCTCCCATTATACCACGGAAATTCTGCCAAACGGGCCAGCGCCCGAACAGAAATCACACGCTTGCAAAACCTGTGGAAGTGTGGGTGACGGAAACAGGCAAACGGAAACAGGCGATCAGCCTAGTGGTCGCGCCTGACCCGCCGGGACTTCGCTCCCCAGACGAGGGCCAGCAGTACAAGCAGGCCAACCATCGTCGTCGCTGCCGTGCTGGCTTCGGGGACAGGGTTGGGTCCCGTCGCACTTATGGTGGCGTAGTCCGTGCCGTTGATGTCCGGGAAGGTGGTCGGCGTGGTCGTGCCGGTTCCGTTAAGCTCTACGTCTGCCAGGGAGCCGCTGGGATCGGTCGTGAGCAGCGGGGTGACGCCGTCACCGGCGTACAGCCCCAAGACGAACGTAGAACCCGTTATGACGTTCGGAGGCGGCGTCAGCGCCGGTCCGCTAAAACTGGCGGTGAAGCTCAGGCTCGTGCCGTAGGTGATCCCCTGAAAGACATCGTTGAAAGCGCCGCCGTTCCCGATGACGAGGGTCTGGGGCAGGGTCCCCGCCGCCGCGCCGATGTCCGCTGAGGTCGGCGCGAGGAGGCCGCCGCTGAGGGTGAACCCCGTGACCTGGACGGTGGCGGCCTGGGCGTCATTGCCGCCGGGGTTGAACTGGAAGTCGATGAAGCCGGTGGTGTTGGCAAGCGGCGAGGTGTCGACGGAGACCTGGTAGGAGACCTGCGCGCCCGCCGGGGCCGTGACCGGCAGGAGCGAACAGAAAACGGTGGCGGCAAACAAGCAGCGGCGCATACCCTCTCCCTCCCATGCGTTGATCCGTGAGGCCGTTCCGGCCGGTGCCCTCACAGGATCGTCCAGGCGGTGTAGAATGTCCCCGAATAGGTCTGAACGCTATAAGAAATCGTCCGGTCCAAGGGGTTGTTGAACGACACGGGGATGGTCACCGACCCGCCGGGCGCGAGGGAGGCGTTCAGCGTGATGTAGGGGGCCTCAAAGAAAGTGCCGCTCCGGTTGGCAAGATGAACGAAGACCGGCAGACCGGCAAGATCCACCTGGATCGGCGCGCTGACCGCGACGTCGCCCACGTTGACGAGCGTGACGGTCCCGTCGAAGGTGCCCGTCCTCCGGTTGTATTTGAACCCCGACGTGGAGTTCAGCGCGAGGAGCTGATCCGACTCCGGCACCGCCCCGATCATGGCCGGGATCACCACGTCTTTGGTCAGGGATGTGTGCAGGTATGACTCGACCGACCGGACGATCCCGTCCACCGTGTCAACGTCCGGCGTCTCCCCCAGGTTGTCCAAATCCACCCAGTATTCCAAGGCGGGCGTCGGGAAATACGCGGGCAGCCCGGTGAGGAGGCTCACGATGTAGATCGCGATCGGCGCGATCTGAAATCCAGGACTGGTCCATCGGGCATAATAGTGGGAGGCGTCGTAGGGGCCGTTGAGGAGACAGTGGTTGGCGACAGGCACCCCGACGAACCGCCCGACCGGGATGGGAGCGGTCGTTGAGGGGTTGAAGAGCGTCAGGGTCGCGACGGTCGAGGAGGCGAAGACGTTCGGGACGCCGAAGATGTTCAGCGAGAGCAGCAGGGTCCCCTTGTTCGACTGGTACTCGCAAAAGACACTCGGGTCCATGTTGCCGGTCTCGGCGAAGTTGAGGAAGACGTCGGCGCCGCTGTAGGTGGCGCTCGGGGCGAAGGGGGTGTTGATGGACGGGAGATCGACGCCGTTCACCGCCGCCGGGCAGACGGTGACGGTGAGTTCCGCCGTCTCGTCGTAATCGCCATCCTCGATGGAGCCGCTGAGGGTGTCGCCGTCATTGGCGGCGACGAAGGTGGTGTCGGCCTCCCCGTAGTCGAAGGTCTGTGAGAAGCCCGACGTGCTTTGGAGCATGAACGGCTCGTCCTCATCGGGGTCGTCCGAATCGTCCGTGTAAAAGTTGACGTGGACCTTGACGGTATCGCCCGCATGAAGGCTGCCGGCGACGGTATAGGTCGCGTCCCCTTCAACCGTCAGGTGCTGGATCGCCTGGGCCTCAGCCGTCGCGGTCAGACCGCAAAGGACGGCGAGGGTCAGAAGACCTCGGACGGTCTTGAATCCGACGATCTTAGAGAGGGAAATCTGTGCGAAGCTGCGGACACTGTTTTCGGAAAGCATGGCTGCTTCCTCCTCACCTGGACCGGACAGAGAGCGGTTGGAACAGAGAGCGGTTGGAACAGAGAGCGGTTGGAACAGAGAGCGGTTGGAACAGAGGGCAACTGAGTTGCAGACTGAACTTAGTTTCAGACTGGATCGCAGAAGGATCGGAACCCCGCGCAAAGCGGTGTGAGATCAGGGTAGAGCCAGTTATGGTAGGATCAGTTCACGCGGCGGCCGAGACAGACGCGCGAAAGAAAACAGACGCGCGAAAGAGAGTAGGCTGAGATACCGAACCGCTGAGTGCCACGAAGGGCTGGGGCTGGCAGCCTGCCTATTGTATTATACAGCATCATTCGACAAAATCGGGGCAAAACCTTGGGGCGCGGGAAAATATTTGTGCCTTTCTGGAGAACCTTAGACAATCAGGGGTAGGGCCGCAGAAATCAGGGGTAGGGCCGCTCGAACCCGGTCGGGAGTCGCATGAGGCGTCCCGCGATCAGAGTCAGAAAAAGTCCGCCTTTACCGGCTGCAAGGCGGTTGTGTTGGAAGATCGTGGCATCGCGAGGGTACTCAGTCAGGGACGGGCGGTTTCAACCCGTCACGGCGGCGCGGCGCGAAACAACCCGCCGGCCGCCGCGTCCGGTCCATGCGTCCTACCCGTGAATAGAAACGCTCGAAGGGGAAGCGCCGCTTGCCCAAAGGATGCAGCGGGGGCCGCGCTTCCGGGCGCTCTCCCGGCAGCCAGAGGGCCTCTAATTCGTCCCGCCGCTGCTGCTTCTGATCCTCGGTCGGTGTCCAGCGCACCGACAGCGAGGCCCAGGACACGCCCTCTAGCGCATGACGGATCGGCAGGCTCAAAAACCGGGACGGCATCAAGCAGCGTGGTCTATTAAAGGCGGCATCATCGAGCGATGCTTTGTAACCAGTCGGCAGGAAGTTCCGCAAAAGCAGGAAGTTCCGTGGCGAGGATGAGCAGCCCGCCTTGGCTTTCGCCGACAGGCTGCCAGCCGGCTTTGCGGAAGCAGCGGCCCGGATCACGCTTGGGCCGGACCTTGCGCGCATCCACGAACGTGAACAGGCGCTCGCCCGGCCACTTGCGCCAGGCCAGATGCGACGCTTCGGCAATCAGCAGGGAACTAAGCGCCTTCCCCTCGTTGCGGAACACCGCGCAGTTGATCCCACGCTGTCCGTCCTGCCGGTACTTCGCCCGTCGCCAGACAAACAGGGACAGGGCATCCGTGCCGAGCAGCACCAGGCTCTGTCCGGGGCCGACAAACTGCCGTGGCCTGGAACGACCACGGCGGCTGGAACGATTTAGAGCAGGCCTGTTTTTCGCGGCGCTGTAATGCCGTTGGTACAAGGCATAGCCGGCAGAGTCCCCGTCGCGGGACAGGCACCAATGCGGCGACAGAAGCGGATAGCCACACTCGACCGGCGTGAAAAACCCAAAGTCAGAGGGAAAGCCGGAGGCTGGGTGGTCGCTCATGCGCTTTACTCTTGAAATCAATGAGACCAAAGACAAAAAGATCAGGGACAAAGAAGGTCGGAACCAAGAAAATCAAAGGCTGGGAGCCGTCAGCGGGGACAAAACGCGCCAGAGCGGTTGTTGCCCACCCTGGCCCCGGTTCGCTTCGCCAGCTTTGGGGCGCTCCGCTCACCGGGCCGCACGGCACCCAAGCTTTATTCAAGATTTGAGGCGACCAGTATTACTAAATACCAGCTTACCAGTATGCCTCAGCTATGCCTCAGCATAGGCTTAAAGACCCGGCCTCGGTCCCTGCACCGCTGGCCGACGTGCCGCCGGAAACCCAGGGGAAGGATTGGCCGGGCCGCGCGAGGGGTCGGGGCGGCTTGCTTCTTCCGGCTCCGGCATGGCCGGCTGCAAGCCGTGCAGGTAGTCGGCGGCATACTGCGCTTTCGAGGCGGCGGAGAAGATCGCCTTCGGATCGCCTTTCAGTGCCTTCAACCAGGACGCGACATAGGCGGCGTTGTCCTTGCGCGGCTGGTTGGCAAGGCCCAGATCGGCACACAGGAACGCGGCCCCGAGTTCGGCCACAAGCTCTTCACGGGCATAGTCTTCTTTTCGCATCGGCGGGTCTTTTTCCGCGCTCGCCAGAAAGTCCCGGTCCAGACGCTCGGCGTGGCCCGTCCAGTGCGTTAGCTCGTGCGCCACCACCGCGTAGTAGCTGACCGCATCGGGAAACCGCTCGATCCGGGGAACCACGATCTCATCCGCGCCGGGGCTGTAGAAGGCGCGGCCCCCGCCGGTCCTGATCATCGCCCTCGTGTGCCGCAGGAACGCTTCGGCGCTTTCTACCCGCTCCGGCTCCGCCCGCAGCACAGCGGGCTTCGGCATGTAGCCGTCCACCTGGGCGGCATTGAACACGGAGTAGCCCCGCACCAGGATCAGGCGACCCGCCCGGTCGTTGAACTCCTGCTGCGTGGCGTCCGGCACGTCCTCCTGATCCCGGAACTTCCAGAAGACGACCAGGTGGGAACGCTCCCCCTTGCGGACCTGCGCCCCGGCTTCGCGCCACTGCTTGTAGGTGGCCCATTCGTGGCTCTCGTAGCCTGCGGCGGCGGCGGCGATCCACAGGGGGAGGATGTTGCCGCCCCGGTAGGGCTTGCGGCTGACGGCGTTGACGGGCAGCCCGCGCGCCTCGGCGCTGTGCCAGGGCATCCGCCATTCCCCCGCACCGGCCTCGATCTGCGCGACGATCTGGTCGGTGATCCGCTGGTAGACGTCGGAAGTCGGGGGCTGGGAGTGTCCGGGCGGCTGGTGATCGGCAGATGGATTCTGTGATCGGGCAGCGTCCCGTGATTGAGGAGAGTTTTGTGATGCGGCCCGGCTTTGACGCGCGGGGGGATTCTGGGGAAGAGGGTTCTGAGGGGCAGCGGGATGG
>CAXTWM010000117.1:11639-13235 GCA_964247915.1 uncultured Armatimonadales bacterium | reverse complement strand
GTCCCATTGCCGTCTCTGGAGGATGAGGAGGGCGAGCCGGGGGAGTGGGAGGTGGAGCGGCCCCTGGTCACGCTCGCGGACGTGGCCGGCATGGAGGCCGTCAAGCGGCGTCTGAATCTTGCGTTCCTGGCCCCGATGAAGAACCCGAACCTGCGGAGGCTGTACGGCAAGTCCCTGCGCGGCGGCCTGCTGCTGTACGGCCCGCCCGGCTGCGGCAAGACGTTCATCGCCCGCGCGACGGCGGGCGAATTGGGCGCGAAGTTTTTGGCCGTCGGCCTCTCGGATGTCCTGGACATGTGGATCGGCAACAGCGAAAAGAACCTGCACCAGATCTTCGAGACCGCCCGACGTTCCCGCCCCTGCGTCCTGTTCTTCGACGAGATAGACGCCCTGGGCCACAAGCGCAGCCAGATGCGGAACAACGCCGGGCGCAACGTGGTCAACCAGCTCCTGGCCGAGATGGACAGCGTGGACGCGGACAACGAGGGCGTCTTCATCCTGGCCGCCACCAACCACCCGTGGGATATAGACACCGGCCTGCGCCGTCCGGGCCGGCTCGACCGGGCGCTGCTCGTCCTGCCGCCTGATCTGGCCGCCCGCGAGTCGGTCCTGCGCCTGCATTCCCAAGACCGCCCCCTGGAGGGCGTGGACTTCGCCGGGCTGGCCGCCAAGACGGAGGACTATTCGGGGGCCGACCTCGCCCACGTCTGCGAGGCCGCCGCCGAGCTGGCCCTGGAAGACTCGCTCCAAACCGGCAAGGTCCGCCCCATCGGCATGAACGACTTCAAGCGCGCCCTCAAGGACGTGCGCCCCAGCGTCCGCCCCTGGTTCGAGACCGCCCGCAACTACGCCCTGTACGCCAACGAGGGCGGCGTCTACGACGAGCTTCTGGAATACCTGCGCGCCCGCCGCATCCTCTGACCGTTTCCTACTTCTATGAACGTCAACCTCAGCCGCGCCCATCTGCTGTTCGAACAAGGCCGCTACCCGATGGCGGCGGAGGAGGCGGGGCGGCAGATCGCGCTGGACCCGGACGATCCCCTGGCCCACTGCCTGCTCGCGCTCTGCCTGTCCAAGATGGAGCGGCACGAGGAGGCGATCCGCGAGGCGCAGATGGCAGTGCGTCTCGCCCCCGACTTCCCCAACGGCTATTCGGTCCTGGGGAGCGTCCTGGATGACGTCGGGCGCCTGCGCGAAGCCGAGGCCGCTGCCCGCGAGGCGCTCCAGCTCGACCCGGATGAGGCCGACCATTATGCCCTCCTGGCGAGCATCCGCGCCCAGCAGCGGCAGTGGGCGGACGCCCTGGAGCAAGCCGAGCGGGGCCTGTCCGTGGACCCCGACCACACCGGCTGCGCCAACCTCCAGGCCGTCGCGCTCGTCAACCTGGGGCGACGCTCGGAGGCGGGCGTCGCCATCCAGACCAACCTCGCCAAAGACCCGGAGAACGCCGCCACCCATGCCAACCAGGGCTGGGCTTTGCTGCATCAGGGGGACCACCGGGCGGCGATGGAGCACTTCCGCGAGGCGCTGCGGCTCAAGCCGGACATGGAATGGGCGCGGCAGGGCATTTTGGAAGCCCTCCGCGCCCGCAATCCG
>CAXTWM010000117.1:0-11629 GCA_964247915.1 uncultured Armatimonadales bacterium | reverse complement strand
CCGCGCGGCGGGGCGGCAAACGCGGTACTGGCAGGGGGCGGGCCCGGCCACCGGCAACCCCCTCCGCGCCCGCAACCCGATCTACCGGGTGATGCTCCGCTATTTCCTCTGGATGTCCCGGTTCAGCGGCAAAATGCAGATCGGCATCATCGCCGGCGCCTGGGTCGGCTACCAGGTGGTGCGGGGGTTGGAGCGCTCCAGCCCCGCCCTGGCCCCGTTCCTGCTGCCCCTCATCATCGCCTATCTGGCGTTCATATACCTGAACTGGACCGCCCGCCCGCTGTTCAACCTGCTGCTGCGCCTGGACAGGTTCGGGCGCTTTGCGCTGTCCCGCGACCAGGTCGTCGCCTCCAACTGGTTCGGCGGCTCGCTGCTCGTCGCCCTGGCCGCCCTGGGCGGGGCGCTGGCGACGGGCCGCGCGTCGCTCTGGTTCCTCGCCGCCGCTTTCGCCCTGCTGACCGTGCCCATCTCCGCCACGTTCGGGCGCCGGCCCGAGGATGGCCGGATGTGGATGGCGGCTTATACGCTCGTCCTGACGGTTCTGGCCTGCCTCGGCGGCGTGGTCTGCTTCCTGCACGGGCCGGGGGCGGCGGACAACCTGTTCCTCGCCTTCATTTACGGGTTCGGCGGCTTCCTGTGGATCGCCAACCTTTCCGGCGCGCGGCGCGAATACCGGTGAGCGGCTACGGGAGCCGCGCGGACGCCACGCGCCTCTGCCCGACCTCCCCCTTGTGCTCCCAGGGCCGTTTTGCCCGTGCCAGTTCTTCATAGCGGCCACTGTCCGGCTCCAGCTTCCAGCCCATGAAGGCCCAGCCGACGTAGTTGCCCACGTCCCAGATCTTCTCGGACGGGAGCTGCCCCTTGAACTGCGGCATCGCGCTGCCGGGGATGCCGTACAGGACGGCGTAATAGATCGCCCCGTTGGAGATCGAGCTGACCTCGTTCTTGCGGTAGTTGTAATGGTAGCCCGGCTGCCCGCCCTGCGGGTTCGCCCCGGACGCCTGCACCAAGGTGAAGTCCATCGGCGGCGGGCTGAGATACGGCTTGGACGGCCCGCGCCCGTCGCCGTGTTCGCCGTGGCACCCGGCGCAGTAGGCGACGTACAGCACGCGCCCGCGCTCCACGGACCCGACCGTCACCGGCTCGGGATTGGGCATGACCAGCCAGGAACTCGGAAACGTCGAGTTGAGGTAGGGCAGGTTCTCCGCCGGCCCCTTCTGGTAATACTTGATCAGGTTGACTTTCAGGGCGCGCTGCTGGTCCGCCCGCTTGATGCCGTCCTTGCCGCCCAGGCACTGAACGTAGGCGATCAGGTTCGCCCGGTCCTCGCCCCGGATATAGCTGTACGACGGCATGAACGATTGCGGGCGGGTGTAGCGCGGGTTCTGGAAGTGGGCGTTGTGCCAGTCATCCGTGTGATAGCCGCCCTCGCGCATCAGGTCCGGCCCGTTGCGCGACGAGCCGACGAAGTGCGGCGAGTCGTAGGCGTAGTCGCCCGGCTGGGCCGCGAAGCCGCTGCCCTCGCCCCAGTCCATCGGGCGCGTGTCCTGCGAGTGGCAGTAGACGCACCCGTTCCGGGCGTAAATCTCGCGCCCCTTCAGCTCCTGCGCCGTGTACGGGTGGGCGTTCGGCGAGGGGGCGGGGTTGAACACGACGCTCGGCACGATGGCGATGGCGATGACGACGGTGAACACGACCAGGAACGAGCCGAACAGGATTGTCAGCGGGGTCATTTTCATGGCGGAACGGCTTCGACTTCCTAATCCAAGACGACGGTGCGGTCGTCAAAATGCGAGGGCAGCGCGGAAAGCTCCTGAAGCTCGGCGATCTCCTTGCGCCGCTTGCCGGCCCGGTCCTGCGGCGTCTGCCGGATCGTCATGTACAGGTTGATGAGCTGCATGATGACCGCGACGACGATCATGCCCCCGGCCGCCGAGCGCAGGTAGAAGTACGGCTTCACGACGGGGTACGCCTTGACCACCTGCTCCCCGAGCGACACCCAGGCGCTGGCCTGCGCCAGACCCGCCGCCGTGATGGCCCAGAAGTAGAGGTTGATGCCGAGCATCATCAGCCAGTACTGCGTGTCCACCAGATTCCGGCTCCACAGCGGCTTGCGGACGATCTGCGGCACCATGTAGACCATCGCGCCCGACGCGATGAACCCGAACGCGCCCAGCAGGGCCAGGTGCGCGTGCGCGATCGTCCACTGCGTAAAATGCACGAAGCGGTTCACGGCCATCAGCGACTGCACCGAACCCTGGAACGAGGCCGTCAGGTAGAAGAACGCGCCGGTCAGGGTGAACCGCAGCGGGACGTTCTCCAGTAGCTGCCCCCACTGGCCGCGCATGGTCATGTAGATGTTGACGCTGAACGAGAAGACCGGGATGATCAGCGCGATGGAGCCGATGATGGCGAACACCTTGAGCCAGTTCGGGATCGGCGCTTGCAGCAGGTGGTGCATCCCCGTGTTGGAGTAAAACAGCGCGATGGACCAGAAGCCGATCAAGGACAACAGGTGCGAATAAAGTGGACGCCGCGCCAGCTTGGGGACCAGGTAGTAGACGATGGCGATGCCGCCCGTCGTGATGTACAGCCCGAAGACGTTGTGCCCATAGAACCAGTTGAAGACGGCATCATCCAGGCCGACCAATGCCCCCGTGCGCTGAAAATGGTTGACTCCGTCCGGCAGGTTCGCCGTGCTGTTGTCCCACAGGATGTGCCGCTGCCCGTCTGCGGAGAGGTACGTCGTGAATGGGTGCCACATGACATGCCCGATGAAGAACATCATGGCGATCCACACCAGGGAGCCGCCGATGTACCAGAGCGAGACGTACATCTTCGGCTCGCGCCGGGCGGCGATGGTCTGGAAGATGATGACCGCATTGACGCACATCAGGATCAGAATAGGCCAGTCAACCCACATAGGGTACTCGGCATACTCCTTCCCTTTGGAGTCGCCCCATAGGACCGCGACCGCCCCCGCCAGCACGCCCAGATTCCAGAAGAACAGCAGCAGGTTCGCCGCCCGGTCCGAGCGCAGCGGCGTTTTGCAAAGGCGCGGCACGATGAAGTACCACGCGCCGAAGAAGGCAGTCGAGAGGAACCCGAACAGCACGATGTTGACGTGCGCGGGCCGCAGGCGGCTGAAAACAAGCTGGGCGACCCCGGCGAAGATGTCCGGCGTCGTCAGCTCGTCGGACATGATCAGGCCCAGGAGGGTGCCGATGACGAGCCAGACCGCCCCCGACATCAGGCCGTGCAGGGCCGCGGAGTCGGGCCGGTCCAGGCGCTCCCACAGCGAGTCGCGCGCGGGCGCTCCGGGCTGGGGGTCCGGGGAACGCGAGGGCAGCAGGGAAATGACAGACATGGCGGGCGGGGCTTCCTAAACGGCGAGGCAGGGACGGAACAAGGGACGGAACAGCGGTGCGTCCCCTGTTGCGTGTACCCCTTCCCGGCCGCTCTCAAACCGCCCCGGCCCGGCCTTGACGCTGCGCCGCCCGTCCGGGTAGACTCGCCCCCGCGCCCGGCCTTTTGGGGCGCCCGGAGAGCACACGCATGAGCCTGATTCGACTGAACAACGTCTCGATGAAGTACGAGGACCGGCCCGTCCTGCGGAACGTCTTTTTCAAGCTGAACGAGGGCGAGCGGGTCGGCCTGATCGGCAAGAACGGGACCGGCAAGACGACCGTGCTGCGGCTCATTCTAGAGCAGATCGAGCCGACGGCCGGGGCTGTGGAGTGCGAGCCGGGCCTGAAGGTCGGCTACTTCTCCCAATTCTCCGCGCTCGACGGCAGCCTCTCGGTCCGGCAGGTGCTGGAAGACCTGTTCGCCGACATCCACGCGCTGGAAGCCGATCTGAACCGGATCGCCTCCGCGCTTGAGGTCGTGGAAGACCCCGACGAGATGGAGCGGCTGCTGGAACGTCAGGCGGCCGGCCTGGACGAGATGACGCGGCGGGACGGCTGGGAGGTGGGTCGGCACATTGACACCGTGCTCTCCAAACTGGGCTTCAGCGCCGCGTACCGGGACCGCCCCATTGACCAGCTTTCCGGGGGCTGGCGCAACCGGGCGGCGCTCGCGAAGATCTTGCTGGAAGCCCCCGATGTCCTGCTGCTGGATGAGCCGACCAACTTCCTGGACGTGGAAGGGCTGACCTGGCTGGAAGGCTGGCTGAACGGCTTCCGGGGCGGCCTGATCTTGGTCTCGCACGACCGGCAGTTCTTGGACGCCGTGGTGACGCGCGTCGTGGAGGTCGAGAACTACGGGTTCCAGGAGTACGCGGGGTCCTTCACGGACTACATCCGCGAGAAGCAGTTCCGGTTCAAGACCCTGGAGCGCCAGTTCATGCACGAGGAGGAACTGCTCACGTTTGAGGCCGAGGCCATCGCGGACCGGGACGAGGCGCGGCGTAATCCGAGTCCGAGCCTCCAGCGCAAGCTGGCCGACCTGAAGAAGCGGCGCGAGCCGCGCCCCGTGGACACGGTCGTGACGGCCATCTACCAGGGCATCCGCCTCCCGGACAAGCTGCTGGCGGCGGAAAGTCTGGCGAAGTCCTACGGCGGCCAGACGCTTTTCTCGGATGTGTCCTTTGAGGTCGAAAAAGGCGAGCGGCTTGCCATTGTCGGCCCCAACGGCAGCGGCAAGTCCACCCTGCTGCGCCTGCTGACCGGGGAAGAAGCGCCGGACGCGGGCGAGATCGTCTGGCCCGGCGGCACGTCCTTCGCCGACTTCAACCAGATCCTCGCTGAACAGGACCCCAAAGACACCGTGACCCACGCCGTCAACACGATGGGCGGGGAGGGCAGCCTGGCCTTCGGCGCCCAGCGCAAGCAGGTCAACAGGTTCCTCGGGCTGTTGCAATTCTCTGAAATGGACCTGAACCAGCGGATCGGGACGCTGTCGGGGGGCCAGCGCGCCCGCGTCGCCCTCGCCAAGTGCCTGCTGTCCGGCGCGCAGACCTTGATCCTGGATGAGCCGACCAACCACCTGGACCTGACCAGCACGCAGGTCATGGAGCGCGCCCTGGTCAACTTCCCCGGCGCGGTGGTCGTAGTCAGCCACGACCGCTTCTTCCTGGACAAAGTCGCCACCCGCCTGCTGGTCTTCGAGCCGGGCGGCCGGACCGAGGAGTTCAACGGCAATTGGACCATGTGGCAGACAGCACGGTCGGCATAAGCCACGATTTATTTCCGCCTTCCTCTCAGCCCAAGCAGGACATTCCACCCCGCGCCGGGAATAAAGCGCGCGGAAACGATTTTCGAGGAGGCTATCACGTTCTATGAAAGAAACCATTCTGGTCGGCATCATCGGCACCGGCGGCATCGCGGGGGGGAAGCACATGCCCGCGCTGGCGAAGCTGGAAGGGGTCGAGATGACCGCGTTCTGCGACATCGAGGAGGCCAAGGCGCAGGCGGCGGCCAAGCGGTTCGGCACGCCCACGGCGAAGGTCTACGCCGACTACCGCGAGCTGCTGAAGGACCCGACGATTGACGTGGTCCACGTCCTGACCCCCAACGACTCGCACGCGGAGATCACGGTCGCCGCGCTGGAAGCCGGCAAGCACGTCATGTGCGAGAAGCCGATGGCGAAGAAGGCCGCCGACGCCCGCCGGATGCTGGAGGCCGCCCGCCGCACCGGCAAAAAGCTCTCCATAGGCTACCAGACCCGCCAGTCGGCGGAAAGCCAGTACCTCAAAAAGATCTGCGCGGCGGGCGATCTGGGCGAGATCTACTTCGCCCGCGCCAACGCCCTGCGCCGCCGCGCCGTGCCGACCTGGGGCGTCTTCCTGGACGCCGAAAAGCAGGGCGGCGGGCCGCTCATTGACATCGGCACCCACGCGCTCGATCTGACCCTGTGGATGATGGACAACTACGAGCCGAAGTCGGTCGTCGGCAACACCTACCGCAAGCTCGGCGACAACGAGGGGTCGGCGAACGCCTGGGGGCCGTGGGACCCGGCGAAGTTCACCGTGGAGGACTCGGCCTTCGGCTTCATCACCATGAAGAACGGCGCGACGATCATCCTGGAAGCCTCCTGGGCCATCAACCTGCTGGAGACGACGGAGGCGAACTGCACACTGGCGGGGACGAAAGCCGGCGCGGACATGAAGAACGGCCTGCGGATCAACGGCGAGAACCACGGAGCGATGTACGTCCAGAACATCCAGACCGACGGCGGCGGCGTCGCCTACTTCGACTCCAAGGGCGTGGACCTCGCCTATGAGGAAGCCAAGTCCTGGATCAACGCCGTCCGCAACGACACCGACCCGGTCGTCCTGCCCGAGCAGGCCCTGGTCGTCTCGGAAATCCTGGAAGCGATCTACGAGTCCGCCAAGACCGGCCAGCCCGTCACCTTTGATTGATGACACGTCCGGCCATCGTCTCAACGCCGCGCCTCTCTATCCGGGGGCGCGGCGTTTTGCCGTTCGGCTTGACACCCGAACGGGCGGGTTGCTATAATTGAGCCAATCGCAACGCTTCCGAGAACGTCCACGCCTGATCGAGTGTCACCCATGAAATCCTTCCCCCGCCTGCTCGCGCTACTGCTTACCCTGCTGCCGTGCCTTCTGACCGTCCGCGCCCATGCTGCCGGCTGGCCGAACTCCAACGACAGCATCTTCCCGCCCGAAGCTGCCGCCAAGCCGTACATCAACTTCGACGGCAAAGGGTTTCTGGTCAACGGCAAGCGGACCTATATCGTCGCCGGGGAGCTGCAATACCCCCGGACGCCGCGCGCGATGTGGCGCGACCGGCTGCTGCGGATCAAGCGGGCGGGCTACAACACGATTCAGACCTACGCCTTCTGGAACTACCACGAGCCGCGCGAAGGCCAGCTCGACTTCACGGGCGAGAAGGACCTGGACGCCTTCCTCAAACTGGTGCATTCGCTCCACATGTACGCCATCGTCCGCATGGGGCCGTATGTCAACGCCGAATGGGACACGGGCGGCCTGCCGGTCTGGCTCCGCTTCAAGCCCGGCCTGCGGCCCATGAGCGACAACGGGCCGTTCTACCAGGCCGTGACGCCCTATTTCAACAAGCTGTTCCCCATCCTGGTCGCCAACCAGATCAATCACGGTGGGGCGATCCTGATGGTCCAACTGGAAAACGAACACGTCTTCTCCGGGCCGGACGGGCCCGGCGGTGGGACGGACATGCCGGACGCCTACTACCACTGGTACTACAACAAGGCGCGGGCGGCGGGTCTGGAAGTGCCCCTGTTCTTCAGCGGCCTGAACCACAACGACGACCCCGCCGGCGACTCGCCGCTCGACCTTTCCGGGCGCACCAGCCCCTGGTATTCCACCGAATTCTGGACGGGCTGGGTGGGGCGGTACGGCATGGAGCCGGAGCGGGCGAAGAAGCTGGAGCGGGCGACCTGGAAGGTGATCGCCTACGGCGGCGCGGGCTACACGCACTACACCATGGCCGGCGGGACGGACTTTGACACCTGGAATAACGACCAGCAGGCGTCCTCCTACGACTTCGGCTCGCCCATCGGCCAGGTCGGGGACCTGCGGCCCGCCTACTACCGCTGCAAACGGGCGGCGATGTTCGCGACGAGCTTTCCCGCCGTCCTGTCCAACTCGCTGGCCGAGAGCGGCGGCGACGGGACCAAACCGACCGAGGGCGGCGTCCAGATCACCCACCGCAAGGGGGCGGCGGGCGAGATTCTGTTCCTGGACAACGGCAACGGCGGGCCGATCAAGACCCAGATCAAGACGGCGGACGGCAAGCTGTTCCCCGGCGCGGGGCCGTTCACGCTGGACGCCGGGGAGATCATGCCGGTCGTCAGGGGTTACCCGCTCGCGCCCAATGTCACCCTGGAACTGGCCGCCGCCCACCTGCTCGGCATGGCGGCACAGGGCGCGATGACCACGCTGGTCGCGTTCGGCGCGCCCGGCGAGCCGGCGGAGCTGCATTTCGCCGCTGCGGGCGCGAAGGTCGTGGGGACGTCGGCAGGCGACAAAGCAATGACGGTGACGCCGACTGGGGTAATCCTCAAAACGCGCATCCCCCCCGCCGCCCCGGTCGTCAGCGCCTTCCGCGTCGGCGGCCACACGGTCCGCATTCTGACGATGAGCGCGGACATGGCCGACCGCACCTGGTTCCTGGACGGCGGCCTGATCGCCTGCGGCCCGGACTACGTTGGTGAAACCGAGGAGGCGGGCGGCCTCCCCCGGCTGACGACCGAGCGGCGCGGGCTGGACGCGGCACAATCCCCGGCCCTGCCTCAGCTTCTGTACACGGCCTCGCTCGCGCCGCCGTCTTCTCTTGCGCCGATTGCGCCTCCTCATCTCAGACCGGCCCCCGCCGCGCCCGCGCTCGGCCCCTGGCAGGTGGACGCCCAGGCGCCGCTGGCACAGTCGGGCTACAATGACGCCGTTTGGAAGGCCAGCGACGAGCCGCTGCCGATGGGCGCGGACGGCGACATCAGCGCCTACGCCTGGTACCGCGCCGCCGTCAACGCCCCTACGGCGGGCGTCTATCAGGTGAGCATCAGCGACGCCGGGGACTGGCTGGCCTGCTTCGTCAACGGCAGGCGCGAAGATAGCAGCGACGTCCAAACGCGCTACAAGACGCCCGTGCCGCGCAGCCTGACGGTTCATCTCAAAGCCGGGCCGAACACGCTGGCCTTCCTGACGGCGCATTACGGCCGCAACAAGCTGTTCAACTACTACGGGCCACTGGATGAGATAGACGCCAAAGGCATCTCGGGCACGGTCAGCCTGACGACGACGGCCCCGCAGGCCGTTCCCATCAATTCCTTCCGCTGGCACGCCGACGACAACGCGCCCGGCGATGCCGCCCAGTACGCCGCGCCGGCCCTCGCCACGACCGGTGCGGACTGGCATGATGCGACGACAACCACCGACGCCTTCCAGGGCCGCGTCGGCTGGGCCTGGTTCCGCGCGACCCTCCCGAACATCCCCGGCCCGCACCGGCGCATCCATTTCAACTCGATTGACGACAACGGCACGGTCTACCTGAACGGCAAGAAGATACAGGACAACGTAGGCGTCAACGCCGGTGTTGATATCCCCTTAGACGGCGCTTGGCGCGATGGCGGCCCGAACGTGCTGGCCGTCGCCGTCCAGAACACGGCGGGCGCGGGCGGCATCCTCGGTGATGTCAAGCTGACGGGGGGCGTCGCCGACGGCATCCAGGTCCACGGCTGGAAAATGCGCGGCGGCGTCACCCCGCCCTCCCCCACCGCCGCCGTCTGGCAGCCGCTGGCAGGGAACAACGGCGCGAACACGCCCGCGTTCTACCACACGACGTTTGAGGCCACGCCGCCCGCCGCCGTTGGCCCTCACCCAATCCTGCGCGCTACCTTCGCGGGCCTCTCACGCGGCTTCTTCTGGCTCAACGGCCGCTGCCTGGGCCGCTACCCGGAGAAAGCGCCCGTAGACAGCATCTACCTCCCCGAGTCGCTGCTGCGGCCCGGCGCGAACAGCCTGGTCGTCTTCGACGAGGACGGCAACTCGCCCTCGCAGGTCAAGATCATTGTCGAGACGAATGCTAGCCGCGTCGGGGCCGTGCTTACTCCGAGAAGCGGCCCGCGCACGGCTCCCTTGCCCCAGGAGGACCACGCCCGATGACGTTGGACCGCCTTGAATACCCCGCCCTGAACGGTGGGGCTTTAGTAGAGCAAATCCGCGCCTTCGCGGTCAGAGGAGCTGGACGCGAAAGGCTCCTGCCTCTTTGTCTTCGCCCGCGCAGGCGGGGGCTTGCACTTCTAAAGCCCAGGGGTTCAGCCCTGGGTTGCAGAGGCTTATTGCCCCTTCTTCTCCTCGTCTTCTGCCTGCTCCTCGCCGCGCCCTGCCTCCGCGCGGCGGGCCGGGACGACCACAACCTGCTGGCGGGCGGCGCGTTCGCCTTGACTGCGCCCCACTCCGGCGACGCCGCCATGACGACCGTTCCCGCCGCCGCGCTGCCGGGCGGCGGGGACGCGCTCCACGTCGTCATCCAAACCCCGGCCTCGCCGGACTATACCATGCAGGTCCGGGAGACGGTTGCGGTCCCGCTGGCCGATCAGTCGGTGCTGCGGCTGCATTTCTGGGGCCGCTCTCCGACCCACAGCCCCATCACCGCCATCGTGGAGAAATCCTCCCCCGACTACGACAAGGCGCTGGCACAGAGCCTCGCGCTCTCGCCGGAGTGGAAGGAATACGCCTTCACCTTCACCACCCCCGCGTATGCGCCGGATGCGGCCAATGTCCACTTCGTCATCGGCCAGCAGGCCGGGACGGTCGAGATCGCCCGCGTCACGCTGGAAGACTACGGCGTCAACCCCCAGCCGCGCCCCGCCGACATCGGGCGGGACCTGTACGGCGGCCAGCCGCACGACGACTCGTGGCGACCCGCCGCCAACGCCCGCATCCGCCGCTACCGCATGGGCAACCTCGACGTGCGCGTCGTGGACGGCAAGGGCAAGCCTGTCATGGGTGCGACGGTTCACATCCAGCAGACGCGCCACTTCTTCCGCTTCGGCACGGCCATCGCGCCGGAGCCGCTGTTCGCGCAAACGCCCGACGGCGAGAACTACCGCCGAACCCTGCTGCGGGACTTCAACTACGTCGTCCTGGAAAACACGCTCAAGTGGGGGTCGTATGGCGGGCAGGGCTGGCCGCTCGCGGACAAGCTGCTGACCTGGTCCCGCGCCCACGGCCTGCCGGTGCGCGGCCACAACCTGTTCTGGCCGAGCTACCAATGGCTGCCCGATGACGTGAAGCCCCTGCGCGGCAAGGCCATGCGGAACGCCGTCCACGAGCATGTGTTGGATTATGTGGCGAAGACGCGGGGCCGCGTCGTCGTCTGGGACGTCGTCAACGAGGCCGTGACGAGCCACGACGTCACCGACGAGGCCGGCAAGGACCTCATCGCCCAGGCGTTCGTCTGGGCGCATGAGACCGACCCGAAGGTCAAACTGGCCTACAACGACAACACCATCTTTGACACCGGCGGCGGCACGGCGGGCAAATCTGATAAGCAGGTAGACGGGATACTGCACTACCTCATTGATGACCAGCACGCGCCCGTTTCGGTCCTCGGCATCCAGAGCCACATGGGCTTCAGCGGCAATCCGCTCGTCCCCGCCCCCATCCTGCTCCACAACCTGGACCATTGGGCAAAGTATGGCCTGCCCATCGAGATCACCGAGTACGACGCCAGCGTCCCGGATGACGACGCCCACGGGCGCTACCAGGACGAGTTCATGACGGCCATCTTCTCCCACCCGCAGATCACGTCGTTCGTGCAGTGGGGCTTCTGGGCGGGCAGCCACTGGCTTGCCAAACAGGGCGGCGCGATGTACCGGCAAGACTGGACGCCGCGCCCCGCCGCGCGGGCCTATGAGCGGCTGGTCTTCCACGACTGGTGGACGGACACGACCGGCCACACGGACAAGGCAGGAGCCTACGACACCCGCGCCTTCCTGGGCGACTACCACGTCACGGTGACGCGCGGCGGGCGCACCAAAACTGTGCCTGTCTCGGTGACGAAGAACGAGAATGGCACGACTGTTTTGAACGTCGCCACACAATAGACCTCTTGCATAAGTGTGACCCAGCCTGAAGGCCGGGCCTACTCCCGGCGCCGCCGTGGGCCGCCCCTTCGGGGCTGTAGAG
>CAXTWM010000116.1:0-13293 GCA_964247915.1 uncultured Armatimonadales bacterium | reverse complement strand
AGCGCCCAGTCTCCACCTGTGTGGAAACCGGAGCGGCGAACGGAGCGGCGAACGGTGTCCTTTTCTTTGTCCGCGCAGGCGGACAGTGGGCGTCCGCGCCCCACAGCCGAGGATTTCAATCCCACGGCCTTCCCCTCCACGGCTCTGCCGGTCCCCGTCATAAACACTGCTCATAGCACGTTCCTCAAAATCGCCTGCAACCTCTCATAATCGTTCGCCATGAACTTCGCCAGGGTCTGACCGGCGCGCAGCAGGAACGCCTGGTCATCCGGGTGCGCCTCACGGGCCTGACGCAGACAGGCCGCCGCCAGCTCGTCGGAGGGGACGCCCGCCAGTGCGCCGCCGGACGGCAGCAGGAGGGACCGCAGAAATGACAGGTCTTCGGTCAGAAGCCGCGTCTCGTCCGGCGTACACGGGTAGACCCGGCTGTGGATGCGCGGCGGCAGGGGCGGCAGGTGCCGCCGCAGGGGCTTGTCGCCGCCCTCGCTGTAGGCGACCAGCAGGCCCGAAAACTCGGTCCGCAGCAGCTCGAAGATCTGCGGCTGCCGACGCCGCATTTCGTCCTCGTCCTCAAATCCCAGCGCGGACGGGCGGCGGTTCGGCTCCAGTGAGGCCGTGTTCGCGCCGTACACGAGGGCGTACACGGCGGGGGCCAGCCCCGCGCCTGCGCTCGCGGACCGGGGCGCGGGGGCGTCAAACGGCAGCGCGAATGGGTCGTCTTCCTCTTCGGGCAGATCGGACGCGGCGGGCGCTTCGGCGGCGGGCGCGGGCTTGCCGATCTTGACGAACGAGCCGAAGGGCGGCGGATCGTACAGGCGCGGGACGATCTCGCGCGGCACTTCTAAACATTGGGCGACAAAGGCGGTTGTCCCGGCCTCAATGATCTCGCCGATGGGTTTGTTAGTCATTGGGTTTGACTTCACTTACGTCTGTCGTCAGAATGCGATATGTTGAATGTCTCTTCAGCAGAACAAGGGTGTGGGTTTGTCTCCTGGCCGTTCGCGCCAACACTGCTGCATATGGGTGCTGATTGGTCCGGTTGATGCGGGGACACAGCCACTGCGGTTCCATAGGCAAGGGCGATGCACATTAGAATGAACAGAATAAAGTTCTTGAAGCTGCTACCCTGACGTTGCGCTTCCCGCAGTGTGGCCCCTTCTTCTGTGTATTCAGCCTGTAGCTGACGGGGAAAATGCCGCCCCGAGCGCCCCCGTTTGCGCCGCAACTCTGCCCGCCGCTGCTGGATGCTGGCAAGCCCAAACTCTTCTTCAGCCAGCCGTACCTCGGCCTGCGCTAGTTCCTGTTCCTGGACCAGCGCGCGTTCTTCCTCCAGACGCCGGGCGCGGACTTCTCCCAATAGGCGCTGAACCTCCTCCACGGGAACGTCCAGGCCCTCGGCGACATCCGGCACGGCGGGCCGGTCGGTCAGGCCCGTCTGCGCCACGCGCTCCTGCTGCCACAGGGCGATGACGGAACTGGCTTCGTCCGCCGTCATGCGCTGCGTTCGGAGCGCGGCGTTTTCCAGCGGGTCCGGGTTGTCGTAGTGCAGGGCCATTTCCCCTGTTATACCCGACAGATGGCCCGCGCGGAGTCCCCAGGGCTGAACCCCTGGGCTTTAACAGAGCAACTCCCCGCCTTCGCGGGCAGAAGAAATAGTCACCATCACAGTGTCCTCGCCCGCGTAGGCGGGGGATTGCACTTCTAAAGCACGGGGGTTCAGCCCCGTGAAACCTACCTAACGCGCCGATGCGACCGGCGCGGGCGTCTTGAGAATCGGGTAGCGGAACAGGACCGTCCCCGGAGCGGGCTTGTCGCCTGGCTTGCCGCCGTCGTAGGTGCCGTCCTGCCCGGCGCTGTAGACGACGAAGCCGTCCGCGCCCTCGCGCCGGTACAGGAGCGGCTTGCTGGTGTAGGGGTCGGGGAAGGGTTCCGGCAGGGCATCCGGGAACGCGCCCGTCTTCGCCCGCGACGCCAGAACGACGGCGGCGGCGACCGTCACTTCCTCCAGCGCGACGCGGCGCGTCTCGTTGCCCTCCACCTGGGTGAACACGGGCAGAAAGATGTTGGGGAGCACGGTCAGGGCGGACGGGGGCGCGGCGGCCTGTGCGGCGGCGTCCTGGGCGAACGCCTGGCGGCGGGGGATGGGGGTCAGGTCAGAAGCGGCTAGAATGGAGCGCATACGACGGAGGAGGATCGCCTCGCTTGCGTCCAGCCAGTTCTGGGTGAACCGGCGGTCGGCGGGTGTGCCCGGCGGCAGACGTTTCAGCATCGGGTCGGCGTTCCCCGTGAAGGCCGCCGCCATGCTCCGCAGGCCGCCTCTGTCCAGAGCGTCCCGCATCTGTTGGAGGCCGATCGTCTGGATGACGACCTCGCCGGCCAGCGCGTAGCGCAGGGACAGGCGGGAGTGATTGGTCTCGATCGCCTGCCGCACCTGAGCGTCTACAGCGGCGTTGGGACCCGCTTGGTTCAGAATGCCGCGCATCCCGTTGAGCGTGATGGCCTCGCAGGCATTGCCGACGAGGTAGCTGATGAGGACCGGGTCGGAGGCGGCGTGCTCGGCAACCCGGAAGCCGCGCGTCTGGTTCTGGACGGCCTCGGCGTACCTGCCCTGCGCGGCCAGCAGGTACGTCTCGGTATTCAGCAGGCGGGCGGCCTCGCGCATCCGCTGGAATTCGGGGAACAGGATGCCGGCCCCTTCGGACCAGTTGCGGGTCCAGACGCACTGAGGCCGGTCGGCGGCCTGGTGCAGCAGCGCCCAGACTTCGGGGCGGCTGTCGTAGATCTTCTGGACGGCGGCGAGCTGTTCGGGCGTGTAGGTGTGATCCCACGCCAGCGGCTGGGCGTAGATCGGCAGACCCAGGGGCTTGTCGTGCAGCAGTCCGAACAGCTTGCCGTACAGCGGCGCGGCGTTCTGGTCGGGCGGCGACAGGGGCTTTTGCAGACTCGCCGGGTCGAGGGAAACGCCGTCTCTGGCGAGTTCGGCCCGCGCCCGCGCCAGGTCCGTCGGCCCGGCCTCGATCTGCCGGCGGACGGCGACGGTGCGCGCGTCGGTCGCCGTCTCCAAAGAATGCAGGACACCGATGGGATCGCGCTGCATCTGTTCGGGCGTCTGGGCGCGCAGGGCGCCGGCCAGGGCGAGGAAAGCAAAGGCCGCCAGCGGCCAGGTGCATTTTGTGAGGGACATAGGGGGTAGCTCCTTCCGGTCTGCGTGTCAAAGCCTATAACGGAAGGATCGGCGGAAAAGATGCGCCGGATTTGAGGTCGGCATTTGACATCGGCGGACGCGAATGGCTACAATGACTCCATCATGTCTTCCGGCCCGATGCTTTTCCCCAATGTGCCCGCGCTCATACTCGCCCCCATGCAGGGGCTGACCGACGCCCCCATGCGGGCGTTCCAGGCGGAATCGGGGGCGTTCACCTTTGCCGTTTCCGAGTTCCTGCGGGTCAACGCCGACGTGCCGCCGCCCAAAGTGTTCCGCCGCCACGTCCCCGAACTGGCCGAAGGCGGGCGGACGCGGAGCGGGCTGCCCGTGCAGGTGCAGCTTTTGGGCGGGGACGCGGGACGCATGGCCGAGGCGGCAGTCATCGCCCATAATGCCGGGGCGCGGGCCATTGACATCAACTTCGGCTGCCCCGCCCCGACCGTCAACCGCCACGACGGCGGCGCGACGCTGCTGAAGCACCCCCGACGCATCCGCGAGATCGTCCGGGCGGTCCGCGACGCGCTCCCGCCCGACGTCCCCGTTTCGGCCAAGCTGCGGCTGGGCTGGGACTCGATGGACTCGATCCTGGAGAACGCCGACATGGCGGCGGAGGGCGGGGCGGCCTGGCTGACGATCCACGGGCGGACCCGCGCCCAGGGCTACACCCCGCCGGCCTACTGGGGACCGATCGGGGCCGTGCGCGGACGGCTGCCTATCCCGGTCGTCGCCAACGGGGACATCTGGACGGTGGCCGACCTGCGCCGCTGCCGGGACGAGACCGGCTGCGTCCACTTCATGCTCGGGCGCGGCGCGCTGGCGGACCCCCGGCTGCCCTGCGCGGCGGCCCGCGCGCTGGGCCTGGCGCCGGGCGATCCCGACGCCGCCACGGACGCGCCCTTTGACTGGCTCCCGCCCCTGCGCCGCCTGGTGGCGCTGACGGAGAGGCTTGACGGCAGGCTCACCCCGCAGATGGTCTGCCGGCTGAAGCAGTGGCTCAACATCGCCCGCCATCGCGGGACGTTCGCCGCTTTCGAGTCGGTCAAGCGGGCACAGTCGCTGGACGAGATGTTCGCGGTTTTAGAATCCTCACGGGGCTGAACCCCCGTGCTTCGGCAAAGCAACTCCCCGCCTTCGCGGGCAGAAGAAATAGTCACCATCACAGTGTCCTCGCCCGCGTAGGCGGGGGATTGCACTTCTAAAGCACGGGGGTTCAGCCCCGTGAGAGATGCCGCCCTCACCCTCTCGCCCCTCCCTACAGCGCCACCTCGCGCTTGGAGTCCGCGCTCCGGTACAGGCCGTCCAGGATCGCCATCACGTCCAGCGACTGCTCGGCGGGGACGGGGGACGGGCGGCCCTCCGAAACGGCCTGGGCGAAGACCTTGCACTCCTCAGCGTGTGCCTCCAGGCCGCTGGGCTTGATTTGCAGGGACGTGTTGAGCTGCTGCTGGGTGGCGTTGTTGCCCGTCAGTATCTCGTTGGACGGCCAGTGCGCGCCGCCCTTGTCGCCGTAGAGCCACATCTGCATGTCCTCGCCGGTTGTCTTGTGGTGCAGCAGCCAGGAAACCTCCAGAACCAGCGTCGCGCCGTTCTCGAACCGCACCATCGCCGCCGCGAACTCCTCCACGTCCGCCCGCTCGCTCGGGATGGCCCCGCCCCAGACGCTCCACGCGCCCGGCATCCGCATCAGCTTGTCCTGCGTCACGCCGGACACGGTGATGGGCTTGGGGTTACCCATCATCCACAGAGTCAAGTCCAAAATGTGGACGCCGATGTCAATGCACGGGCCGCCGCCGCTGTGCTGCTTTTGCAGGAAGGAGTCGCGCGTGGGACAGAGCTGGCGGCGCAGCATCCACGACCGGGCATGATAAACATCGCCCAGCACACCCGTCTCGACCTCGGCCTTCAGCGCCTTCGCCTCGGGCGTGAACCGGAAGTGCTGGGCGGTCATCAGCAGCTTGCCGCTCTTGTCGCGGGCGGCGATCATGTCCCTGATGTTCTGGGGCGTCGGGGCCAGCGGCTTCTCGCAGATGACATGCTTGCCGTGTTCCAGGGCCGCGACGGTCAGCGGCGTGTGGTACATGTTGGGCGTACAGATGTCCACGATGTCAATGTCGGGGTTGCGGAACAGCTCCCACGAGTCCTCATAGCGCAGCGCGGGGTCAATGCCGTGCTGGTCGCCGAGCCGGTGCAATGCCTCGGGGGCGATGTCGCCGAAGGCGTAAAGCTCGGCGTGGGGGCTGGCCTTCCAGCCGGGGAAGTGCGTGCCGGCGATGCCGCCGACGCCGATGACGGCGACTTTCAGTGTCTTGGTCATGGAACGGGTGTCCTTTGGGATGGTCTGACAGCCTCATTCGCGGCGGCGGCGACAAAGTCCTTCACTTCAGCTCTTCCAGCGGCACGGGAACGGGGACGACCGGGTAGCGGAACCCGCTCCAGACGTTGACATCGAGCGTCGCATCTCCTGGCCTGCCGCCGTCATACTTGCCGTCTTTGCCGGTGGTATAGATCACAAACCCGTCAGACCCTTCACGCCGGTAGCCCAGCGGCCTGCCGGTGTAGGGGTCCGGGGATGCGCCCGGCAACGTCGCGGGGAACGTGCCGGTCTTCGCCCGCAACGCCAGCACGGCGGCGGCGGCGCGGGTGAATGAGTGGGAGGCCACGAGTCGCACCGGCTGTGCATTGGGAAGCACGAACGGGAATGGCGACAAACGCCGGAAGACTCCGCGCACCAGATCGCCCTCCGGCGACTGCGTCTCCCGCATCGCCTGTGCCAAGGCGGCGGCTTCGCCAGACGTACCCATCGCGCGGATCACCGGGCGCATTTGGTGGATGTAGTCCGCCTCGGCGGCGTCCAGCAGGTCGGCGTAGAAGTGCCGCTCCTGGGTGGTGAAGTCTGTCTCTATTGGGCGTGGAGCGGACCCACCGTTACTGAAAAGGCCGGCGAGGGCACCGGGGCCATCGCGCCGGAGGACGGCAAAGCGCGCGCCACAGGCCGCCGCTTCGCCGCTCAAGGCGTGGCGCAAGGAGAGGTGCGCGACCTTGTCAGTCATGGCCTGTCCCACCAGCGCGTCTATTTTGGCGTTCGGACCCGCCAGGGTCAGGATGTCTCGCATCCCATTGGTCGCGCTGCCGTCAATGTCCTGGGCCACCTGGTAATTGAACACGGTCGGGTCCGAGGCTGCGTGTTCGGCCAATCGATAGACCCTCTCCTCCACAATGATCGCCTCGGCGTAGTGGCCCTGATCCGCTTTCAGAACGCCCTCGCTTGCGAGTTCCCACGCCGCCCAACGCAGGTTGACAAGATTCTGAAAGGCGGCCCTGCTCGTGTCCTGCGTCCAGTCCCGTGCGAAGACGCACTGCGGCCGGTCCGTTGCCTGGCGCAGAACACTGAACACTTCCGGGTTGTCATCGTAGACCTTCTGGATGCGCGCGAGGTGAGCGGGCGTGTAAGCGTAATAGGCGGAGACGGTCTCGGAGTAGATCGGCTTGTCCCGCCGCATTTGGAAATACTTAAGATACAGCGGCGCGGCGTTCTGGTCGTCCGGCGGCAGCAGGCGGTTGAGCTGGGCCGGGAAGACGGCGACGCCCTCCTTCTGCGCCAGGGCGCGTTCGCGGGCCAGGGCGGCGGGGCCGGCAGAGATCTCCCGCCGGGCGGTTCTTGCCTCCGGGGACGGCGAGGAATCGACATAGCGCAGAAAGCCCGCCGGGTCTTGGTCCAGGACGGGGGTCGGCGCGGCAGAGGCAAGGCCGCCCCAAAAGATGAAGGCGACGGCCAGACCGGCGCGCAGGGGAAAAAAGTTCATCAGGCGTGTTCCTCCGAGGGGTGCATAGTAGAGGAGACACGGCGGCGCGCGGAAAGTTGCACAGGGAACGACGACTGGCTCAGTTCGGCGAAACGGGGACGGCGGGAAAGCGGAACACCGACTCCTGGCCGGGGACTTTCTGCCCCAGCTTGCCGCCGTCAAAGCGGCCCGTCGGCCCGGCGCTGTAGACCACGAACCCGCCCCCTTCGCGCCGGTAGCCCAGCGGCTTGTTCGTGAACGGGTCCGTAAACTCCTGCGCTAGTTTGCCTGGATACGCGCCGGTTTTTGCCTTCGCGGTGAGGAGAGAAGCTGCGGCCAATGTCACCGCCACACGGGCTTGGATACGTGTGTCGTTTTGGTCTGTATTATCCAGCGCAGGCAGGAGCAGACGAGGAACCCAGTGGATGGGATCAGTGAGAGGACCGGCGGTATTAGGATTCCTATTTGCTTGCTTGTATGTCGCCGCAAAGATCGTCCTCCGTACTGGCCAAGGAGCATCACTGGCGCGAATGAAGGGGAGCATTTCACCCAGGTAGTCAGCTTGCCATGCATCTATCAGATTATGTAGTCTGGCTTGTTCAGCGGCAGAAACCTCAGATTTAGGCAGGCTGTAACTCTGAGGCGCATCATCATCAGGAAAACTCGTCTTGAGTGCTGCCTCTATGCCATATCTCTCGTATTGATGCGTTTTTGCCAGACTGGCATAACCAAGCCCGGCTTCCCCTGCCAATGCGTTCCGCAATGACAACCGTACATAGGCAGTAGCAACAGTTTTTTTCACTTCGTCACCCACGGCAGCATTAGGCCCAGCCTGTGCCAAAATGCTCTGCAATCCGCCTAGAGCGATTGCCTGGCTTGCAATACCGACAAGGTAGCTAATCAGGGTGTGATCAGCAGCGGCATGGTGAGCCACACGGAAGCCCCGTGCCTGATTGGTAATTGCTTCTTGATAGTGACCATCGCGAGCCGCAAGATAACTTTCCGTTTTCAGCAGTCTGGCGACTTCCCGTTGGTGCTGGTATTCGGGGAACTTCAACGCAATTCCCTCGCTCCAGTCCCGCACGAACACGCACTGCGGGCGGTCGGCAGCCTGATGCACCAGCGCCATCACGTCTTGCCGGGCGGCGAGGGTGCGGCGCACGGCGGCGATCTGGGCGGGCGTGTAGGAATGGAAGGCGTCCATGCCTTCTGCATACTTGGGCAGGCCGAGCGGCTTGTCATGGAGCAGCTTCGTCAGCCGCACATAAAGCGGCGCCGCGTTCTGGTCCGGCGGCGGCAAGGGCTTTTGCAACTCCTGGGCGGTGAGCGGGATACCCTCCTGCCGGGCGGCGGCTTCTTCGCGCGCCAGGTTCGCCGGCCCCGCCGCGATGAACTGCTGCATAGCCCGCGCCTGCGTTTGCGCGCGTGCGACCAGCACGATGCCGACGATGCAAAGAGCAAGGACGCAGGCGGCACCGAGGCCGACGAGGACGCGCTTCATAAGGTAATCTCTTCCAATGCCGCGCGCGTGGCGGGGCAGTCGTCTTCCGAGCCGGGCGGTATGGCCTGCAAGTCGCGTATCAGACGCCGCAGGTCGGCGGGCGTGTCCAGGTCGTACCAGGGCGGCGTCTGGTGGACGGACAGGCCGAGCGCGGCGGCCTTCAAGAGTGTCTGGGTCAGGACCTCGCCGGTGCCCCACGCGATGCCCGCGAACAGGGCGGGCTGCGGGGCGCGCAGGCCCAGAAGAAAATAGCCGCCGTCCTCAGCGGGGCCGAGCACGACATCATAGTCAGAGATGGCGGCCAGGGCCTCTCGAAGATAAGCGAGCGGCAGGTGGGGGCTGTCCGCGCCGAGGAGGAGGCAGGGGGCGGGGACGCGGGCCATCCGCGCGCCCAGGTCGCCGCCGCCCTGATCTCTCCACTGGATGCCGGGCCAGCGAACATCCGGCGGGGCGAGCGGTTCGAGCAGGGCGCGGTCGCCGGCGAAGTAGACGGTGACGGGCGGCCCCAGCCGGGCGGCCTTTTCCAGCGTGTCCCGGACGAACGCAGCAGCGAGCCGGGCCGCCTGTTCGTCGTCCAGGGCGGGTCGGAGGCGGGTCTTGACCTGCCCCGGCACGGGCGCTTTGGCGAAAACGGCGAGTGTGAGATCGGCACCCATCGGGGGTAGTATAGCGGCCAAGGGGCGGGCTGTCAAGGCGAGGTTTGGTTGACACCCCGCCGCCGGGTGTGCTAGAATGCACGAGGAGACCCGCCGTTGATCCCCCTGCGAGACAACCAGCCGACCAGCACCTTCCCCCTCGTCACCATTCTCTTGATTGCCGTAAATGTCCTGGTCTATGTCGGCCAGCAGGCCCTGCCACTGGACCAGGTGTGGTCCCTGGTGCCGTATGCGGTTACGCACAACGTAGACCTGAACGGGACATTCGCCCACATCGGGCGGGACGGCGTGACCCATCTGATCCAGCCCCCGGCGGGGGCGGTCGTCCGGCTGGGACCCGGCGACATCCCGTTCGGCCCCAGCCCGCATCCGATCTGGCTGACGATCTTCACCTCCATGTTCCTGCACGGCGGCCTGCTGCACATCGGCGGCAACATGCTGTACCTGTGGATCTTCGGCAACAACATCGAGGACGCCCTGGGCCGGGTCCGCTTTCTGCTGTTCTACCTCGCCTGCGGCCTGGCGGCCTCGGCGGCGCAGATCGCCATTGACCCGAACTCGCTGATCCCGAACGTCGGCGCGTCCGGGGCCATCGCGGGCGTTTTGGGCGCGTACTTCATCCTGTACCCGAACGCGCGGGTCCTGAGCCTGGTGCCGATCTTCGTCTACTTCCTGGCCGAAGTGCGGGCGTTCTGGGTGCTGCTGCTGTGGATCGTGCTGAACGTCTTCCAGGGCGTCGCCGGCCTGGGCATCCAGCGCGGCGGGGGCGTCGCGCACTTCGCCCACATCGGCGGCTTCTTCGCGGGCATCCTCTTCATCCTGCTGCTGGGCGGCCAGAGTTTGGTCGCGCGCCAGCGGCAGCGGGCGGCCTACCCCCCGCCGTGGGCCGGGTCCTAGGGCTGGGGCATTGACAGAACGCGGCGGCGGCCTTATAATCTTTAGGGGATAGGCCGCCGGAGAAGATGCCCGGCCCGATAGTCACTCACCGAGAACTCCTTTTGACCAAACCGAACCTTTTTCTTTTTGTCCTCATCGCCCTGGGCCTGCTCGGCGGGCTGGTCTCGGCGGGGCACCGGTGGCAGGCCGAGGCGCGCAACCGGCGCGTCGAGCTGGTTGTGGACTACGGCGACGCGCAGGCGCTGGCGAACACGACGCGGCGGCAGGTGGACGACGTCTTGCAGCAGCTCCGGGCGGCGGGCATCACGACGGTCGCCATCACCGAGGACACGCTGGGGACCCTGAACGCCAACGGCGTCGTGACCTACAAGCGCGAGGGCGACGAGACGGTTCTGACGTTCGCGCCGGGCTTCCCCGGCGAGCGCCCGCGCGTCGTTCAGATGCTGGCGCACAAGGCGCCGGGGCTGGTCGTGACGCCCGAGGGGGCGGACGGGCTGCGGGTCGGGTCGCCCTGGCCGCAGTTCAGCACCCTCCCCATCGGCCTGGACAGCGCCGCCGTCGGGACGGTCAAACGGAACGGGCTGCTGGTCGCGCCGCGCCTAGTGAACTTCACGGGCGTGACCGGGGGCAGCATCGCCTGGGAGATGGCGCAAACGAAACGGCAGTGTGCGGGTGCCCAGGGCATCGGCCCGGTCATCTTCGCCGGGTCGTCCGTGCTGGGCAACCGGGGCCTGATCAAAGCCACGGCGGACGCGCTGGAGGCGGACGGTCTCTCCTACGGCAGCGTCGAGCTGGGCAAGACGTTCGGCGACGAGGACCTGTCCCGGATGGGGGCGGCCCACACGGTCCGGGTCCACAGCATCGGGACCGACGAGATGGGGAACATGGACGAGCCGACCGCCGTGGAACGCTTCGTGCGGGCGGCCAAAGAGCGCAACATCCGGGTCTGCTACGTCCGATTGTTCACGTTCGGGCTGACCAAAGACGCCGACGCCATCCACGCCAACACCGAGTTCGTCGGCCAGATCGTCAAGGGGATGGACGAGGCGCGCTTGACCGTCGCCGGCCCCGCCCACCCTTACGCCGCCGACCCCGCGCCCGGATTGGTCCTGCGCGCCCTGATGGCGCTGGGCGTCCTGGGCGGGGCGCTGCTGCTGGGGCGCGTCTTCACCGGCATCGGCGGCAGAGCCTTCGCCGTCGCGCTCGCCGTGGGGATGGTGCTGTCCCTGGGCCTGGCCGTGCCCGGCCACACGCCGAAGGGGCGCGAAGCGCTGGCGCTTGTGGCAGCCTGCGTCTTCCCCACGCTGGGCCTGTGCGCCGTCGCGCTGCCCCGACCCCGGCGGGACAGCTCGGTGGGCGTGGCGCTGGGCCGCGCCTTGGGGACATATGCCCGGATGACGGGGGTGACGGCCATCGGCATCCTGCTCGTCGTCGGGCTGCTGTCGGGGCGGCTGTTCCTGATCAAAGTGGATGCCTTTCTGGGTGTCAAGCTGGTGCTGGTGACGCCGGTTTTGCTAGTCGCCCTGTACTACGGGCTGGGGCTGGCCGCGCTCGGCCCCCAGGCGGGCTGGGCGGAGCGGAGAGGGGCGGTCGAGGACTGCCTGCGGACGCTGGCCGCGCGCCCGCTGCTGGTCGGGCAGGTCGCCCTCGGGCTGGTCGCGCTGGTTGCCCTGGCCTTCCTGGTCGCCCGCAGCGGCAACGACCCCGGTGTCGGCGTCTCGGGGAGCGAGCTGACCATGCGCTCGCTGCTGGACAAGTACCTGTACGTCCGCCCGCGCACCAAGGAATTCCTGCTGGGCCACCCGGCCCTGCTGCTCGGCCTGGCGACCGTCGCCTCGGGCCGGTTCGTGCGCTGGACCCTGCCGCTGCTGGTCGTCGGGGCCATCGGGCAGTCATCGCTGATGGACACGTTTTGCCACCTGCACACGCCGCTGCTCATCTCGGGCCTGCACGGGCTGATCGGGTGGGTATTGGGCGCGCTCTTCGGCGCGCTGCTCTGGGTCGCCGCGTTACGGTCCGTTTGGCCGAAAGCGGGCCTGTGAAGCGGCTGCTCCTGTCTGGGTACTACGGCTACGGCAACGCCGGGGACGAGGCCGTTTTGGCCGGGCTGGTGACGGGCTTTCGGGCCGCGCGGTCTGGGGGGGAACTGGAGATCGTCGCCCTGTCGGGCAGTCCCGGAGAGACGCGGGCTGCGCACGGCATCCTCGCCGCCGATCGCTACCAGCCCGGCGCGCTGCTGCGCGAGATCGGGCGGGCGGACCTGGTGTTGTCCGGCGGCGGCAGCCTGTTGCAAGACGTGACCTCCGCCCACGGCATCTTTTACTACCTGGGCGTCGTGCGGATGGCCCAGGTGCTGGGCCGGAAGACCATGTTCATCGCGCAGGGCATCGGCCCCCTGAGACTGGCCCGCTCGCGCCGCCTGGTCCGCTCCGTCGCCAACCGGCTGGACGCCGTCACGGTGCGCGACCCGGACTCGGCGGCCCTGCTGCGCGAGATCGGCGTCTCGCGCCCGCCGGTTGAGGTGACGGCGGACCCTGCCCTGCTGCTGGAGGCCGCCCCCGGCACGGGGGAACAGGCTTCTTTCGGCGTGGCCCTGCGGCCCTGGGGGGGACAGGAGGGCGTCGCCGCGCATGTCGCCGACGCCTGCGCGTCCGTCCTGAGCGGGCGGCGGGCGCTGCTGCTGCCGATGCAGGCGGGGACCGACAAGCCGGTCGCGGAACAATTCGCCCGCCAATGGCATCAAGGAGATCACGCAGGCAACCGGGCGACGCTGTGTTCCCTGGAGAAAGGGCTGACGCCGCTGCTGGCGAACATCGCGTCCTGCGACCTGATGATCGGGATGCGTCTGCACGCCCTGATCCTGGCCGCCGCGGCGGGCGTCCCGTCCGTCGCGCTGTCCTATGACCCCAAGGTGGACGCCTTCATGCAAGGCAGCGGGCAGGGCGACGCCGTGTACGACCTGAGCCGGTCCGACCCGGACGCGCTCCAGGGGCTGCTGTCGCGCGTGTGGTCCGAGCGGGTCGAGCGCGGCGGGGCGCTCCGGGCGGCCCTGCCGTCCCTGCGCGCGCGGGCGGCGGGGAACATAGACGTGGCGCTGGGGCTGCTGTAAGGCCATCCCCCAGCGCAGCAGCGCATTCGCCACGGGTTGAAACCCGAGGCTGGGAAAAGCCCAGCGTCCAGAGGACGCAATGCCAAAGGATGCGATACGCCCCGCCGCCTTGCTTCTTCCGTCCCCTGGACGGTGGGCATTCT
>CAXTWM010000115.1:0-13428 GCA_964247915.1 uncultured Armatimonadales bacterium | reverse complement strand
GGGCGGGGGCGGGCGGCGTGGGCTGGGCCACCAGACGGGCGACGCTCTCCTGCCCGGACAGGCCGGGGGCGGCCTCCAGCGTGGCGGGCACGAAAGGCGCTTCCGACTTCCGAGCGCGCGGCTTCTCGCTGAGGCTTTGGACGTTCTCTTTGAGGCTGGCGAGCTGCGCTTCGAGTTCCTGGATGCGCGCCGCGCCGCTGTCGCCCGCCGCGTCGGGGCGGGGGCCGAAGCCGGCAGCAGCCGACGGCGGCAGGTAGGTCCCGAAGGTCATCTCCACCATCTCTTTGCCGCCCCACTTGCCGAACAGCGCGCCCTTCTTGTAGGTCTTGCGGCTGACGATGATGGCGTCGGCCCCTAGCTCCGACTTGGCTTGCAGCAGGCAGTCCGTGACGGTCTTGCCGGTGTAGGTCTTGGTCCGCAGGTTGAACTTGCCGGTCTTGTCGTAGCGTTCGGCGGCGGAAGGCATCAGAGTAACGTTGCTCATGGGTAGGATTCTAAAGAGTGGCTAAGCGGTGACGGCGCCGACGGCGCGGACTTCGGTGTTGGGGACGATCTCGTTATAGGAAAGGATGACAAGGTTGGGCAGCGACCGCTCGGTCAGACGCCGCAGCGGCAGGCGCAGGGCGGACATGCACAGCAGGACCGGCTGCTGGTAGCCCAGCGCGATCATGCGCTCCATCTGCTGCCCCAGGTTCTGGACGAACAAACGCGCCTGGGACGGCTCCAGCGCCATGTTCGGCATCCCCGGCGTGACCGATTCGAGTAGCTGCTGCTCCAGGGCGGGGTCGAGCGTCAGCGTTTGCAGCGCCCCGCTCGCCTCGTCCACATACTGTCGGCAGATGGAGCGCGCCAGGGTCGCCCGCACCCACTCGCCCAGGGTGTCCACGTCCTTGGTCCGCCCGGCGTGGTCGGCCAGCGTCTCCAGGATCGTCACCAGGTCGCGGATGGAGATGCGCTCGCGGAGCAGATGCTGCAAAACCTTCTGGATTTCGCCGACGGTCATCAGGGTCGGGATCAACTCCTCGACCACGGCCCCGTTGGCCTGCTTGACGTGGTCAATCAGGGCGGACGTGTCCTGCCGCGTGATGATTTCGGAGGCGTGGCCCTTGATGACTTCGGCCAGATGCGTCGTGATGACCGAAGACGGGTCCACGACGGTGTAGCCCGCCATCTCCGCCCGCTCCCGGTGCGACCGACTGACCCACTGGGCGGGGACGCCGAAGGCCGGCTCTTTGGCGGGGATGCCGTCGGTAATCGGGTCAATGACCGTGCCGGGGTCAATCAGCATGACCGAGTTCGGGTGGACCGTGCCCGCCGCGACCGTCGCGCCCTTGAGCTTGATCGCGTAGTCATTCGCCTTCAGGTGCAGGTCGTCGCGGATGCGGACTGTGGGGATGACCAGGCCCAGCTCCAGGGCCGTCTTCTGGCGGATGACGGTGATCCGGTCCAGCAGGTCGCCGCCCGCCGACTGGTCCACCAGTTGGAGCAGGCCGTAGCCGAAGTTCAGTTCCAGCACGTCCACATGCAGGAGCGGCAGGACGCTCTCCGGCGTCGCCAGCGGCGCGGGCCGGGCCGCCGTGGCGGCGCTCGCCGCCTGCGCCGTCGCCGTGGCCTGCTTCTGGCCGCGCGTCAGGACCAGCCCGATCCCGGCCAGCGTCCCGGCGACCAGCAGGGTCTGGGGCAGCGGGAAGCCGAAGGGGACGAACAGGCAGACCAGGCCCGCCGTGATGAACAGGGGGCGCGGGGAGGCGAAGATCTGGCGGGCGATGTCGCCGCCCATCGCCGTGTCCGAGGCGGCCCGCGTCACCATCAGACCGGCAGCGGTGGAGATCAGCAAGGCCGGAATCTGGGCGACCAGGCCCTCGCCGACGGTCAGGAGCGTGTAGTTCTGGAGGACCTTCAGGACGTCCTCACCCTTGCTCAGACCCATCGCGAAGCCGCCGATGATGTTCAGGACGATGATGACGATGGCCGCGATGGCGTCCCCGCGCACGAACTTGTTGGCGCCGTCCATCGCACCGAAAAAGTCCGCCTCCTGCCCGACCGTCTTGCGGCGGGCGCGGGCCTGGTCCTGGTTGATGATGCCCGCGTTCAGGTCGGCGTCGATCGCCATCTGCTTGCCCGGCATGGCGTCCAGCGTGAATCGGGCGGCGACCTCGGCGACCCGGCCCGCGCCGGACGTGATGACGACGAACTGGACGACGACCAGCAGCAGGAACACGATGATGCCGACGACGTAGTTGCCGCCGATGACCACCTGCCCGAAGGTCGCGATGACGTGCCCCGCGCTGCCCGTGCCGATGATAAGCTTCATGGCCGACACTTCCAGGGCCAGCCGGAACAGCGTCGTGACCAGCAGCAGGGCGGGGAAGACGGAGAATTGCAGCGGCTCGGTGGTGTACAGGGCGGTGAGCAGGATCAGCACAGCCCCCGTCAGGTTCAGGACCAGGCCGAGGTCAAGAAGCTGCTCCGGCAGAGGCAGGATCAGCATGGCGACCATGCCGATCAGCGCCATCGCCATCGCGATGTCCGTCTGCTGCGCGGCCTTGGCGAAAAAGCCCATGAGGCCGCCGCTGCCATTGTTGGGGGTCTGTCCCGGTCGGAGTTGAACTGCCACGCCGGGATTATTCCACGCCGCCCCTCAAGTTCCCCATAAAAATTGCGAGGCTATGTGGAAACGAAGAATGGCGCTACAGGACGCTCTCCCCCACCTCGCCGGTGCGGATGCGGCGGGCTTCCCCTGCGGGCAGGACGAAGATCTTGCCGTCGCCTTCTTCGCCCGTGCGGGCCTGCTCCAAGATCAACTCAATCACCTCTTCCACGGCCTCGTTGCGCACGGTCAGTTCCAGCTTGACCTTGGGCGGCAGGTGCATGATGTACGGCTCGCCCCGGAACAGGTCCGGGCGCTGGCCCCCCGCCCGGCCCGAGCCGCGCACGTCGCTGACCGTCATGCCGGTGACGCCCGCTTCGGCCAGTGCGCTTTTCACCGCTTCCAGCCGCAGGGGCCGGATGATCGCCTCGATTTTCTTCATGTCCGCCTCCTCGTCTGCACTGTGTTTGGGGTTTCATCGGGTAAAATAAGGGCATCTCCCGGATGTGCGTGTGCCTCCCCGAAGAGACACGAAAGGAACCCCGTTTTATGCATCGCCTGTCTCGATGCCTGCTGACCCTCGGCGCCGCCGCAACCGCCGGCGGCTTTCTTCTGCTTCCTCACCCGGCCCTCGCCCAGACGGGCGCCGCCGACAGCCCCGCCCCGCAGGCGTCGGCTCCCTCGTCCGGGCACCGGCTGGCGGCCCGGTTGCGGCTGGGCGACGGGCGCCAGACCTGGCACCCGACGCGCAAGCAGCTCGGCGTCGGCTACGCCCCCGGCTCCTCGGACGCCACCCCGGTGGGCGAGGTCAAGTTCGTCGTCAATCGCGCCAAGACGCGCGCCTACTTCAACAGCATCGCCCCCTACGTCCGGCGCGGGGCCAAGAACGCCCACGTTGTCCTAGTGGGAGCGAGCGCGAACGACGAGGGCATGAATGAGGTTCCCGCCCAGGTCGTCCCCGGCTACGACGGGGCCGCGCTGGACGTGGACGCCGCCGTGGACCTGATCCAGAAGACGATGCAGACCAACCCCAGCGTCGTGCATATCATCCTGCCCGTCAAGACCAAGCCCGCGAAGGTCTCCGCGGCCAAACTCCGGGGCATAGACGCCCGCGTCGGCTACTTCGTGACGCGGTTCAACCCCGGCGACGAGGGGCGCACGGCGACGGTCCGCCGCGCGATCTCCATCATTGACGGCACGATCGTCCCGCCCGGCGGCGTCTTCTCGGTGGACAAGACGGTCGGCCCGCGCGACCCCGCCCACGGCTTCACCGGCAAGGGGCACGTCTTCGTGGACGGCCACATGGAGTTGCAGAGCGGCGGCGGCATGTGCCAGGTCGCCACGACGATCTTCAACGCGGCGATGCTGGCGAACCTGAAGATCGTGGAGCGTCACCAACACGTCCGCACCGTCCCCTATGTGGACCCAGGGCGGGACGCGACCATCTACCACGGCCAGAAGGACTTCAAGATCCAGAACAACACTGACGCGCCGCTGCTGATCTCCTACCGGACGAACCGCAGTCACGCCATCGTGTCGCTGTTCGGCAAAGGCGTTCCCGGACGCAAGGTGCGTCTGGTCGCCTCGCACCGGCGGCTGGGCGAGCGTCACTACATCGGGACGTTCAACCGCGTCGTGTACGAACCGGGCAGCGCCCCGCAGCGGGGCCAGCCCTTCCACAGCGACTACCGGTGGCCGGAGACGCTGGACTACAGCCGTTAATCGCCGAGGTTAGGCAGCCGGGGAACTGCCGTCAGGCTGGTTCGCTCTGCGATGAAATGCCGTGGGACTGAAGCCCCACGGTCTCTGTGGCCTTGCGTAACATCAGCCGCCAGAAACGACCAAGGGGCGCGAGTTCACTCGCGCCCCCTCTTCTTGTTCTTGGCTTTGTCCCTCTTCTTGTGACCCCGCCGCCCAAGCTGGAACTGAAGCATCTGCCAATACATCCGGGAGCGCGAGGCCGCGCCGCGCGCCCAGCCCAGCTTTTCTTCCTTCATCGGGTGAGTCACGCCGCGCAGGGTGATGTCCTTGCGGACCAGCCCCTGGCTGTGGACGTAGTCGTTGATCGCCAGTTCGATCCCGTAGCCGACGGATTCGAGATCGGGGATGTGCAGGAAAACGTCGCGCCGGATCGCGCGCTGCCCCGTGATAGCAGGCGCGAAGAACTGCGCCATGTCGGTCCAGAGCCGCCCCCCCTTGAAAATGCCCATCGCCATGGTCGCCTCGCCGGAGCATACCGGGGCGAGTAAATCCTGCACATGCCGGGGCGTCAGCCCGACCAGGTCCGCGTCGAAGAACAGCAGGACGTCGGCCTCGGTCCGGGTCGCGCCCTCCCGCATCGCCCCGCCCTTGCCTTTGTTGCGCGGGAGCGTGACGACCTGAACGCCGGGGAACGCCTGGGCCGCCTGGGCCGTGCCGTCCGTCGAGCCGTCGTTGACGACGATCACCTCATCCACCGCCGCCGCACCCGTGAGGGTACGCAGGACGGCGGCGATGCGGGCTTCTTCGTTGTACGCCGGGATGATGGCCGCCACTCTCATGGGCAGCCTCCCCATGGGCGGCGGCTTGGGTCGTAATCTCGGCAGACGTGTGGCAAACGGCGAACTCACTTGGGTTGGCTCATGGGCTACTGATGCTTAACGTCCGTGGACTCCCTCGAAGCCATGACGGCCGCCGGGGACGGCATCTTGGTGGACAGCAGCAGCGTGGGATAGTCTATGCCGTTCTTCTCGGCGGCCAGCTTGTCCTCACCGGGGGTATACCCTTCCTGGAGGTAAGCGCCTTTGTTCGCCCGCAGCTCGCGCAGCTGTTCTTCGGCCCGCAGGATGCGGTTCTCGTTGATCGGGTGGTCCTGCGAATAGGGGACCTGCTGGCCGGGGTGCTTCTTGTCTTCCGCCTCGAAGATCTGGAAGGTGCGAATCATCCCGCTCGGGTCGTACCCGGCGTTGTAGGCGAACTTCTCGCCCCAGCGGTCCGCCTCAAACTCGGCGATGCGGCTGTAATGGAGCTGGTCCAGCTCGAACAGCGCCCCGCCGACCTGGCTGACGCCGTAGGAGCGGCTGAGGACGGAAGCCAGGTCCACCAGGAAGCCCTTGTTCTCCGAGTCGGAGATGGACTTGACGACATGGCGGCGGACCACATGCGCCGCCTCATGGCCGATGACGCAGGCGAGGGCGTCGTCGTCCTTGCCGATCTTGTCGTACAGGCCCCGGTAAAGGTAAACGTAGCCGCCGGGGATGGAGAAAGCGTTCAACTCGGGGCTGTCAATCACGCGGATGCGGAACGAGACATCGGGCCGGTCCTTCTGCGCCTGGGCGAAGACCGGCGTGGCGATGTCCAGAACGCGGCGGTTGACCTTGCCGTCCATGACGAACTTTTCCTGGTTGTCTATTTGCAGGGCGTAGTCCCGCCCCAGCTCATTCTCCTGGGACGAGTTCATCATGTTGTTATGAATCTGGCCGCTCTGGCAGCCGGCGCCCGCCAGCAGAACGGCGAGGGCGCCGCCCACGGCCAGGAGCGGGCGGAGCGGCCTGCGGTTTGCGTTTTTCATAGGAGGCTTTCTTTCCTGCGTGTCAGGCCGCGTTCTACACTAACAGCTAAGGTGAATGACGGCCGGTGATGGAGTGGGCTTCGCGCCAAAGCGCGTCGGCCTGCCGACGGAGCCGCTCGGTCTGCGCTTGCAGGTCGTGCAGGGTCCGCTGTGACTGCGGCGACCGGGCGCCGTCCAGGGCATTCTTCAAACCGTTCGCGTGGCGGCGGAGTTCCTGCCCGGTCACGGGCCAGCCATCCACCAGTGAGGGCGGGCGAGTGGACACGGCCAGGCGCGTCCTCAGTTCGCCGACTTCCGCCTGCAACCGCCGCACTTGCAGCCAGTTGTACCCGCAGGCGGCGATGAGGATCACCATCAGCATCCGGGTGAAAAAGCGGCGGATCACCGGCTACCCCTTCCCCCTACCCCTTTTTCCGCCGCATCCAGGCTTTCCCGCGCCGCTCGACCGTGTCCTCCCAGCCCTGCGCGCGCCGGGCCAGCGCGCCGAACGGCGTCCCCGCCCGCGTGATGATCCGCCGGGCGTTGACACGGGCCGCGCCGGTCCATTTGGCCTTGTACGGCTCGTCGCCGCGCAGAAAATCGAAGACCTGCCGGCCCTCGCCGATGGCGGACTGGATCGCCCGCGCCGTCAGCACCGTTCCCAGACTGAGCCGCGCCAGTGTCGGCTCGAAGCCCCCCTGGTAGTAGCACAGACGGTCGCCATACGCGAAGCAGTAGAGCGACGCCTGGGTCAGCCCGTCCAGGCGCAGCGAGAACAGCCGCAGCCAGCCCTGGCCGAGCAGCCGCCGGGCGGCGTCCCGGTGGAACGCCTGCACGCGCCCCCCTCCGAATACGCCGGGGAGCCACCGCTGGTTCCACCGGCGCTGGTGCAGCTCGAACAGCCGGCCCAGTTCGTCGTCCAGCTCGGCCTCGTCCGTCACCGGCCCGACCTCGACGGCGTAGACCTTGTGCAAGGCGCGGTCGTAGTAGCCGATGTTCGTCCGCGTCTTCTTGCCCAGCCCTTGCAGCAGCATGTCCCAGCCGGACGGCAGGGCGAGGTAGGGGCACGGCTCACCGGGGGCGTCGAAGCCCGCCAGCCTGCCGCCCTCCGGGGGACGCCGCTCGCGGAAGTACCCGCCCTCCCGGAGCTGCTGGAAGTCCGCGATCTGCCAGCCGCCGACGTGTTCCAAATAGGCGTACAGCGCCTCGCCGACGGCGTCCTCCCACCCCGGCGCGGCCAGTACGTCCAGATAATCCGACATCCCCGTCCCCAGGAACGACAGCCGGCGCAGCGCGGTCGCGTACCAGAACGAGGTCATCAGCGGCGCCAGCCCGACCAGCGCGCCTTCGGGGTCGCGGAACGTCACGAGGCGCAGCCGCCGCCCCCCGACTCGCCCGAAGTGCCGCCACCAGGCCGCGTTCCATTCCCACGTCTGAAAAACCGTCGCGGCGGGACAGACGGACACGAGGCGCTGCCACTCCGGCTCCAGCGCGGCCAGCCCCGCCGCCCGGCGGACGTCGGCCACCTGCACCCGCTCCGTTCCTGTCCACTTCATTCCGGCCTCGTCACCCGGTCATTATAGCAGAATCGGGGGGAACTGTAAAGGCAAGGGGAAACAGCCGCCCTCCCACGCTGAGGGAAGGGCGGCTGTTTGCGGATGGCGGGCAGGTCTTGACGCCGGTGGTAGAATTAGGAAGCCGCTGCCGCAGGAGCCTTCGGTTCGGCCTTCGCTTCCGTTTTCGCCACTTCGGGCTTGGCTTCGGTCTTAGCCTCTGTCTTGGTTTCCGATTTTGCCTCGCCGCCGGGGGCAGGCGCGGTCCCCTCGGATGCAGACGCGGGGGCGCTGCTCTCGGCCCCGCCGCTCGTCTTGGGAGCGTAGTCGTTCACATAAAAGCCGGACCCTTTGAAGGAAATGCCGACGGGGTAGATGCGCTTACGCAGCTTGCCGCCGCACGTCTCGCAGGTCGTCAGGGCGTCATCTTTGATGCTCTGAAAGATCTCAAACTGGTTGTCGCAGGAAACACACTCGTAGCCATAGGTCGGCATAGGAAATCGCACCTCACAGATCGCTGAATAGAAATCGCACCATCATTATAACACGTTTCCCCGAAAGGCGGGTTCCCGATGACACCGACCGACCCACGACCATCGGCCACGGAGGCGCTGACCACCGAGGCCATTGACCCCGCCCTGGCCGACATTGACGCCCTGGACACCGAGACGCGCCTGCGGCTGATCAACGCCGAGGACGCGCGCGTCGCCGCCGCCGTCGAGCGCGAGATCCCCCAGATCGCCCGCGCCGTGCAGCGCGCGGCCGCCTCGCTGCGGGCGGGCGGACGCCTCCTCTATGTGGGCGCGGGCACCAGCGGGCGGCTTGGCGTGCTGGACGCCGCCGAATGCCCGCCGACGTTCGGCGTTTCGCCGCAGACCGTGCAGGGCCTGATCGCCGGCGGGGACGGGGCCATGTTCCGGGCCGTCGAGGGCGCGGAGGACGACCCCGACGGGGGCGCGGCGGCGGTCATCGGGGCCGACGTCAGCGAGCGCGACACGGTCGTCGGCATCAGTGCCTCGGGCCAGGCCCCGTTCGTGCTGGGGGCGCTCCGGCAGGCGGCCAAGCGCGGCGCGGCCACGGTCGCGCTCACCAACAACCGCCCTTCTGAGGTGGAAAAGGTCGCCGCCGTGACAATCGCCGTCGTCGTCGGCCCCGAGATACTGGCCGGCTCGACCCGCCTCAAGAGCGGCACGGCGCAGAAGATGGTGCTGAACATGATCTCGACCGGCGCGATGATCGAGATCGGCAAGACCTACGGCAACCTGATGGTGGATGTCCAGACCACCAACCGGAAGCTCCAGGCCCGCGCCGTCCGCATCGTCCGCCAGGTGACGGGGGCCAGCCCGGAGCGCATCGAGGCCGCCCTGGCCGCCGCGGGCGGGTCCGCCAAGGTCGCCATCGTGACCCTCCAGACCGGCGCGACGCCCGACGAGGCCCGGCAGCGCCTCGCCCACGCCGGCGGCTTCCTGCGCCGCGCCCTGGCGGAAGAATAAGTAAACCATGAAAACCGTGGTCGTCATCAACGGCGAAGACTATTGGGATCGCTACCTTCCTGAGTACCATGTCGTCCGGCGTCGTATCCAGGAAACACGGTGGATCATGGTCGGTGGAATGCTGCACACCAGTGATCCAACCGGGAGCGTAGCCGTGGACGGCGTTTTATGGCGGCTGGGGGCGGTGAAGCCGCACCCACAGCATCGGATTGCCCTGGAAATGATTCGGCGGGCAGGCATCCCTTGTCTCAACCCTGCCGAGACGCTGCTGCGAGGTTATGATCGGCTATCCATGCTCAACGAGCTAAAACAGATCAACCTCCCCCTCCCGAATTTCGACGTGGTAGTCGGAGACCGAATGCTCGGCGCCATCAAACCGGAGTTTCCTGCCGTCGTGAAGGTCGGCAACTACCACGGCGGCTTTGGCAAAGCGTTGGTACGCAACGAAGAACAATGGACGGACATCGTTGACCTTTTGTTTGTCACCGATGATTACATCACCGTCGAGCCGTACATTGATTATGTGCGCGACATCCGGGCCTTGGCAGTAGGTGACAGGGTCTGGGGGATGTCACGTCAGGGGCGCTACTGGAAGGTGAACCAGTTAACGACCGGCTACACGCTCATTGATCTCCCCCAAGAGTTATTGGAGCATACACAGGTCGCCATGAAGCATTTCCAAGCCGACATTCTTGGTCTAGACTTTCTGGAAGATAATGAGGGGCGATATACTTTGCTGGAAAGCAACGACATTCCTGGGTTAACCGGCTTTCCTGAAGAAGCCAAAGCAGCAGTCGCAGATACCTTCCGCCAGCGGATGGAATAGTGTGGTATCATTGAAATGGGGAGAATCTAGAATGGCACAGCAAGTCTTGGAAGGCACCTGGGAGGAGATTGCCGCACACGCGGGCGAACTGGCTGGTAAGCGGCTGACGGTCATTGTGGAAACAGATGCGCCGGAAGAGGCAACGATGAACATTGCTGTCATCGGGCCGCCGAACGAGGGGATGCTCTCCGCCTTGCGTGAGATCGAGGAGAGGCAAAAAGGAAGACGCTTCACATCCGGGAAAGACACGCAGGAGATGATCCGGCAGGCGAGGAATGGAGGCATGTATGGCCTGGAACCCGTTGACGACTAGAGTTGCCTCCATCATGCCAGCCGGGTCATCCATAGAAGCGACTTAACTTCTCCGCGATGCGGTCTTCGGGGACATGTGCGAATAGGAACAGAAACATCCCCAGGGGCACGAGTACGAGACCCGCAAAGGGGAAAAAGACTATCCAGTTCACGCCGGGGTCAAGAGTCGCCTTCTGAGGATTGTTAGGATCATAATAGACCGTTACCTGTTTCCCTGGAGGATATTGACCTACAAGGCGTTGGGCTTCTGCTAATCCGTAGCCGCCGTTGCCGCCCGGATCGCTCATGTTGTCGGCAGAGTCCGGGTCGTTCTGAAAGTATGACGGGAAGGCGTCTTTGGACGGGGGCGAGTAGGCGTAGACAATCCTCACCTTGTAATACGCGACCGCGCCGTTGGAGTTCTTGACGGGAGAGAAGCCTGATCTGATGATGCGTCCCGGCACACGGGGCCAATGCCGACTGCTCACCCTTGACAGCGCCAGAGGCGTGCCGAGCGCTATGATGGCAATGCCGCCGAGCACCCAGACGACGCCGACGAACCTCGCAAAAGGGGCGAAAAGTGGTGAACAGGTTCTCAAAGAAATCCCCCGCAGGCCGCTCACTCCCGCTCGGCTGACCGCCCGCGTCTCACAGGTCCATTACACCCTCCATGACCCCCACCCCGCCTCCCATTTCTATCCGCCTACTCCGGGGCTTTGCCCAACTAGTCCTCCTCGGCGGCGCGGCGGGCGTGCTGGCGGGGGCGCTCAGCCCGTGGGCGACGTTCCGGGTCTTCCACAACATCGAGATCAACCTGCCTGGCCTCGTCTTCCCGTGGGGCGGGCTGTGCCTCGCGGTCGCCGTGCTGGTTTTCCTGGGGATGCGCCGATCCCCCATCCTGTGCCTGCTGGGTGCGCTGCTCGTGCTGTACGAGACGGGCGAGGCGCAGAAGCGCGTTCCGGAGCGGGTCAAGTTCCAGCTTGCCGGCTCGCAGTTGGAATTGTCGGCCTCGGTCAACCGCCTGCTGGACCAATTCCACATCCCCGACATCCAGGTCGCCGACCTCAACACGCCGAACCCCAATCTGATCGGCGAAGGCTTGGGCTGGACGGCGGACGGGGCGTATCTCCTGCTGCTGGGCGGGCTGGTCGGCCTGCCGGGCGATCCCGTCGCGGTCTGGCTGTTCACCCACAGCGTCCGCGTCCGGTGCCGCGCCTGCGGCGCGCGGCGCCTGCTGGCCCGCCCCGCCCCCTTCTGCCCCCAATGCGGCGCGTCCACGCTGCCCAGGAACGTCCGGCTGTGCCCGCACTGCCGGACGCGGGCGCGGCGCGGCGACCGCCACTGCGCCGCCTGCGGGACGATGCTGCCCTCAACAGCAAAAGACGCTTGACACGTTGGCGGGCGTGTGATAGAATGGGCGCGGGCAAACATAAGTTTGCTCGCGCCCGATAGGAGGACCGCCCGCCATGTTCCGCTCACCACACGTTCGCCTGCTCGTGTCCGATTTCCCCGCCTGCTTCCGGTTTTATCAGGATACGGTGGGCCTGACTCCCCGCTTCAACTTGGAAGACGTCTATGCCGAGTTTGACGTTTCCGGCCAGACGCTGGCTTTGTTCCGGCGCGACCTGATGGCCGAAACCATCGGGGCCGCCGGCAAGCCGGTGTTCGCCGATGCGCAGGACAAAACCATGCTCGTCCTGGCGACGGATGATGTCGGCAAGGCCGCAGCCGAACTGCGCGCGCGGGGCGTCGCTTTGGCGGCGGAGCCGCAGGACCGGCCCGAATGGGGAATCCGCACAGCCCACTTCCGCGACCCGGACGGGAACCTGATCGAGATCAACAGCAGCATCCCAACCTAAACGGGGAGCCGCAGAGAATCACGCCTGGCGTCTAACGGACGAGCGCCAGGCCGGACTTCTCCCAGTGGTCCGTCAGGCTGCGGTGCTCGAAGCAGTTCTCATGCGGCTGCACCAGAACTTCCTTCTGGGTCTTCTGCGACAGCAGGCCGCAGCGCCAAACGGCGGCGGTCTGCGCGCCGCTGGGCGAGGTCAGATAGACACGGTTCTTATGGCTGCACGTCGCGCATTCGTGCTGTATGTCTTCGTGCTGTATATCAGTCGCTGGGGCTGGTCGTTCCAGGAGTTCCAGGGTCATGCGTTGCTCCTTCGATTCGTTACGATTCCTTCTATCAACGCCATTGTACCAGGGTTCGTTCCAGTTTTATATAAAACTTTTTGTGCTTTTTGCGCGCGACGTTCACCTGCTTCATCCCTACGACAGAACAACGCGGGTTGCGCCGTCTGGACAGGATCGTCCTCGGCGCGGCCCGCGTTGCTTTTGTTAGCCGTCCTCGTTAGTTGGTGCTGAAGGTGCCGACGACGGCGGCGGTGTGATTGGCGTCCAGGAACATCGCATCGGTCGCGGCGGCTTTGTAGCTCCCGCGCGCGTTGGTGGCCGAGGCGGTCGCCTGGTCCTGGCCGGGCGTCCCGTTGTGGCCGGAAGAGACCTGGATGGGTTTCAGCCACTTCACATGGCCGTCGCCGAAGAGGAAATTGGAGCCGTCTCCGTGGATGCCGGTCGTCCCGGTGTAGTAGCTCGTGAAAGGCGCCCCGTAAGGGTCAACGCCGCTCACGCCGGCGGCCATGTCGCCCGTGGCGAGTTTCAGGTCCGGCCCGACCCCGTCAACGCCGTCCGTCAGGGAGCCGCCATACGCATTGTTGTAGTCCGGCAGGCCGTTGGTGGCCGGGGACAGGTCGTGGTAGGTCCCCGCCGACAGACCCTCATCGGGCTGATCAATCTGAGCGGCGGCGCCGTACACCTCACACACCATCACGGTGGCCGAGGAGGAGTTGAACGCCGACAGCGGCTTGCCGCCGGCGTTGGTGTTCAGGGCGTAGGAGATCGGGTAGTCGGTGAAGCCGTTGAACGTCCCCTGAGCGGTGCTGTCGTCGGGGCATTTGAAGACGCCCGTGCTCTTGACGTAGGAATAGGTCTGGCCCGCCCACCCCTGGCTGTAGCGCGCGCCGCGCACGGGGACGCCGAGCGGGTAGCGCTCGTCATAGTCCTGCGTGTACTGGGTCAGGGCCAGCCCGATCTGCTTCAGGTTGGACTGGCAGGAGGCGCGGCGGGCGTTCTCCCGGACCTTC
>CAXTWM010000114.1:0-13469 GCA_964247915.1 uncultured Armatimonadales bacterium | reverse complement strand
CACCCGCCCTGCGGGACCGCCTCGAAGTCATCTCGTTTTCGGGCTACACCGAAGAGGAAAAGCTCCAGATCGCCCAGAAGTTCTTGATCCCCAAACAGATCAAGGAGCACGGCCTGACCGCCCAGCAGCTAGTCATCCCCGAAGAAACGACTCGCCGCATCATCCGCGAGCACACGCGCGAGGCCGGCGTCCGTAACTTCGAGCGCGAGGTCGCCTCCCTCTGCCGCAAGGTCGCCCGCCGCGTCGCGCAGGGACGCGCCGAGCCGGTGACAGTCGGCGACGCCGAGCTGCGCGAGTTTTTGGGCCAGCGCAAGTACCACTACGGCGTCATGGAGGAGCTGGATGAGGTGGGCGCGGCGACGGGTCTGGTCTACACGGAGGTCGGCGGCGACGTCATCTCCATCGAGGTCTCGCCCATGAAGGGCAAAGACGGTCGGCTGATCCTGACCGGCCAATTGGGCGACGTGATGAAAGAGTCGGCCCAGGCTGCCATGTCCTATGTCCGCTCCCGCGCCGAGATGCTGGGCCTGGAAGAAGACTTCAACGAGCGCATCGAAATCCACGTCCACGTCCCCGCCGGGGCCGTGCCCAAAGACGGCCCCTCGGCGGGCATCACCCTCGCCACCGCCTTGGCCTCCGCGCTCACGGGCCGGGCCGTCCGCAAGGACATCGCCATGACCGGCGAGATCACCCTGCGCGGGCGCGTCCTGCCCATCGGCGGCCTCAAAGAAAAAGTCCTCGCCGCCCACCGCGCGGGCATCCGCACCATCCTCATGCCCGCCGAGAACGAAAAGGACCTGGAAGACCTTCCCGGCAACATCCGGGGTGAGATGACCTTCGAGTGCGTCACCCACGCCGACGAAGTCCTGAAACTGGCCCTGCTGGACAAGTCCTGATGGACAACCTGCTGATGCGGCGGCCAAGTCTTCTCGATCTGCCGCCGCTTCCCACCCTACCTGATGGTTACACATTGCGGGGAATGCAGCCCGAAGACGTTCCCGCCGTCGCCGACGTTTTGGATCGCGCGTTCGCTGATGAGGTTTGGGATGAGGCGCGCTCCTGGGACGAGGCGCGGGTGGCGGCCACGCTGAACGAAGAGCAGGGTGTCAAGCAGACTCTTGTTATTGACTTCCGGGGCCGCCCCATCGCCACCGCGTCGGCCCGGCTCCAGCCCGACCGCTTCCCCGGCTCCGGCTACCTCCACTGGGTCGCCGTGGACCCGATCCATCGGGGGCGGCGGCTCGGCTTCTTCCTTTCGCTGGCCGTCCTGCACACGTTCACGACGCTCGGCTGCACCGACGCCCTTCTGGAAACTCAGGACCACCGGCTTGCCGCCATCCACACCTACCTAAAATTGGGCTTCCTGCCGCAACACCCCGACGAGTCGCACCGGTCCCGTTGGAACGCCATCCGCGCCGCCCTGCGTTAGCTGTTACCCCGCCGCAGCACCCTTCCCGAAAGCACGTCCGTCTGCACCCCTTTTTCCACGGCCAGCCGACCATTGACGACGACGTGGGGGATGCCAATGGGGAAGCGGTGCGGGTCGTCGAACGTGGCGGCGTCCTGTACGGCTTTCGGGTCGAAGACGGTGATATCGGCTTTGGCTCCGACGCGGAGCGTTCCCCGGTCGAGGAGGCCCAGGCGTCGGGCGGGGAGGCTGGACATGCGGCGGACGGCTTCGCCCAGCGACAGGACTTCGCGGTCGCGGACGTAGCGGGCCAGAACGCGCGGGTAGGTGCCGTAGGTGCGCGGGTGGGTCTTATCCTCGGCCATCTCGCTGGCCGGGTCGTTGGCGACACCGTCCGAGCCGATCATGGTGTGCGGGTCGGATAGAATGAACTCCACGTCCTCTTCGGACATGGCGAAGTGGACGGCGGCGACCCAGCCTTCCTCGTCCAGCAGCAGGTCCAGCGCGGCCTCGGCGGGCGTCTTGCCCTCCTCCAACCCTAGCTCGGCCAGCGTCTTCCCCTGCGCCTCGCGCCGGGTGCGGGCGATCCCGATCTGCACCGTGTTCCAGTCCCACGGCTCCCCGGCGATGCCCGCCAGGATGCGCGCCCGGTCTTGGGGGTCGCGCAGGCGGGCCAGCATGTCCTCCATCGCGCCGTCCTTGGCCCAATGCGGCAGCAGGATCACGCTCAGGCCCGTCATAAACGCGGTGTAGGGGTACTGGTCCGTCAGCACGTCCAGCCCCGCCGCCCGCGCCCGCGCCATCATCGGCAGCGTGACCTGCGGCTTGCCCCAGTTGGCGCGGCCCTCGGACTTGTGGTGGGAGAGCTGCAAGGGAACGCCCGTCGTCTCGGCCACGCGGATAGCCTCCTCTATGCTCTCAACCAGCGTGTCACCCTCGTTGCGGATGTGGGTCGCGTAAAAGCCGCCCGCCTCACGCGCGACGGCGGCCAGCGCGGCCACTTCCTCGTGCCGGGCGTAGCCGCCGGGCAGATATTCCAGGCCCGTGGACAGCCCGACCGCCCCGTCCGCCAGCGCCTCGGAGAGCATCGCCTGCATCCGGGCCAGCTCGGGCGGCGTCGGCGGGCGGTCTTCAAAGCCCATGATAGCCTTGCGGATCGTCCCGTGCCCCGCCAGCGTGGCGACGTTGCACGCCAGGCCGCCGTCTTCCACCCGCGCCAGGTACTCGCGCATCCGGGACCAGTCCAGAACGGTGCCGCCGCGCTCGGCCCAGCGCCGCTCCTGCGCGAAGTTCTCCCCCGCCGTCACCAGCCCGATGGAAGTGCCGCAGTTGCCGACCAGTTCGGTCGTGACGCCCTGCGCCAGACTGCTCCGCATGGGGCGGTTGATGAGCAGGGAAAAGTCGGAATGCGTGTGGATGTCAATGAAGCCGGGAGCGACCGCCAGCCCGGTCACGTCCAGCACGCGGCCCGCCGGTTCCTGGGACAGGTCGCCCATTCCGGTGATCGTGTCTCCCGAGACGGCGATGTCCTGCCGCTGGCCCTCGCCCCCTAGCCCGTCGTACAGCGTCCCGCCGCGTAAGATCAAGTCAGTCATGGGGGATAGTAGCACGCGGCGGAGAGGATTGTCAATGACCGGGGGACGTAGGACTGTGGGCCTGAAGTCCTCGGCTGTGGGGCGCGGACGCCGATTCTCCCCCTGCGGGGAGACGGACAGGCTTACGACTGCTCCTCCTTGCTTGCCCGCGCAGGCGGTCACTGGGCGTTTCGCCCCACAGCCGGGGACCTCAGGCCCACGGCTCTGCGCTCCGCACCAGCTCGGCGCAGCGTCAGCCAACGAAAACGCCTCCGCACAGGCCGATGGCTTGTGCGGAGGCGTTCTTTGTGTGCGTCAGGCCGGGTCGGGCAGGAGCCGGAGAGCCGACTTGTGCGCGAAGCCCGGCGCGAACTTCAGCGCGGACGAGACCTGGAGCGGCGTCGGCGAGAGCAACAGTTGGCGGGCGGCGGCACAGGCGAGGCCGCCGGGGACGAATCGTGCGCGCCCCTGGCGGGCGGAGCGGCAGGTGTGGATCAGGGCCATGATGGAGCAGCCTTTCTCTCGATCGGTGATGTCATGGACGGCAACAGCCTCGTCTTCATCCTTTGCTTGAGTTTGGTTCCGTGAGTGCCTTACTGCTTATCCCCCTTGCATAGACCATGCCAACCCGTGAGGTTTATCAAAAATATCCGAAAATAGGTATACTGAAACGCGATGCCTGCTTTTTCCCCGGAACAAATCCGCCGCGACTGGCGGCTCTTCTCCGCCGCCGTCTTCTTGTTCGGCTTCGGCTTCGCCGTCTACGGCGCGGTCTTTATCAACTTCATCACCGGGACGCTGGGCGTGGGGCCGCTCGGCATGGGCGCCTTGGAAACCTCGCGGGAGATCCCCGGCCTGCTCGCCGTCGGCATCGCCGCCCTCGTCGCGCGCTTCGCCGAGTCGCGCATCGCCGCGCTGTGCCTGTGCTTCAGCGCGGCGGGCGTCGCCGCCACGGGCTTCGTCCACACCTACGGCGGACTGGTAATCGTGACCGTTTTCTGGTCCGTTTTCATGCACCAGTGGTTCACGTCGTCTTCGTTCATCCCCCTCGCGCTGGCCTCCGGCCAGGAAGGCGGGCGGCACCTGGGGCGGATGGGGGCCATCGGCTCGGCGGGGACCATCCTGGCGTTCGTCCTGGTGCGTCTCTTGGCCGGCCACGTCCCCTACCCGGTTTTTTTCGTGTCCGCCGCCGCCTTTATCTTCGCGGGCGGCGCCTGCCTGCTGCCCATGTCCGGGGCCTCGACCACGCACAACCGCCCCCGGCTGTTGTTCCGGCGCGAGTACGGGCTGTTCTATGGGCTGACCTTCCTGGAAGGCTTCCGGCGTCAGATATTCTCGACCTTTGCCCTGTTCGCCCTGGTCCAGCAGTGGCACGTCCATCTTCCCCAGATAGACACGCTGATGCTGCTCAACGCCGTCGCCTCCTTCCTCGTCGCCTCCCCCGTCGGGCGGCTCATTGACCGCATCGGCGAGCGCCGCTGCATGTCGTTCTACTATGTCGCCATCGCCCTGACCTTCGCCGGCTACGCCCTGGTCCAGCGCGTCGTCGTTCTGGAAGTCCTTTGGGTGGTAGACAGCATCCTGTTCTCGTTCGGGGTCGGCATCACGACGTACCTGAACCGCATCGTCCGCGCCGGGGAGCTGACGCCCTCCCTGGCGATGGGCCAGACCATGAACCACGTCGCCGCCGTCGTCATCCCCCTCGCCGGCGGCCTGCTCTGGAGCCGCTTCGGCTACCACGCCCCGTTCTGGTGCGGCGTCGTGGCCGCCCTCGCCTCCCTGCTCATCACCCAGGCCGTGCTGCCACGGACCCAGCCCGCGCTTGCCGAAGCCACGGCCTGAGACCGGGTCAGTAGCCGGTTAGGACTTGTTCCCGCTGCCCCCGCGCGATGCTCAGCAGCGAGTCCTGGGCGACGAAAGCCACCCAGCGGTCGGGATCGTGCGTGAAGCTCCCGACGAGGGCCGCCTGCGTCGGGTCGCCCGCACTGCGGATGACGTCGAACAGCCCCGCGAAGCCGGAAGAACGGCAGCGGCTCCGGTGCGCGTGTATCTCCCTCAGCTCCGCCCCCGCCGCGCGGCTGGCGGGCCGCCCCTCGTCTGCCGCGAGCTGGATCAGCCTCAGCCCGGCGACTCCCGAGGCGGGGGCGGCCACGATCCGGGCGATCATCCACGGCAGCCGGCGCCCCGGCGGCATCTGCGCTAGTTGGATTTTCAGAAGCGCACCGGGAACGAGGCCGAAATCCAGGCCGCGCAGCGCGGGCAGCGGGCGCGTGTACGGCAGGCCGCTCCGGTAGATCATGTCGGCGATCTCCTCGCAGGCGCAGGCCGCCAGCGTTTCGCCCGCTGGGCGCGGGATTTGACGCCGCTGGGCTGCCAGCGCCGCCGTGATCTGGGCCGGGTGGAGCTTCATCAGGGTCAGAAACGCCGCGACCTTCGCCCGGAGCCGGGCCTCGGCTGTCGCCTGCCGACGCGCGCCGGCCTCGGCGACCAGGCGGGCGCGGGCCGCCCTGGCGTAGTTCCCCGTCCACTCGTTGGGCGGCCACTGGACGACGTTGGACACGGCGGGCAGCGCTTCCGTCGCGCCGATCTGCGCCAGCGCCAGCAGCGCCGTGGTTTCCACGGCGGCGCTCGGGCTGGACAGGGCGGCGATCAGAACGGGGACTTGCGAACGGTCGCCGTGAATCCCAGCAAGGCGCAGAGCCGTCAGCCGGTCGGTGTCCCCGGCAAGGGGCGGCGCGGGCGCGGCGGCCCATCCCGCCGTAGCCAGGAACAGAGTCGAGAAGGCAAGGGCACAGAGCGCCATCCGGGGGGCGTTTTTCATCCTGCTCCTTTCCCGCCGCTTGTTGACAGCAAGGGCGGGCGGCTGTATAATCGTAGCATGAAACACCCCTTCCCCGCCCTCCTGTCGCTGGTGCTCGCCGCCTTTGGCCCTATCGCACTCCATGCCGCCGTTCCGGGGGGCGATGCCAAGCCGTCCGTCGTCAAGGTCGTCAAGACGGGCAGCGGCTTCCAGCTTTTGCGGAACGGCAAGCCCTATGTCGTCAAAGGCGTGGGCGGCGACGGCTCCAAGACGCTCCTGCGCGACTGCGGCGGCAACTCGTTCCGCACCTGGGGGGCGGACGCTCTGGAGCCGAAGATGGCCGAGGCCCAGGCGCTGGGCCTGACCGTCACGGTCGGCGTCTGGCTGGGGCACCGGGAGTATTTCAACTACGGTGACGCCGCCCAGGTCGCCGCCCAGAAAGAGACCGTCCGCAAGGCCATCCTGCGCTACCGGAACTCCCCCGCCCTGCTGACGTGGGCGCTAGGCAACGAGATGGAGGTGGGCGAGCAGGACAACGCCGACATGTGGGCGGCCATCGAAGACCTCGCCAAGATGGCGCACGCGCTGGACCCGAACCACCCCACCATGACCGTCGTGGCCGAGATCGGCGGCGACAAAGTGGCACAGATCAACGCCCACTGCCCGGACATAGACATCGTGGGCCTCAACTCCTACGCCGGCGGCCCGTCCATCGGCGACCGCTACAAGGCGGCGGGCGGCGTCAAGCCCTACATCATTACCGAGTACGGTCCCCCCGGCGTCTGGGAGCAGAAAGCGAATGCCTGGGGCGCCGTCCCCGAACCGTCCAGCACGGCAAAAGCGGCGAGCTACCGCGCGACCTACGAGAAGAGCGTCGTCGCCCAGACGCTCTGCCTCGGCTCCTACGCCTTCACCTGGGGCAACAAACAGGAAGCGACGGCGACCTGGTTCGGCCTGCTCCTGCCCGACGGCAGCCGGCTCGGCGCGGACGATGCCCTCTCCCAGCTTTGGACCGGCAGGCCGCCCGCCCACCCCTGCCCGGTCATTTCCGGGCTGACCGTGGCGGGGCCGGATCAGGTCCCGCCGGGCACGACGGTCAAGGCGACGCTGGACGCCGCCAGTCCTCAGAAGGACCCGCTCAGGGTCCAGTGGGTCTTGCAGGCGGACGCCGTCACCTACCACACGGGCGGCGGGGCCGAAGGTGCCCTGCCGACCTACCCCGAGGCCATCGTTACCTCCAGCCCCAGCGGCGCGACCGTCCAGATGCCGATCCACAAGGGCGGCTACCGACTTTTTGCTTATGTCCGCGACACGCACGGCGGGGCGGCCGTCGCGAACGTCCCCCTCTTTGTCCAGGCCGCGCAGGCCCCGCCCCCCCCCCCAAAAGCCCCCCGGGCCCGCGGTCTGTACGGCCCCCCCCCGGGCGGCTCCCGACTTTTTGCTTCTGTCCGCGACCCGCACGGCGGGGCGGCCGGCGCGAACGGCCCCCTCTTTGTCCTGCCCGCGCAGGCCGCGCCGCCCGCCCAAAAAGCCGCCCTGCCGCTCGTTCTGTACGGCCCCGCCGCGCCCCATACCCCGCCTTTCACGCCCGTCGGCTATATGGGCAACGCAGGCGCGATCAAGATGGACGACGCTTCCCCCGACGCCCCGCACATCGGCAAGACCAGCCTGAAGGTCAGCTACACGGCGACGGACAATTGGGGCGGCGTCGTCTGGCAGAGTCCCGCAAACGATTGGGGCGACCACCCCGGCGGCTGGGACTTGACCGGGGCAAAGGCACTCACCTTCTGGGCGCGCGGCGCGTCCGGCGGCGAGGTCGTCACCTTCCAATTCGGCCTGCTCGGCAAGGACAAGACCTACCCGGACTCGGCGACTGCCAAGCTGGACCGGGTGACGCTGACGTCGGCATGGAAACGGTATACGCTCGATCTAAAGGGCCTGGACCTGTCCCGCATCAAGACCGGCTTCTGCTGGACGCTGGCCGCGACCGGCAAGCCCGTGACGTTCTACCTGGACGACATCCGTTATGAGTGACTAGCCCTGACTCCAACACTCCGGCGACAGCAGCAGGTCCAGCGTCCCGTTCTGCACGTCCGGCGTCTGCGCCGTGGTGGTGTAGAAGATCGCCTCGCGCAGCAGCCGCTGGGGCGGCATGGAAAGGAGATGCGCGCTGCCGCCGGTCGCCGTGACCGTCGCATGGGCCGCGCGGACGGCGAGGACGATGGCGGCGGCGCGGGCGTGCAGGGCGTGTTCCCTGTAGTCCGGCTGGTCGGCGCAGGCCCCGCTCCAGGTCAGCGCCTCGTGGCGGCAGGCGTCTATCTCGCGCGTCAGTTCCTCGGCGGCCTGGGCGAACACGTCATTGCCGCGCCGCTCGGCCAGCGTCCGCAGATAGTGGACGCTGCCCCGCGCGCCGCCCAGGGGCAGGAAGACGTGGCCCGAAATCCCGCAGTAGTCGCCGCGCTTCAGCGACTCGGCGGGCCGCTCGTACAGAACGTACTCGTCCGGCAGGAACACCCCGTCCAGCCCCACTTCCACGGTGTCCGAGGCGTTCATCACGACCAGCGGGATGCGCGGGCCGGGCGTCATCGTGGCCTCGTTGCCGGCTTTGGGGACGTAGAAATAGATGTGGTCCTCCTGCGGCAGCCGCATCGCGCCCAGGATGAACGAGTCCAGCAGCCCCCACCCCGTCACCCAGGGCGCGGTCCCCGAGACGCGGTAGCCGCCGTCCACGCGCTCCGCCCGCACCATCGGCGGGCCGGGCCGGCGCAGGTGCGAGAACGCCACCCCGCATTTCTCCCGCCCGGATGCGAACAGGGGCAGCTTCTCGCGCCGCAACGCCTCGCTGCGCGCCCCGCCCACGAAGCCGCCGCCCGCGTGGAGCTGCTGCTGCGTGAACGCCGTCACGCCGCAGGCCGACGCCATCAGCTCGGTGAACTCGCGCCGCGTCACGTCGTCCGCGCCCATGCCGCCGTGTTCGGGCGAGATGCCCAGCCCGTAGTAGCCCGCCTGGGCCAGCAGGCGCACGTTCTCACCCACCTGCCCCTGGATGTCGCCCTGGTCGGCCTTCTCCGCATTGGGCCGGAACACCTCATCGGCCAGACGCCGCGCTTCCGCCAAAATAAGTTCATTCATGGTGTCGCCATTATACCCAATGCTCCGCCGCCTGCCATCAATGGGCGTGGGCATCGGGTACACTGAAGGCTTATGGCGAAGATTTTGGTTCACACGCTCGGCTCGTCCGGTGATTTCAACCCGTTCATGGCGCTGGCCCTGGAACTGCGGCGGCGCGGGCACGTTGTCCATTGGGCGGTCAGCCCCAAGTTCGCCGAGAAGGCGCGGGCGGAAGGCTTTGAGGCAACCGTCGCGGGCGTTGACCCCGACTGGGATTCGGACCTGCTGCGGCGGATGCTGGCCGCGCACCTGACGGACCCCATCCAGATCATGTTCAAGGAGGTCCTGATCCCCGCCATCGTCCCGGCCACCCTCGCCCTGGAGCCGCTGGCGCGCGAGGCCGACCTGTTCCTGTCGCACACCATTCAGCTTGCCGCCCCCGCCGTGGCGGAGCGGACGGGCACGCCCTGGGTCAGCGCCAGCGGCGCGACCTTGATCCACGAGACGGCGGCCTATCCGCCGCCCGGCGTCGCCTGGAAGGGCTGCCCCGCCTGGCTGTCCCGCCTGGGCTGGCAGGTCGGCTACCGAATCTTCGGGGACCTAGACGCCCTGGCCGGTGCGGAATACCGCAAGCTAGGCGTCGCGCCCCGCCCCAACGTCATTTCGGGCGGGGCGTACTCCCGACGCCTGACCCTGGGCCTGTGGTCCCCGTCGTTCTTCCCGCGCCCGTCTGACTGGCCCCGCTGGTTTCAACTCGGCGGTTACGCCCGCTGGGACGGCCCGGCGCCGGCACTCTCTGTCCCTCTCCCTCTGGGGGAGGGTGGCGAGGAACGAGCAGGGAGGGGTTCTTCCCCGCGCATCCTGTTCACCCTCGGCTCCTCAGTCGTCAACCACCCCGGCGAGTTCTGGGCGAGCGCCCTGCAAGCACTCGCGCGTACCGACTGGAACGCCATCCTGCTTGGCGCACCGGCAGACCTGACCCTCCCACCCGGCCTGCGCGGGCGGGTCCAGATCATCCCCTACGTGCCTTACGCCGACCTCTTCCCGCTGGCGGACGCCGTGGTCCATCAGGGGGGAGCCGGCACGACGCAGGCCGCCTGCTACTACGGCCTCCCCTCGCTCGTCGTCCCGCGCGGCTTCGATCAGTTCGAGAACGCCGCGCATGTCCAGCGCGAAGGCTGGGGCCTGCGCCTGATGCCCGCCAACTTCTCCGCGACCAGCCTGCGCCTGCGCCTCCAGCGTCTGCTGGCCTCGGCCGAGATCAAAGCCGCCGCCGCCGACCTGGGACAACGGATGCGGGCCGAGCCGGGCGTCACCCGCAGCGCCGACCTGGTGGAAGCGGCGCTTCGGGCGGAAACCTTGACAGCCTCCCGCCCGTAAGATATAATAGACCTCTTGCATGAGCCTCTAGCCTCTTCCCCCGGATTGAAATCCGGGTCTCCGGGAGTGCAGACGTCCGCCTTCGCGGACGGAGGATGAGCCGCTATAGGCGGTTCCTATGTCCGCGAAGGCGGACAGTTGCACTTCTACAGACCTGGAATTCATTCCAGGAACCGAGGCAAGAGGTCTAGTGAAACGTCGTTTTTCGCGGGAATCGCATTCCCCTCAGAAGTCGGTCGAAGCGTTGTCTTCGCGGAGGAAGAATTGAAGCAGGAGAAATATTGGGGGCTGGCCATCCTGGTCCTCATCGCCCTTTCAGGCTGGGTCATGCTCGGCAGGCACACGGACCCCACGACCCACCAGCGCGTCGCGAACTTTCCGACGCGCTACGGCCTGGACATCAAGGGCGGCATCCGCGCCGTCCTGCAAGCCCACCCCGAGCGCGCTCCCGGCGTCCCGTACAACCAGGACCTGATCCAGCGCATCCTGGAGAACCGCATCAACGCCGCCGGCGTCAGCGAGCCGGTCGTCCAGCCCCGCCCCCAGGAGAAGCAGTTCATCATCGAGCTGCCCGACGTCAAGAACAAGAACGCCGTCCTGGACCAGCTCGGCACGACCGCCCAGATGACGTTCTACTACTTCCCCGATGTCCAGTCGGGGGACAACAAAACGGCGTCCTATCCGCTCCGCCTGAGCATCAACCGGGCGAACAAGGGCCACGAGACGTACTCGTTCGTCGCCACGATGCCCTGGAACGGCTTCGCCCCCGGCGAGTCGTTCCGCGACGGCGCGCAGATCAAGGCGGATTGGGACGCGCTGCTGACCGACGCCCGGAACAACCGGCCCGGCCCGACGATGCAGCTTTACGCGCCGCCCCCCGCCAACCCGGCGCAGCAGCAGGTCATGGACGCCGCAAAGCAGACCTATGACCAGTTGACCTCGGACACGCCGCTTTACCTGAACCCCGCCCAGCAGGCGCGGGCGACGGCCCTCAACAAAGAGATCAGCGGCTGGAACACCCTGCTGACCGACGCCCTCAACGCCAACGGCGGCCAGCCGATCCTGTCGGGGGCCGACCTGGAGCCGAAGTCCAGCGCCCACCTCAGCGGGACCGGCTCGACGCCCGCCGTCTCGCAGGTCTTCACCGAGAAGGGCGCGGCCGCGTTCGCCAAGTTCACCACGGAGCACACGGGCGAGATCAACGGCATCGTGCTCGACGACGCCGTCCTATCCGCCCCGGTCATCAACGAGCCGATTCTGGACGGGCAGGCGGAGATCAGCGGCGGGTTCGCCACGCTGACCGAGGCGCAGAGCCTCGCCAACCTGCTCAACGCCGGCGCGCTGCCGGTCCCGCTGGAGCAGGTGCAGACGCAGTCGGTCGAGGCCAGCCTGGGCAAAGGGGCCGTGACCAAGAGCATCGTCGCGGGCCTCCTCGGCCTGTCCGCCGTCCTGCTCTTCATGCTGCTCTACTACCGGCTGCCGGGCCTGCTCGCCGACATCGCCCTCTTGATCTACGCCCTGTTCACCCTGGCGATCTTCAAGGGTGCTTTGAGCTGGCTGTTCCCCGGCCTGGTCGTCACCCTGACCCTGCCGGGCATCGCCGGCTTCATCCTGTCCATCGGCATGGCCGTGGACGCCAACATCCTGATCTTCGAGCGGCTGAAGGAAGAATTGCGGGCGGGGAAGGCTTTGCGGCCCGCCATTGACGCCGCCTTCAAGCGTGCCTTCCCGGCCATCCGCGACTCCAACATCTGCACGAGCATCACCTGCATCGTGCTGCTGTCGTTGGGCACGGCCAGCGTGCGCGGCTTCGCCCTGACGCTGCTCATCGGCGTCCTGGTCTCGCTGTTCTCGGCCATTACGGTCACGCGAACGCTGCTGTACCTGCTCGTGGACCTGTTCCCCGGCCTCGCCAAGAACCCCGCCCTGTTCGGCCTGAACGTCCGCTCCCTCGTCGGGCGCACCGAGGCGGAGGGCGGCCAGGCGAGCCGCAACATCATCGGCCGCCGCCGGTTCTTTTACGCCCTGAGCCTGGCGATCATCGTCCCCGGCCTGATCTTCCTCTTCATGGGCGGTCTGAAAAAGAGCATCGAGTTCACCGGCGGCACGCAGATTCAGGTGCAGTACGCGCAGCCGGTCACCTCCGCCGATGTCCAGAAGGCGCTGACGGCCCAGGGCTTCACGCACGACACGGTCCAGATGGCCGAGGGCGGCACCGTCGCCATCGTCAGCGTCCCGGAAAGCAGCAGCGCAGCCTCCAAGCTGAACAACCCCGTCTACGGCAAGCTGACGACCGCCCTGAACACGCTAGGCACCAACACCGAGCAGCAGTTCGGCAACGTCGGCGGCGTGATCTCGCGCGAGGTCACGAGCAACGCCTTCCAAGCTATCGTGATCGCGTCCGCCCTGATCGTCCTGTACCTCGCCCTCGTCTTCGGCATCGGCGGCTTCGTGGCGGGCCTGCGCCTGGGCACGTCGGCGGTCGTAGCGCTCCTGCACGACGCCCTGGTCCTGCTCGGCGCGTTCGCGATCTTCGGGTACTTCTTCGGGTGGGAGATTGACAGCCTCTTCATCACGGCCATGCTGACCGTGATCGGCTTCTCCGTCCACGACACGGTCGTCATCTTCGACCGCGTCCGCGAGAACCTGCGACACCGCGCGCGCGGCGAGAACTTCGAGACCCTGGTCAACCGCTCCATCGGCCAGACCCTGGCCCGGTCCATCAACACGTCGCTGACGGTCGTGATGACCCTGGTCGCCCTGGTCGCGCTGGGCGGGCAGACGACGCGCCTGCTGAACGTCGCCCTTCTGATCGGCATCCTCAGCGGGACCTACTCGTCCATCTTCAACGCCGCCTCGATCCTGGTGGACTGGGAGAATTGGCTCGCCAAACGGCGCGGCAGCGCCCCCGTCCGCGCCGAAGTCGCCGCCCCGGTGCCGTCCCCGTCGGTGGGCGGCGGTGCGGCGATCTACCCGGCCAACGGCGGCAACAACCGCCTCACCCCCGCGCTGCTCATGAAGTCGGCGCTCCGCTCGCGCCCGACGCGCATCCTGCTCGGCGAGATGCGCTCCGCGGACGCTGCCTGGGTGTTCGTGGACGAGGTGATGGCCGGGCACCCCGGCTCGCTCTCGACGATCCACGGCCGCACCCCCGCCGAGGCCGCGCGCCGCCTGTTCAACTACGTCAAATCGAGCG
>CAXTWM010000113.1:0-13484 GCA_964247915.1 uncultured Armatimonadales bacterium | reverse complement strand
GCGGCCAGGGGCGCGGCGGCGAGCGCCAGGGCGGCGCACAGGATGAGGCGGGAGCGTTTCACAAGGAGTCAATCCCCTCCGGCGGGCGGCCTTAAACCTCCCCCCTATTACCCTTCCCCGATGTCTTTCTCCGATGCCTTCAGGGGCAGGCCCCGCCGTTCGTGCCGGCGGGGACGAACGGGGCGCCCCCGGTCTGGAGGCCGCTGATGACGTCGGAGGCGGAGCGGGCGGACGGGGTGCCCGCCGCCGGCGGGAACCGAACCCACTTGACGTGGCCGTCCAGGAACGAGACGTCCGAGCCGCCCGAATGGCGGCTGGAAACGGCGTCGTCGAAGAACAGGCTGAGGTAGGCGTCGTTGGTGGAGCCGGTCGTGTGGTCATGGAAGTCGGCGTCCTCCTCGCCCAGCAGCAGGAGGGAGGCGGGCGCGTCGAAGGCGGCCAGCGACTTGCCCGGACGCGGCTGCGGGGGGTTCGCGGGGACGTTGGCGGACGACAGGGCGCAGGCGTTGACCGCGTAGGAGTCGCCGGACGTCTGGCCCACGCCGTCGTCGGGGCAGACGTAAACGGCTTTGCTCCTGACGAACGGGTACAGGCCGCCCTGGGTGACGTCGAAGCTGGCCGGGGCCGGGCTGACCCCGAAGGCGTGGTACAGGACCCAGCCGCCCGCGACGTTCGCGCCCAGCGGCCCGTCCGTCGCCCCCGGCAGCCGCTCGTCGTTGTCCTGCGTGTACTGAGTGAAGGCCATCGCGAGCTGTTTCAGGTTGGACTGGCAGGCCGCCCGGCGGGCGTTCTCCCGGACTTTGGAAAAGACCGGAAAGAGTATCGCCGCGATAATGGCGACGATGGCGATGACGACGAGCAGTTCGATCAGCGTAAACGCCTGCCTCTTGTGCATGGTGCGCTCCTCCTCAGAAAATACGCGCCTGCGCCCGGATTCGGTTCGGGGTGGGGACAGGAGGCACTCATTTTCGGTGATGCCAGTTCTCATTCATGAAATGCGCCCCATAGTTGTCAAACTCCGTGTCAGAAACTTCAGGATGGTTGTTTGCAAGAACCTCACCTGGCAGAAACCATTTGACATGGCCGTCTGCCAGCAGATAATCCGCACCGCCGACATGACGCCCATCCCGATCCGGGAACTGGAAGCGGCCCATGTCGTCCTTGTACGGAGCATCCCCGCCCATCCATCCGGTCGCGTACACGGCTTTGCCCGAACCCCCTCCAGGGCCGCATCCGAGGATGCCGCCGTAACCCGACGCGGAGAACTCTCGTGCGCCCTGCGCGGCGCCTTCGTCCGCGAGGGTGATCTGCGCGGTGTTGCCTGTGGTCTCGAACAGCAGCACCGTTTTGGTCGTGGAGAGGACGCGCCCCGGCATTCCTTTGACATCAAACGACTCGGGTAGCCAAGTGTTATAGCCGTAGGAGACACCCTGCGCCGCCGCTGCGGCGGGAGTCGGATCATCCGGGCATCGAAAGACGCCCACGTTCTTGACGTAGGAGTAGACCTGTCCCGCCCAGCCTTCGCCGGTCGGGTGCATCTTCCCCGGATGGTCCGGGTCTCCCTGTCTCACTGTCCCTTGAGGGTATCGCTCGTCGCTTTCCTGCTCGTATTGCAGGAACGCCACTCCAAGCTGCCGCTGGTTAGACAGGCAGCTCGCCCGGCGTCCGTTGTCCCGCGAACGCGCGAAGACTGAGAACAGCAGCGCGGCGAGGAGGCCGATGATGGCGAGGACGACGAGCAGTTCTACTAGGGTGAAGCCGCGCGAACTCCTAGCGTACATAAGGGAACTCCTTCCGCAAGGAACAGAAGCTAGTCGGCGGGCGGTTCGCCGGACGGGACGGGGATGTCGGTGTCCAGTGACAGAGGCACGCCGAAGTTCGGGGTGCCGTCCGGGTCCCAGGTGAACGGCTGGGCGCGGGCCGAGCGCTCGCGGTAGGTGTAGCCGGGGTCGGTCTTGGCGTGGTAGACGATCCAGTCTTCCGTCCCGTCGGGGGACTGGAAGAAGTTGTTATGGCCCGGCCCGTAGACGCCGTGGGCGTCGTGGCGGGTGAAGACCGGGGCGGGGTGCTGCGCCCACGCGGCGGGGTCCAGGAGGTCGGCGTCGTCGCGGGCGACCAGCATCCCCAGCTTGTAGTCCGGCTTGCCGGTGTCGCAGGCGGAGTACAGGAGGAAGACCTTGCTGTTCCGCTGGATCGTCACCGGCCCTTCGCGGACCTCGTCGCAGCCGAAGCCCTCGGCGGGCAGGTAGACACGCGGGCCGGTCAGCGTCCACGGGTCGGTCATGCGGGAGATATAAAGGCCCTGGCCCGCCGGGCTGGGCCGGCCGCACCAGAGGAAAAACAGGCGCCCGTCGGGCAGACGCAGGGCGGAGCCGTCAATGGCGTACCAGGCGTCTTCGGGGTCGGTCTGGAGCTTGGCTTTGAACGTGTATGGGCCGCGCGGATCGTCCCCCGCGCCCTCGCAGACAAACATCCGGTGGTTTGCGTCTTCGCCGTCCGAGGCGGTGTAGTACAGATACCAGCGGCGGCCGTGGGGGCCGTCCAGCAGGTAGATCTCCTGCGCCCACATGTCCCGGAACCGGCCCGGCGCGTCGTCGCGCCAGATGAGGGCATCGGGCGCGTCTTTGAGTTCCGCGATCCGCCGGGCGCGGCGCAGGCTGATGTCGGTTCCCGCCGTGGTGGACAGGTAGTACCAGCCGTCGTAGTAGGTCAGAAACGGGTCCGCGCCGTGCAGCTTCAGCGGGTTGCGGAACGTGGCCGGGGGTATCGTCGTGGCATCAGTTTCGTTCATGCCGCCATTATAACACGCGCATTGGCCGGCGTCCAGCGCGGTATAATAGCGGCACCCTATTTCGCAGAAGGAACCTCCATGCCAACCCGTCTCGACAACGTCCGCCGCGCCTTCGGGGCGCTCGAAAGCGCCCCCGACGCCCTGCTGCTCACCGACACGGGCAGCCTGGGCTACGTCTCGGGCTTCACCGGCTCCACGGCGCAGGCGCTGATCACGCCGGACGAGGCGCTGTTCATCACCGACTCGCGCTACACCCTGCGCGCCCTGTCCGAGTGCAAAGGGTTTGAGGTCATCGAAACGCCGTCCGGCAGCGGCGGCTACGGCGAGGCCCTGCAAAACGTCCTGAAGGAGCGCCCCGCCCTGCGCCGCCTGGGGTTTGAGGCGGGCCACGTCACCGTCGCCCAGTGGGAGGCCTTCCAGAAGCTCGCGCCGGACATCGCGTGGGTCGGCACGACGGACGTCGTGGGGACGCTGCGGCTGGTCAAGGACGCCGGGGAAGTGGAAAAGATCCGGCGGGCCATCGCCGTCGCCGAGGCCGCCTTCGAGTCGGTCAAGCCGCTGCTCCAGCCCACCACGCGCGAGCAGGACTTCGCCCTGGAACTGGAATTCGCCATGCGCCGGGGCGGGGCCGAGGGGGTCGCCTTCGACACCATCGTCGCGTCCGGCGCGCTGGGCGCGCACCCGCACCACCACGCCGGCCCGCGCCCCCTGGCGACCGGCGACTTCGTGACGATTGACTGGGGCGCGACTGTGGACGGCTACAACTCGGACATCACCCGCACGGTCGCCATCGGCCACGTCACCGAGAAGCAGCGCGAGGTCTACGCCGTCGTCCTGGAAGCCCAGCAGCGCGCCATCGCCGCCGTCCGCCCCGGCAAGACCGGCAAAGAAATAGACGCCGTCGCCCGCGACTTCATCACGGAAAAAGGTTACGGGGACGCCTTCGGTCACGGCCTGGGCCACTCGCTGGGCCGCTCCGTCCACGACGGCCCCGGCTTCTCCGCCCGCGCCGAGTCGCTGGTTCTCGCGCCCGGCATGGTGCTGACGGTCGAGCCAGGCATCTACCTGGAGAATTGGGGCGGCGTCCGCGTGGAGGAGGACATTCTGGTCACGGAAGACGGCTGCGAGATATTAACGCACCTGCCCAACGCCCTGGAAGTGCTGGCCTAGAACGGGATCGGTCACGCCGCGAGGCTCGTCAATGTTTGGGCGAAGTCGTTTTTGCCGACAAACCGGAAAAGGCATTGGCCGTTGCTTCGGGCTTCCCAGAGTTCGCCTAGGCGCCGCTTTTCCTTGCTGTCGTCGCTGGTGATTCTGTCTTCGCCTTTATACTCTACGGCCACTGTCCGCCCATCTTCCAGTATTGCCACGAAGTCAGGATAAAATTTGTCCGTTGACGTTTGAAGCCAGAATGAGGTCGTGGGGCGGCGTTCCAAATTACGCACCCAATATTTGACGTTGGGGTGGTTTTCCAGGACGCGGGCACAGTCTATTTCCTCACCGTTCATCTCGCCGACGACGGGGTAGTAGTGCTTCCTGAATTGGTAGGCGCCTTCATAAAGAGCATTCGCCGGGTATTGGTCGGGAGCGTAGGTAAAGACGCATTCGGCACTGGTTTGCAGCTCCTCCGGCGGGGCGTCAAACAGGAGACGTTGACTGGCCCTGCTGGTAGCTTCCTTGCGGTAGCCGTTGATCTTCTTCGCGGCGGCGTCCCGGAGGCGCAGGCGTTCCCGTGAGAGTTGTTCCAGCGTCAGGCCGCGCTCGGTCAATAGGCTTTCCAGCAGATTGATGAGGAATAGGGAAGACTGGCTTTGCGGGATGTCCGGGTGCGGGATGTGCCGGTCGAGCCAGACGGCCAGTTCCGCCGGTGCCGCGATGTCGTTTGGCGTCAGCAAGGCAAGCTGTCGCTGCAAGTCGCTGACAAAGATCATTTCGGCCTGCCGGATGCTGTAGCCGCCCGCTTTAGTGACATCAAAATCATAGCCTTCCGCCGTGATATGGGATGCAAATTCCGTTTCGTCCAACCTCGCGACGTAGTCCGTCAGCTTCCACCCGGAATAGAGGAAAATCGTCTCGTCTACCGGCTCCCAATCCCCATCGGCATACAAAGCCAGTTGGGGGACGCTGAATGTTTCGCCGCGTTGGGAGGGACTCGGCTCGGCTTTCTCTGACCGGAACAGGCCGCCCAAATCCAGTTCGCCCTGCTCAATCTCCTTTTTCGCCTCAAACTTGGTGAAGCCGTTCCGTGTCAGCGCCTCCCCGACCGCCTCGGCCACGTCCCGGAAGTTCTTGGACGTGACGTAGGCGTAGGCGCTGTTCAGGTCCTCACTGGCCTTGCGCTCGGCGTTTGGCATCCGCAGGACGCGCCCCAATATCTGTTCAATCGGGGTCTTCGCGTTCATATCGCGCACGGAACAGAGGATGTAGGCGAAGGAGCAGTCCCACCCCTCCCGCAGCTTGTCCACGGTGATAATGTAGCGGACGGGACAGGCCGGGGAAAACAGGTCGCCATTCAGCTCATGGACCGCGCCCGTTTCTATGGCGATCTGCTCGGCGGGAACGTGGCTGTCAAGAAGGCGCTCTTTGACGGCCTCCACCGTCAAGGATTGGTTCTTCGGCTGGGCTTGCAGCAGCACGATGGGGCGCAGGTAGCGGCCCGTTTGGGCCTGCTCCTGCATGGCAACCGCTTCCAGCTCCTGCTGCTTGGCGATGGCGGCGGCAACGGCCTCGGTCCAGTCGCCGGAAAGCTGCAAGCGGATCGGCAGCTTGACCATCGCCTCGGCCTTCAGTTCGGCGGCGGAAACCTGGTACAGCACGTTGCTGGGGCTGTCGCCCGTGTGCGGCGTGGCGGTGAACTCCAGGATGCACGACGGATCAAACCGCGCCAGCGTCTCAAACGATAGCTCGGTCCGCAGATGGTGCGCCTCGTCCACGATGACAACGGGCCGGCGCATTTTCAGGACGTTCGCCAGGGAAAAAAGCGGCCTCTCCATGCCGTCCCCTCTGTCCAGCCCCGCCAGCGCCTCGGCAGGCAGGCCGCTGAAGTGGGACATGAGCGCCCCCGCCTCTTCGTAAACTTTCCGGCCTTCCGTGTTCTCCACTCGGAGCGCGGCCATTGTGGAAACGACAACGACCGTTTCACCGTCCAGGGTGGCTCGCGGCACGGCCAGCGCGTCGGCCAACCCCAGCGCCGTGACCTTTCCTTCCAGTGTCGCGTCCAACACCTGCCGGTACGGGTGCCTGCGGTCGCGCAGGGCGTTCAGGGTTTGGTCTTTGATCGTGTTGGTCGGCACGAGCCACAGCACGACGCTCCGCTCTTGCCGCAGGAAGTCCCGCAAGGCCAGGGCGACCGCATGACAGGCCAGAACCGTCTTGCCGCCGCCGGTGGGGACGCGCAGGCAGACATAGGGCAGGCCGGGCAGTTGCGGCACGGCTTTGTAAGGCCGCTCCGTCTGCATGACGAACGCCTTTTTGGCGCCGATCTCCCGCGCCTGCGTCAGATAGTCCGACAGCGCCGCCAAGGTGCGTTGCTGGTATTCTTTGTAGCCGAACAGGGTCAATTCGTCTTGACCTCATACGGAAGCTGCTTGAAGACAACGCCCGCCGCTTTGAGGCGTCCGGCGCTGACCCGGCAACCGTCGGCATAGATGATCTTCGGCCCGTCGTGCGGCGGCAGGGCACGCAGGGCGGCATTGTCCAGAACAGTTTCCGTGCCGTGGCCCTTCCAGAGCAGGTAGCACGCCACCCCGTTCTCACAGCCGAGCAGCGGCCCTTTGTCGGTGCGCTCCGGCAGGGGCAGGCGGGTTTCGGTAAAGTAAACGTGATGGGCCAGGTCGCCGAACGTGACGCCCTCGCTGATCTGCCCTGCCGTGTCCAACAGAGGTTCGCCGAGCGTGGCATAGCGAAAGCCGCCGCCCAGGTCCAGTGTGTCGCCCCCGCCGCAGATGACCCGCCGCAGGCGCTCCGCCGTCACTTCTTGGGCGATGTGGGGTTCCATTTCAACCAGAATGAAGCGGCGGCTGCCCCCGTCCTCCTTGTTCATCTGCATCACGGCATGGCCGGTCGTGCCGGAACCGGCGAAGGAGTCCAAAACGAGCGAGTCAGGATCAGTAGCGAGTTGGAGAACACGATTTATTAGCAACGTAGGCTTAGGAGTATCAAATACTTTAGCGCCAAATAGGGCTTTTATTTCTGCATTCGCTAAATCTGTGTGTCCGGCAAATTGATAATCCCAAAAATTGATAGGAGTCATCCCACGCTCCATCTCGGACAGGAAACGCTTGACAGATGGCGTTTTAGACCTTCCATCTTTACCCCACCAGATTCTATTTTCTTCAACAAACCTATTAAAAACAGCCTCTTCTGACCGCCATGCTTTTAAGCGGGGTTTGATCGCCTGCCCTGTGTTTGGGTTAATGATGTCATAGCAGAGATTAGGCCGTTCTTTACATGATAGAGGGTTTAAGAACGGGATAGATTTCCAGGGGCCGCGAGGGTCGTTGTCAGCATTCGTGTAACGGGCGTTAGCGGCATCCTCTCGCTGAAAAAGCTGCGGCTTAAAAGCTTCACTCTTTTTGTAGACGACAATATGGTCAATGACTGAAGTAAAGCCATCAGTGTTGTTACTTCGCGTGTATCGCTTCTGCCACTCAATCTCAGCTTCAAAGTTTTTGCCTCCGAAAATTTCATCCATGATAAGGCGCAAATTAGACACTTCGTTATCGTCAATGCTGATGAAGATAGCCCCGTCTTCGCGCAAAAACTCCCGCAGCAGCGTCAGCCGGGGGTACATCATGCACAGCCACTTGTCGTGCCGCGACAGGTCTTCGGCCTCACCCCCGACGACCTGACCCAGCCAGCGGCGGATTTCGGGGGAGTTCACGTTGTCGTTGTAGGCCCAGCCCTCGTTGCCCGTATTGTAGGGCGGATCAATGTAGATGCACTTGACCTGACCGGCATAGTAAGGCAGCAGGGCCTTCAAGGCTTGCAGGTTGTCGCCCTGGACGAGCAGGTTCCCCTCGTCGGAGACGCCGACGGAACGCTCCGGGTCGGTATGCAGCAGGCGATAGGGAACATCTTGGTGGTGATTGATGACGGCGGCTTTGCCAATCCAGTCTAGTGTCGGCATGGGGCACGGGTTCCTTAAGCATGAGGAGAGTCAGAAGATGAAGGGGCGGGGCAAGCCCCGTCCCTCCGGTCCCCCCAGAATTGGGGGCTAGGGGGCGATTCCTAGCGCGACGGCTGCTTGTTCAGGACGACCTCACAAGGGGCGCGATCCAGGATGGTGCGGGTGACGCGGGCCATCAGCGTGTCGGAGGGGTCGCCCGAAGGCAGGTAGGCGAGGACGATCAGGGATGCGCTCAGGACCTCCGCCTGGTGGACGATCTCCTCCCCGGCGTCGCGTGCGCGCGTCACCTGCGGCTCCGCCGTCACGCCCTCGCCGCGCACGGCGCTCGCCGCCATCTCCAGCGTCCGGGCGGCGGCGGCCTCCTCTTCGGGCAGGGGCGCGGCCAGCGGCAGGTGGCGGGGGACTTCCAGGACGTAGGCCAGGTGCAGGCGGGACTTGTGGGCCGGGTCGGCGCGGGCGAGCCGGCAGGCCAGGCCGCTGGCGGCCTGCGGGTTGTCCGGGCGCAGCAGGGGCACGAGGATGTTCTGCGGCGCGTTGCTCCCGGCGACGGCGCGGCTGCCGCCCGGCCCGCACAGGTTCAGCGAGGCCCGCGCCTCCTCGACCGTGGCCGCCACGGGCAGCCGCGAGCGGACGCCCGGCACGGCCCGGACGACCTCCATGACGCCTCCGGGCAGGGCGGAAACGACGATGCGCGCCCGGTAGCGCTCGATGTAGTCCATCGCGTCCCGGAACGTCTTCGCTCCTTCGGGGGAGCAGCCGGTCAGCTCGCTGCCGTCCACGATGATGCCCTGTGGGTGGTGGCGCAGCAGCAGGTTCGCCGCCGCCTGGATGGTCGGCCACAAGTTCTTGTCCAGGTTGCCTTCGAGCTTGACGATGTCTTCGCGCGCTTCAATGATCATCTATGACCTATTTCTCCATGACCTATCTTCTTCCGTCTGCGTTCCCAGCAGCGCGACGGTGAAATCGTCCGGCAGCCGACCCCCATTTGCGTCCCAGGCCGCCCCGCGCAGCGCGGCGATCAACGCCTGCCCCCGATACTGGGCGGCCAGGCGGGCGATCTGTTCCCAGCCGACGCCTTTCCAGACTCCGTCCGAGACGACTAGCAGCGTCCAGTCTTGATGAAGTCAGGCCGAAAAAGCAACGGGATAGGCCGCGCTCGACCCCACCGGCGGGTCCTTGCGCTGATGCTCGGTCAGCAGAAAGTCCCGCTCGCCTTGGACGAGTAGCGCGCCGCTGTCGCCGCAGGACGCGCCCCAAACCTCCCGCGCCGAGACGCACAGGCTGACCAGGGTGCAATACCCCGCCGCGTCATCCTCACACACCGCCTCATCCGCCGCGCCGACAACGGCATACCACGGGGCGGCCTGGCGCAGTTCATGGGCGGGGAACGAGGCCGCCGCCCGAAGGCTCTCCTCGGCGGCGACACGAGCCGCCGCCCCGCCGCCCGCCTGCCCCCCCTGACCGTCCGCCAGCGCGCACAGCAGAACGTCCGCGTCCTCGGGATGCGGGCGCACGAGCGCCACATCCTCGTTGGCGTGGCCCTCCCCGGCTTCGGAATGGATAAGGCAGTGGATGTTAATCATGGGCTGTGTTTCTACGCTGCGACTTGTTCCCGATCTCCAGTGTAGGAGTCTCTTCAACTCCGAACTTGTTCCCGATGAACCCGCTTGTAGAATGTTGACAGCGTCAGTATTGAGATACTAGGGCAATTTGATACCGAACCAGCTCACCCGGTGCCAATTTGGATCATGGTCCAACACACCCACGCTTCTCTCTTCTTCTAAACCAGTCCATTGATCCATGCGCCACTCCGACACCCAGGCCGAACGAAAGCTCCCATCACTTGTGTGAAGTCTCGGCCCATTCATCATTCCACCCACACTTTTGTAGCGTGGAGTGATTGAACACCACACAACATAGAAGCAAGCAAGACCCACAAAAAACCAGGCCCATTTGCTCGACTTACCTGATGTTAACCTGCCAAAATGGCGCATAACACTTTCACTCAATCCAGGTTACTCAAGACAGACACAAGATAAAAACGATGCCGATAACTTGCGCCATGACATATCCGGCGGCTTGGCCGCGCTTGAAGCAATACACCACTCATAGGCTTGCCATCATGGAAAATCCGGGGCCGCGTCGGGTTTCCGTTTCGCATACCAAGCATGGATGAGCAGGGTCTGGAGGAACAAGACGGGCGGGCTGAAACCAGCCGACGCGATGAGGGACGCGACTCCCTGCGGCGACTGTGCGGCGAACTCCCGGCCATACGAGGCGCGCATCTTTTCGAGCTGCTCGGCGGGCAGCCCGGCGTAGCTCTGCATCCGCATCCAGACATCCAGCAGGCTGGGGGAGGCCGCCGGGGACGGATCGGAAACCAGAGCCGCATTGACCAGATACCCCTCCGGGCGGAGCCGCACGGCGATCTGACGAAAAAAGTCGCGCTGCGCCTCTTGCTGCGTGATGAAGTGCGAGACCAGAATGGAAGTCGCCGCATGGAACGGGTCCGAGGCGGGCAGCGAGTCTAGATAGCCCTCGTGGAACGTGCAGCGCGAGGCGATGCCGGCCTCCTCGGCCCGCCGGCGGCAGATGTCGAGCATCGGCGCGGCAGGCTCCAGCACGGTGAACCGCCCCTGCGGGAACGCTTGGGCGAGGTCCAGCAGTTCCGCGCCGGTCCCCACGCCGACGCAGAGTATCCGCGCGTCGGCGGGCAGATCGGACAGCACCAGGCGGACCAGCAGATTGAGCGCGTCGCGCAGCGGGGCCAGCTTGGCGTACTGCGTGTCGTAGGACGAGGCGCGCTCTTTGTCAAAGACAACGGGGGGTTCTTGATTTTGCATGATGGTTGGCCGTTAGTCCCTAGCCCAGCGGCTTGATGAGGCTGACCTGGACGACCTCCTCCTAGATGGAGCCGCGCCTCCCGGTCGCCGAGAACGCGGTTCGTCGCGCTTCCCTATGCCGCAACCTGTTCCAGCATCCTCGCCTGCATCTGGGCGAGATGTTCCTGTGCCGCCTTCAGCAGTTCCTCATCTTCAACGTCCCAGACCGCCGACTTGACCGGGCCTTTGGCGAGGAGTGAAATGTTGGCGACGAGCTGACCAAATCGCCAGGACGGATGCGCTTCGTGCAGTTGTGCCAGTGTTTCCAGAAGTTGCTGCGTTGTGTCCATTGGCCCCACCAATTCTTGTGTCTGTCTAGAAATCGGGTGTCACGGTTTCGGCGATGGTGGGCAGGCGGCTGAGATTCCATTCCGGCCTCACTTCGATCACCTTAACCGGAACGCGCTGCTCCGAGTTAATCATGCAGCAACGGGTTGCCCGTGTCATGCCGTTGTTAATCATCATCTCACCACCCATGCCGAGAGTGACTTCAATGGGCGGCATATCCTCTGCCGAAAACCCAAACTCGTTGAACTGGTCTTGCAGCTTCATCGGGTCCGCGCCTTCCGGTCTCATCGGCGACACCCGCAACAGGCCGGGTTGAACATAGCGGATGTCAACCCTCATGCCTATTCGTTCTCGCCCCGTGCCACCCGGCGCACGGCTGCCGCTAACTCGGACACGTCCGAGACCGTCTCGTCGGCGGTCATGGCGGGGTCGTCCGGGTTATATAAAGTATACTGGATTCCGCGCTTGAATCGCACCGTCCTCAGCCCGGCGGCTTTGGCGGGGCCGATGTCGTTGTCGGGGCGGTCTCCGACGAAGACGGCCTCGGGGCCGGTGATCCCGGCCTGGTCCAGTCCCGCCCGGAAGATGGCCGGGTCGGGCTTGAACAGGTGGACGATCTCGCTGATGACGATGACGTCGAACAGCCCGGCGATGCCATAGCCCTCAATGGCTTCTTTCACGGGCGGGTGCTGGTTGGCGATGATGCCGAGCCGGAAATCCCGGCGCAGGTCCTCCAGCGCGGGCGTGATGCCGTCCAAAAGCTGCCCGTAGGGGCGCGGCTTCCGCATCTGCTGGTACAGGTCGCGCGCCTCGTGCCACAGGACTTCCGTCTCCGAGTCGTTGGCGCAGTAAAAGGCCAGCGCCCCCTTGATGGCCGCTTCCGGGTTCGGCCCCGCCGCCGTCAACCGCTTGCGGGTCGCGTTGAAGTCGTCCCACAGCACGTCCTTGCCGTGCGACCGCAGGGTCAGCAGCAGGTCGTGGAACAGCCACAAGTGCTGGGCGTTCTCGTCGAACAGCACGTCGCCGATGTCGAAGAAGACGAATTTGGTCATGGTACACCCCTATACGACGCCGGGGGCGCGTTCTCCTTTGGCGGGAGGTATACTTCACCAAGAACGCACCGATGAAGGAGACACTCCCATGACGATGGCTTCGCAGACAACTCCGATCGAGCGCCCCGGCGCGATCACGATGCAGGGCAACCCGATGACCCTGGTGGGCCGAGAGCTGAAGGTCGGCGACCGGATACCGGACTTCCACGTCCAGACGGCGGACAAGCTGCAAACGGTCGGCTGGGACGAACTGAGCGAGGGCGGCGCCAAGGCCGTGCTGATGATCCTGATCCCGTCCATAGACACCAGCGTCTGCGCCCTCGAAACCGGCAAGTTCAACCGGCAGGTCGCCGACCTGCCCGCCGACAAGATCAAGGTCGTGACGATGAGCGCGGACACGCCCTTCGCTCAGGCCCGGTGGGCGAAATCGGAAGGCGTGAACAACATCCAGATGCTCTCCGACCACAAAGACCGGACGGTCGGGACGGCCTTCGGCGCGCAGATCAAGGAACTCGGCCTGCTGTCCCGCTCGGTCTACCTCGCCGACAAAGAGGGCATCATCCGCTACGTCCAGACCGTCCCCGAGATCGCCAGCGAACCGGACTACGACGCCGTCCTGGCCGCCGCGCGGGAAGTGGTCGGGGCCTGACCGGGCGGCGGGCGTCTGGCTGAGGCCCAAGCGGGCGGGCGGAAAAATCGGCTTGCCGGGGCGCGCGAATTGCGGTATAATGGACGGCAGCGGGGCGGCGATTTCGGAATCGAAATGGCTGCCTCCTTCTCTTGTTCCGGCCCGCCCTTCACGGGTGATGAGTGGCCGCGCACCGCCAGGACACCCGTGAGCAGCCACCCGACGCCCGATGACAGCGCCCCGGACCAGCCGATCAAAGATCAGCAGCTGGAACTCGGCGAGGAGGAAAGCCTGACCGCCCTGCGCCGGGCCTGGGAGCGGACGCTGCGCGCCCTGGCCGGGTCGGTCAACAAGCAAACCATCGGCAACTGGCTCCGCCCGCTCAAGCCCCTCTCCTACAGCCCGCTCCCAGGGCCGCCCGTCGTCGTCCTGGGCGCCCCGTCGTCGTTCGCCCGGACGTTCGTCGAGACCAAGTACGCCCAGGCGCTGGCCCTGCACCTGGCGCAGTACCTGGACATCCCCACGGTCCAGGTCCGGTTCGTGATCTCGACCCCGGACGTGCAGCCGCTGCTCGGCGAGAAGCCCCTGCCCTTGCAGCAGGCCGCCTCCCCGCTGCCCCCGCGCGCGGAACCGCCCGAACCCCTGCTCCTCGCCGTGCAGCCGGCCCGCGCCCTGACGCCGGACGGCGCCGCCGACGGCGGCGGGGGCGCGATGG
>CAXTWM010000112.1:0-13489 GCA_964247915.1 uncultured Armatimonadales bacterium | reverse complement strand
CCCGCCCGCACCCTGGCCTACAAGCCTGCTTCAGACCCGCTCGCGCTCATCGAGGCCGAGATCCGCCGCGCCTACTTCCAGAACTCGCGCGTTTTCGGCGTCACCGAGACGGTTGAGGATGCCGAGAGCCTGTACGCCCGGCTCGCCCCGGCCTACCCGCACTCCGTCTACGTCTACCACCCCGGCCAGCCCGCCGCCATCCGCCGGCGCACCTACGCCCAGCTCCGGGAGTTGGAAAAAGAAGGCGAGGGCTACCTGCTGCTGACCACCGGCGACGCCCTGGAGTCGAGCGACCTGGACGCCACCGTTCTGCTGTCCACCCTCTGCCCCCCCGAGAACCTGATCCGCCGCGCGGGCCGGGTCAACCGCCGGGGCGACCTCCCCTCCGCCCAGATCGTCCTCGTCGGCGACGCCTTCTCCCCCGCCTCGCGCGAACTCAACCCTTCCCAGGCCGCCGACTACCGTTCGGCACTGGGCGCCCAGTCCGAACTCCCCTTCGACCCCGATTTCTGGAAGGCATTCATTTGAGGTATCGAGCAGGAAGATTTAGGGCGGATGTCCGGGCTTCTGCTCTTGGATGATGCCGCTTCGGGTATACTGACTTCATGTGTAGTCAGTGTAGTCAAATGGCCCCTTTGGTGCGAACGACGCAGCGTTGTCCTCTGACCGCCTCCCTCGCGTTTGTCCTCCTCATGGCTCTTGGCAGCAGCATAGATGCGGCTCCTTCTTCACCTGCCTCGCGCCCAGTCCTTGTCGTGCAGCTCGGCAACCCTTTCAGTGGAGGCCCCTGGTCCTTCGCCGCTCATGCGCCGCTGCTGGCCGTCGGCATCCCGCCAGGCGTTCAGCTCTGGGACACGCGGACATGGGAATTGAGGCGGACTGTTCTGGTTGCCCACGACGACCCAAACCAGTCACCCGCCGTGCTGGGCCTGGCGCTCTCGCCGGATGGCAAACGGCTGGCGGCCGCGACCGTAGATGGCCGCATCGAGATTTGGGACAGCGAGACCGGCGCACAGCGCCGCGTCATTGGCCCTGCGCCGGGTACGCCTATCGCGTTCACGCACCTGCTGTTCACCCCAGATGGACAAGAGATTGTTGGAAGTGCACCGGATGATTTCGGGAGAATGCCGCAAGGGCAGACGACTTTCTGGAACGCCCAGACAGGACAACCGCGTCTCCGTCTGCCGACCGGGGGCGACTTCGCCCTTTCCGCCGACGGTCGCCGCGCGGCAGTGGTCGCTTATGCCGTCAGAGCCGAGGCTTCCAAAGCGACCTTGTGGGACGCCCGCACCGGCAGGAGTTTGGGAACACTCGCGGACGGCAGCGGCGTTTTTGGACCGCTGGACTTCTCCCCCAACGGCAAGCAGATCGTCACCGCAGGCCAAGACCCGAAGTGGGCCCCGCCGGGCGGCGGCCCTTCCACGGATTCCGTCTTCGTGCACAATCTGACGCTGAAAATCTGGGATGTCGCAGCGCGAAAGCGGCTGCACGTCCTCCCAGGTCAATTCAAAGAGGTGTTCGGCCTAGACTTGCGATGGTCGTCCGACGGCAAACACATCGTGAGCATTGGGGGAACGACGGTCGTCTATACTCCCGCCGGAAAGCGGGGGCGGCTTATCACCGACCTGGGAGCCGCGCTTCCCTCTGCCGATGCGAACACATTGATCGCCCCTGGTCGCTCCGGTGTCACCTCACTGGACCTGCGGACCGGCATTCGCCGAACCTACCGCCGCATCTTTTGGGAATCGGCCCTTGTGAACACTGCCGCCTACTCGCAGAACGGCGCCGTGCTTGCGACCGGAGAAGACAGTTCAGTGCGGCTCTGGAACGGGAATATAGGTACGGAAGGCCGCGCGCTGCCGTTTGATCATGCCAGCAGGCTCTTCTTTTTGCCGGATGATCGCCGCTTGGTCACGGCGGACTGGCAGCAAGCTCAAGTTTGGGATGTCCTCACTGGGACGCTTCAACGCACCTTCACGAACCGCCTGCCGGGAAAGGCAGATACGAGTTCGCCGGGCCTCGAGAAAGTCACGGCGGATATTGACCTGCTACTGTCGCCGGACGGCAAAACACTCCTGCGGATGTCCGGTGACATGCTCGCGCGGAACGCCGAGGTTCTAAACGCGGCTGCCGGCCAAACGCATGCGACGTTGCAAGGCATGGAGCAGCCACTTCATGAAGCCATTTTCTCCCCCGACTCAGCCTTGCTGGCCAACAAGAACGGCGACGGCGTGGGCCAAGCCCCGCCTGGCCCACCCAGCATCACAGTTTGGGACCTGCACAGCGGCCAACGACGATACAATTTCCCGGTCGCCTCCCCGCAGCCTGGCCCTTATGCGTTCTCCCCAGACAGCAAAACGCTGGCGGTCGCGGATAATGCCGAAGAGTCGAAGGACGGTCGCCCGGCGGGCGTTCACAGCCGCGTCCTCCTCCACGACATGGCGGACGGTCAGCCGCGCCTGACAATCGATGTCGGGTACGATCAAAACGGGGTTCGGGCCTTGCTGTTTTCGCCCGACAACCGGCTGCTGGCCGTGAATTACGCCGGCCAGATCAAATTCTACGAGACGGCGATGGGTAAACTCGTCGGCGGGCTGGCTTCGCCGCCGGAATACCTGCTGGCGCTTGCCTTTGCCCCCGACAGCACGCGAATGGTCACAGTGGGAGAAGACCCCAGCGGCGACGGAGAGAAGTTGATGCGCGTATGGCGTGTCCGTGATGGCCGCCTTCTCGCCACGCTCGTTGATCTGGTCGTCAATGACCATGCCACAGCGGATTGGATAGCTTTTACACCTGAGGGATACTATGCGTCCTCCCCCGGCGCGCGGAAAGCGATACGCTTCCGGGTGGGAGACCGCCTGCTCCCAGCAGACAGCGCCCCGGCGATGGACCGGCCTGACCTTTTGCGAAAGGCCATGCAGGGTGAGTGAGACGCTGACCGTCTAATCGGGTATAAACGCCTCAGAAAGAGAGATTTCTGAATGCGTTTAGGGTTTGCGGTCAAGGTCATCGGGCACGGCGGGAACCTCGCCACGATTCCCGCCGAGGCGGGGATGCCGTCCAACGACGCGCGGCGGTGGCAGAGCGGGCCGCATGTGCGTCAGTCCATTCTTTATCTGCGCGAAATCTTCCACTACTTGAAGAAAGTGGACATCCACATGTACCGGATGTCGTCGGACTTTGCGCCGTACCTCACCCACCCGGACATGCCGCAGTTCCACGGCCAACTGGAAGAAGCGAAGGACGAGCTGGCCGAGCTGGGGGCGCTGGCCCGCGACTACGACATCCGCCTGAGCCTGCACCCGTCCCAGTACATCCTGCTGAACGCGCTCAACGAGGAGGTGGCGCGCAAGAGCATCCAAGACCTCAACGCGCAGGCGCGGATCCTGGACGCCATGCGGTGCGGGCCGGAGGCGGTCGTCGTGACGCACGTGGGCGGCGTCTACGGCGACCGGGACGCGGGCATCGCGCGCTTCATCAGCCGCTACAAGGGATTGCCTGACGAGACCAAGCGGCGGCTCGTGGTGGAGAACGACGACGTTTCCTATGCCGTCGCCGACGCGCTGCGGATTCACGAGGCGACGGGCTGCCCGGTCGTCTTCGACAACCTGCACCACTTCTGCCTGAACCCGGAGGGTCTGCCCATGCGGGCCGCCCTGGAGTCGGCCCTGCGGACGTGGCCCGAGGGCGTCACGCCGAAGATCCACTACTCCTCGCCCTCCACCGACTTTGAAACCACTGTCGAGAAGGAGAAGGGGGCGACCGGGCGCGACCGGACCGTCACCAAGCTGCACACGCCCCGGCTGAAGGCGCACGCGGACTTCATCAACCCGCTGGAATTCGTCCAGTTCTGGGAGACGGTCTGCGCGGACGGCCTGCGCCCTTTCGACGTCATGCTGGAAGCCAAGGCCAAGGACGTCGCGCTGCTGCGCCTGCGGCGGGAACTTGCGCGCCAGCGGGAGCGTCCGATGAGTGTCGGATAAACGGGACAAGAAAAAGTTACAGGCGGTGGCGGAAGATGCCATAATATGATATAATAAGGGTGCTGCTGTGCAAATAGAATGCCTCCGAACAGCTCCACGCAATCCTCGCTCATCATTTACGCCGAGGCCCGTTTTTCCCATCAAGACGGTTAGCGGCAATACAACCGGGAGGTAGACACTTATGAGTAACATGCGGACTTCGATCAAGTGCAACTGCGGCCAGCGCGTCATCGCCAAGGACGTGGTCCAGCACGGGTATTATCTGCGCCTCTTCGGTCCGAGCTTCGTCTACGTCAAGTTCCGCTGCTCGCGCTGCAAGAAGCTCGGCGAGCAGTTCATCAAGCAGGAAGAGTGGGAGGAAGGCATTCTTAAGGACACCGCCGTGGAAGTCTCCCACAACGAGAAGGAGCAGTTCACGGCCAAAGGCCCCATCGACATCAACGAGGTCATTGACTTCCACTTCGAGCTGGAAAACATGCCGGACCTGAAATCGCTGGAGTCGGCCCTGCCGCCCAAGAAGCACAAGTCCCGTTCCACGCCGCACTCTTAACGGCTCATTCCGACCTAAGACGGACATAAGATAGACGCGCCGGAGCCGGGGTTCGCCCTGCTCCGGCTTTTTCGTGTCCGGTCAAGCCGCCGGGGGTCTTGCAAAAGGGGGCCTGGAAAGCGTAAACTATTCCTATGGCTGAACAACTGACACTGGACGAAGTATCGCGCGTCGCGTTCCTCGCGCGTCTGGAGCTGACGGACGACGAGAAGGCGCGGTTGACCACGGACCTGAACGGCATCCTGGGGCAGTTCGCCCGCTTGCAGGAACTGGACACGGAGGGTGTGCCGCCGACCTCCCACTCGCTGCCCTTGCAGAACGTCTTCCGGGAGGACAAAGTACGCCCCTCGCTGCCCCGCGAGGCGGCGACCGCGAACGCCCCCGAGAAGCGCGACGGCAACTTCATCGTGCCGCAGATCATGGAAGAGTAAGGAAGAAGCCGCATGGAACTGTACGAACTGACCGCCCATGAGCTGGCCGCGAAGCTGGCCGCCCGCGAGGTTTCCGCCCGCGAAGTCACCGACGCCGTCCTGGACCGCATCGGCGAGGTCGAGGGCCACGTCAAGGCCTACGTCACCGTTACCGAGGGCGTCGCGCAGGCGCAGGCCGACGCCGTGGATCAGGCCCGCGCGCGCGGCGAGGCGCTGTCGCCGCTGGCCGGCATCCCGCTGGCTTTGAAGGACAACCTCTGCACGAAGGGGACGGAGACGACTTGCTCGTCGCGCATCCTGAAGGGATTCGTGCCGCCCTACAGCGCCACTGTTGTGGACAAGCTGCAAGCGGCCGGCAGCGTTTTCGTCGGCAAGGCCAACCTGGATGAGTTCGCGATGGGGTCCAGCACGGAAAACTCCGCCTTCGGGGCGTCCCACAACCCGTGGGACCTGCACACCGTCCCCGGCGGCTCGTCTGGCGGCTCCACAGCGGCCGTCGCCGCCGGGGAGGCCGTCTGGGCGCTCGGCTCGGACACGGGCGGCTCCATCCGCCAGCCCGCCGCCTTCTGCGGCGTCGTCGGCCTAAAGCCCACCTACGGCCGCGTTTCCCGCTACGGGCTGATCGCCTTCGCCTCGTCCCTGGACCAGATCGGCCCGATCACCCGCGACGTCCGCGACGCCGCCCTGCTCCTCCAGGCAATCGGCGGCCACGACCCGCTCGACAGCACCAGCATTGCCCGTGATGTGCCTGACTACACCCGGTCGCTGACCGGCGACGTCAAGGGCCTGAAATTGGGCGTTCCCAGGGAATACTTTGCCCAGGGCGTTTCGCGTGAAGTCGCCGGGGCGGTGCGGGCGGCCATTGACGTGCTCGTGTCGCATGGGGCGGTCGCCGAGGAGATCAGCCTGCCGCATTCGGAGTACGCCCTGCCGACCTACTACATCCTCGCGCCCGCCGAGGCGTCCTCCAATCTGGCCCGCTACGACGGCGTCCGCTTCGGCCACCGGACGGCCCGCGCCACCAGCCATGTGGACCTGTTCGAGAAGTCCCGCGAGGAGGGCTTCGGGCCGGAAGTCAAGCAGCGCATCATGATCGGCACTTATGCCCTGTCGGCGGGCTACTACGACGCCTTCTACCTCAAAGCTCAGCAGGTCCGCACGCTGATCAAGCGCGACTTCGACCGGGCGTTTGAGAAGTACGACCTCCTCATCGCCCCGACCGCCCCGACCGTGGCGTTCCGCCTGGGCGAAGTCTCCGACCCGCTGGCGATGAAGCTCAATGACGTGCTGACCATCCCCGCCAACATGGCCGGCATCCCCGCCCTCTCGCTCCCCTGCGGCTTCTCCCACGGCCTGCCCATCGGCCTCCAGCTCATGGCCCCCGCCTTCGGCGAGGAAACCCTGCTGCGCGCCGCCCACGCCTACGAGCAGGCGACCGAATGGCACAAGCAGCGCGCCAACCTGGAACGCCCCAGCCACCTGCACGTCGAGTAGGAGGGAAAGACCATGACACTCACACTGGAACTCACGCCCGAACAGGAACGGCACATAGAGGAGGAAGCCCGCCGCCGGAACCTAGACGCGGCGAGCTACGCGAAAGCCCTGCTCTTTGAGGAAGAAATTGCAGAGGTCGGCGATGAGGAGACGTTGCCGCCCGCCGGGCCGCTCCCCCCGGCGAACGGCACGGGGGCGGACCTGGTGGCGTATTGGGAGCGGGAAGGCTTGATCGGCACCCGGCCCGACATTAAAGACGGTTTGGAACACGCGCGGGCGATCCGGCGCAAGGCCGAAAGGCGCACCCGCGAATGAGGACGTCTGCCACGCCTCTGCGTGTTCTGGATGCCGACATCCTGATTGACATTCAGCGCCGACATCCGCCCGCGGTAACTTGGTATGCCTCGCTCCCGGCGTATCCGACGGTCCCCGGCCTGGTCATCATGGAGTTGATGCAGGATGCGCGTAACAAGCGGGAGGTCGAGCAGGCACTGCGTCTGGTCCAACCACTGCCGGTTGCTTGGCCGACGGATGCTGATTGTGACCGCGCCCTGCAAGACTACCGTGTCCTGCACCTGTCTCATAATCTAGGCTTGATAGATGCTTTGATCGCAGCCACGGCCACTGGCCTCGGCGCGACGCTCTGCACGTTCAATGTCAAGCACTACCGGAGTGTTGCCGGGCTGGTCTTCGAACAGCCGTACAAACGATAGACCCTTTTTATGACCGATAGACCTTTCGCCGCCGGACCGAACGCGCCCGCTACCGCCTCTCCTACGCGGGGGCGGCCGCTTTGGCACTCCCCCATCCCCCGCATCCTGGCGTTCATGGGGCTGGCGCTCCTGTTCCTGGGGGTCATCCTTCTGCTCGCGCGGGCCGTGCTGGCGGTGTCAGGGGGGCATTCACATCTTTCGGGTGAGGCGACGACGACACTCGGCTATGCCTGCGCGGCGGCGGCGACTCTGCTGGCCTACGCCGTCATGGTGCGGCGGGCGGACCACCGCTCTCTCGGGTCGGCGGGGCTGACGGCGCGGGGGCTGTTCTCCGAAACGGGGATCGGGCTGCTGATCGGCGGCGGCGTGTTCTCCGCCGTCATGGGGATGATGCGGGCCGTCGGCGTCTACCACATCGCTGGAGTCAACCCGCACTTCCGGCCCCTCGTCCCGCTCCTGTTGTTCCTGTTGCTGGCCGTGTTCCAAGAAGCCGCCGTCCGGGGGTACATCTTCCAGACCTTGGAGCGGCGCTGGGGGACGGGGGTCGCGCTGGCCGGCTCGGTGGTCTTCTTTGGGCTGGCCCACCTGGGCAGTCCGGTGGACGGCCTGACGACGGCGCAGTGGCTGGTCGGCCCGGCCTTCATCAGCGTCGAGACGGGCCTGCTCTTCACGGCGGCGTACCTGCTGACGCGCCGCCTGTGGCTGCCCATCGGCATCCACTGGGGCTGGAACTTCTTCGAGACGTCCATCTACGGGGCCGCCAACACGGGATCGTGGGGGGACGAGCCGAACACGCTGTTCTCGGACCGCTTTTCCGGGCCGTTCCTTCTGACGGGCGGCCCGTTCGGCCCGGAGGCCAGCGTGATCTGCCTACTCGTCGGCGGCTACGCCGGCCTGCTCCTGCTGCGCCTCGCCATCCGCAAAGGGCAGTGGCGGGCGGGGAATCAAGCAGCGGCTTCCGAAAACAACGATGACAGCCTTTCAATCAGGTAAAATACCGTGGAAATTGACCGCCAAACCGTCGTAGATATGGCGCTGAATGCTTATACCCTAGATGAATGCCTTTTGGCTGAGGAGGCGCTGACCCGCTGGCTCACAGCCCACCCTCAAGATTTAGGTCTGCACGAACTCGCAGGCCAAATCGGCAACATCAGGTCGGCGGCGCTGGAACGAAAGGCAGACAGCGTCAAGAAGATAACACTGCCCCTGCGGGTGCCTACCGCACGGTGACACCGGCGGCTGCGAAAGCGGGGCCGATTTTGCGAAAACGAACTGTTCTGAGAAGCAACCTATGACCCAGTATGAACCCGTGGTCGGCATGGAGTGCCATGCCGAACTTCTGACCGAAAGCAAGATGTTCTGCGGCTGCGCCAATGAGTTCGGCGGGGCGCCCAACACGCGGACGTGCCCCGTCTGCCTGGGCCTGCCCGGCTCGCTGCCGGTGATGAACCGGCAGGCCGTGCAGCTCGTCCTGCGGACCGCGCTGGCCCTGCACTGCGAGGTGTCCCGCGACTGCCTGTTCGCGCGCAAGAACTATTTCTACCCCGACCTGCCCAAAGGGTATCAGATCTCGCAGTACGAGGACCCGATCGGCAAGTCGGGCTATCTCGACATCACGCTGGAAGACGGCAGCAGCAAGCGCATCCATATCCGCCGCGTCCACTTGGAAGAGGACACCGGCAAGCTGATCCACGCGGGCGGCAACGAGAGCGAGGTAGACTACAACCGCAGCGGCGTCCCGCTGATGGAGATCGTCACCGAGTTCCCGCCGGACCTGACTTCCGCCGACGAAGCCCGCGCCTATTTAGAGAAGCTGCGCTCCATCCTGGTCTACCTCGGCGTCTCCGACGGCAAGATGGAGGAGGGGCACCTGCGGGCGGAGCCGAACCTGAGCATCCGGCCCGTCGGCACGGACGGCGTGGGCACCAAGACCGAGATCAAAAACCTGAACTCGTTCAAGTCGGTCTACAAGGGCATCGGCTACGAGGTCGAGCGGCAGTCCGAACTGCTGAACGCGGGCGGCGTCGTGCGGCAGGAGACGCTGGGCTGGAACGACCTGCGCGGCGAGACCTACCACATGCGCTTCAAGGAGGAGGAGCAGGAGTACCGCTACTTCCCCGAACCTGACCTGGTGCCGCTGCACTTTGAGGACGTCGACGTCGAGGCCGCCCGCGCCGCCCTGCCCGAGCTGCCCGACGCCAAGCGGGAGCGGTTCGTGACGCAGTACGGCCTGCGCCCTTACGACGCGGGCATCCTGACCGCTTCGCGCCCCCTCGCGGATTACTTCGAGGACGCGGCGGCGGGCGCGGACCCCAAAGCCATCGCCAACTACGTCACCGGCGACCTCGCCCGCCTGCTGAATGCTTCCGGCCAAGAGATCATGGACTGCCGCGTCACCGCCCCGAACCTGCGCGACCTCCTTGCCCTGCGCGACGGCGGCAGGATCACCAACAACACCGCCAAGGCCGTCCTGGACGAGATGTTCGCGACGGGCCAGACCGCCCAGGCCATCGTGGACGCGAAGGGCCTGGCCGCCGTCTCCGACGATTCGGCCATCGTCGCCGAGGTGGACAAGGCCATCGCCGCCAACCCGGACATCGTCGCCAAGTTCAAGAGCGGCAACGAAAAAAGCAAAAACGCCCTGACCGGCCAGGTGATGAAGGCCATGAAGGGCCAGGCCCGCCCCGACGTCGTCAACCGCCTCATTGACGAGCGCCTGGCGGCCCTGTGAGGGCTGAGGGCTGGACGCCGCTTCGAGACAAAAAGACCATGTCAGTTCCTTCCTCGTGTGTCAAATGCGGCGGCGTCATGGAAGAAGGGTTCATCCTGGATGCGAGTGACAGTGGCTTCCGGGTTAGCGAGTGGATGATGGGGGCACCGGTCAGAAAGTTGTTCGGTTTGCTCGAAACGGATAAACGGAACCGACTTCCGGTCCGCACGTTTGCCTGCATGAGCTGCGGCTATCTTGAGTCCTATCTGGCGTTGAAAGAAGAGTGACGTGGGCAGCGACAACGCTTCCTGACGCTAACAGCGGCCCCTATCCAGGAGACATTCCATGCTCCCCGAACTCCAACACCGCTTTGACGCCATCGAGGGCCAGCGCACCGATCTCGAAAGCCTTGCTCTCACACTGACCGAGGCGCAGCGAAACTGGACGCCGAACGGCGACGTGTGGAGCGTCGGGCAGATCGTCCACCATCTCGTGCTGAGTGACGAGACCCTCGGGCGCGCGCGGGACCCGGAGGCCATGCAAGCCGAGGCCCCGATGTTCCGCGTCCTGCCGCGCGCCTGGCGTCGCGCCCTGATCCTGGGCGCGCTGAAACGCGGCGTCACCCTGCCGCTCCCCTCCCCCGCCGTGGAGCCGCGCGGGGACGTGCCCCTGTCCAAGCTGCTGCCCCGCTGGAACCGGGCGCGGCGCGAAATGCGCCGTGCCCTGGACACCCTGGCAGGGAACGAACCGCGCTACTCGCATCCCGTCCTGGGACCGCTGACCGCCGCCCAGATGTTGGAACTGAGTGAGACACACACCGCCTATCATGCGCGGCAGATGGAAGCCTTGCAGCGCGACCCGGCGTTTCCGCATGGGGCTGAAGGTCAGGGGATTGCTGCTCGCCCAACGTCGTCAACCGCCTAACTGATTCTTGTAAGTGTCCGGCCGCACTATGAAGGCAGGCGAGTAGCGAAACCAAAGAAGATGAATCGCTCCTTTAGATTCTTGCTGTGCTGGCTGGGTATGTCATTCGCTCCATTGGCAGTGTTTACGGGCTACTTGATCGTGACACGCGGTTCCTTGCGTCAGTACATGGGATGGGATACGCCGGCAATGGCGGTGTCACTTGCCGTTGGGCTTGTTTCCATTGCCTGGCTTCCTGTAAAGAGTAGGTTATGTTGGGGGATGAGCGTGCTATATGTGCCGGTTGCCGCCTTCTTATTGTTCTGCTACGCGGCTAGTTTTGTCTGCTCCCGCTACGGCGATTGCTTCTAAAAATGAACCCTAGCAAGGCATGGACATTCCTAAGAGGCGTTTTCACGGCCCTCGGCGTGGCGTCCATGCTGTCGGTCGGCGCGGCTTCGGCATTCCTAAAGGCGTCTCCCTACCCCACGATCAACGTCAAAACGGACTGCGGCGCGAAGGGGGACGGCAGGAGCGACGACACGGGCGCGTTCCAGAAGGCCGCGCGGCTCATTCAGGCGCGGGGCGGCGGGACGCTGCTAATCCCGAAGGCGACATACGTTGTGGGCAGTCAGAAGCACGTCGAGGGGCAGGCACCCTATTACCAGACGTCAAGCGTCTTCCAGGTGGAGAAGTTAGGGTTCCTAAGCGTCCAGGGCAACGGCGCGACGCTGCGGTTCGCGCCCGGCCTGCACTTCGGCGCGTTCGATCCCGAAACGGGCCAGACCTACGGCAAGATGCCGGACTACGACCACAAGTACGCCGTCGGAGTCGGCGCGATGCTGGACATCTCCCACAGCCGCCATGTGACGGTGCGCGACCTGGACCTGGACGGCGACGGCGGCGGCTACGTCCTGGGCGGCGGCTGGGGGGACACGGGGCGGCAACTCGCGGGCGACGGGCTGCTCCTATACGGCGATGCCGACGTGCGGGTGGAGAGGGTTCACAGCCACCACCAGGGGCGGGACGGGCTGATGATCGGGTGGACGGGCCTCAAAGCAAGTGATCCCCCCACCCCGCACATGCTGACCGACTGCACCTTTGACTTCAACGGGCGGCAGGGGCTTTCGTGGGTGGGCGGCCGGGGACTGCAAGCGATCCGCTGCCGGTTCAATCACACGGGGCGCGTCAAGGTCGGAGGCGAAACGCTGGCGTCCGCGCCGGGTGCGGGGGTGGACATCGAGGCGGAGGAGTCGGTCTGCCGCGACGGCTACTTTCAAGATTGTGAGTTCGTGGACAACGCCGGCTGCGGCCTGGTGGCGGACAGCGGCGACGGCGGCTATGCCCACTTCCTGCGCTGCACCTTCTGGGGGACGACGGACTGGAGCGCGTGGTCGGCGAGGCCCGGCCTGAAGTACCGGGACTGCGTCTTCTACGGCAGCGCCGTCCACACGTTCGGCTCGCCCGACCCCGCCCTGGCGACGGGTTTCACCGGTTGCCGCTTTGAAGACAAACCCTGGACCGACGGGCGGGTCTACGGGACCTACCTGCTGGACTCGGACCGAGGCGGCGCAAACGTCCGCTTCGACCGCTGCGCCTTCGTCGTCCACTCCCCCGCCCGCCACCCCCTCTGGTTCAACGCCAATCACGGCAAGGCATACTTCACTGACTGCACGGGCCTTACCCGATGACCCCGCTCCCGGACAAGCTGCGCTGGTCCCTGTTCGCGCCCCATGACCGCGTATTGGTCGCGGTGTCGGGCGGCCCGGACTCGCTGAGTCTGCTGCACGTCCTGTGGGCGGAGCGGGAGGCGCGCGGGCTGGCATCGGTGGAGGCCGCCCATCTGGATCACGGCCTGCGCGGCGGCGAGTCGGCTGGGGAAGCGGCATGGGTGGCCGCGTGGTGTGCGGAGCGCGGCATCCCCTGTCAGATCGGGCGGGCCGATGTGGCGGAGATGGCGCGGGAGCGCAAGCGGAGCAAGCAGGAGGCGGCCCGGACGGCGCGTTATGCCTTCCTGGAAGAAACGGCGGCCCGGACCGGCGCCCACAAGATCGCCACGGGACACACGCGGGACGATCAGGCCGAGACGGTCCTGATGAACGTCCTGCGCGGGACGGGCCTGGACGGGCTGCGCGGCATCCCCGCCCGGCGCGGGCCGTTCGTCCGCCCTTTGCTCGACGTGTCCCGCGCCGAGATTGAGGAATACTGCGCGGACAACGGCTTGGAACCCCGGCGCGACCCGTCCAACCTGTCCCCCGACGCCTACACCCGCAACCGCGTCCGCCTGGAACTGCTGCCCCTCCTGGCGCGGGACTACAACCCGGCGGTGGCCGAGGCGCTGCTGCGGCTGTCCGAGATCGCCGGGCGGGACGCGGATTACCTCGAAGTGCAGGCGGACGCGGCGTTGGCGACGGCAACGGCGGTTCACCGACCCAAAAAGCTGGTGCTGGACCGGGCGCGGCTCATGGAACTGCACCCCGCCCTCCTGCGCCGCGTCCTGCGCGCCGCCGTCGCGCAGGTGCGCGGGACGGCGGAGGGCCTCGCCCTGCATCACATCGAGCGGCTGTGCCAGCTCCTCCAGCGCCCCATAAACGCCAGCGGCGTTATAACCGAAGGATTCTTCCCGGTGCCTTTCTGCGATGTCGCCGTCCTCTCGTACACCGTGACGCTGACGCCAGGGGCCGCACGGCCCAGCAGCACCCCCC
>CAXTWM010000111.1:0-13625 GCA_964247915.1 uncultured Armatimonadales bacterium | reverse complement strand
AACATCTTTGTCTAATATCATACCCGTCGGCAAACCAAGTTCAGCCCAGGGCTATCTTTGGCCCCTCGGCGTCAGCAGCCAGACAGCCGCTCCGGCCAGAAGCGCCGTGGAGCCGGCCCCGGCCCACCAGAGTGTACCCGCCCCACCCCATCGGTGCTGCGAGGCATAAGCCAGCGCGAACAGGAGGTTGCTGACCGTCAAAGGTATCAGCCAGAAGAAACGGCGGGGACGCCGCTGAGTACCGGCTAAAGATGAGAGCGTCAAAAACACAAAGGGGAGGAAGGCTCCGCCTAGCAAGACGACGAAATCCATGCGATTTCCCTGTCTGGTGGGCGCGCATCCCAGCGAACCCGCGCCGAGACTAGTACAGCGTCTCGCCCCAATGGAGTTTGTCTTGGAGCTTGTCGTAGAAGTTCGCACCTCCGACAGACAGGAACCGGGCCTGGTGCGGGGCGCGGCGGATGTGAATGACGTCCTCGGTCTGCAAGGGGAAGCCGAGCTGGCCGTCAATGGTGACGCGCACCATGTCCTGCGGGTCGCGCTCGACGACGACGGTGATCTCGGCCTCGGGCGGCACCAGCAGGGCGCGCGAGGTCAGCGTGTGCGGGCAGATCGGCGTGAGCAGCAGCGCCTGCAAGGACGGGTGGACCAGGGGGCCGCCCGCCGACAGCGAGTAGGCCGTCGAGCCGGTCGGCGTCGCCACGATGACGCCGTCGGCGGCGTAGGTCGTCACGAACCGGCCGTCAATAGACGCCCGCAGGTGCAGGACGCGCGACAGCGGGCCGTTGGCGACCACGACCTCGTTGAGCGCCAGCCCCGTGTCTTGCAGCGCGCCGTCCCGGCGCGTCTCGCACCAGAGCATCATGCGCTCCTCCTGGGTGTACCGCCCTTCCAGGAGCGCGTCCAGGGCGGCGGGGAGACCATCGGGCGCGACGGCGGTCAGGAACCCGAACCGGCCCACATGGACCGGCAGCATCGGCGTCCCCAGCCCGGCGCAGAGCCGCGCCGTCGCCAGGATGGTCCCATCGCCCCCCAGCACCAGCACGGCGTCCGCGTCGGCAACGCCGTCATCCGGCAGGCCGCGCTCGGGGACGCCCAGCGCCTCGGCGACCCGGTGCTGGAGCCGGACGGAGACGCCGCGCACCCGCAGATGGGCGTCGGCGGCCGCCGCGACCTCCAGGGCCGCCGGCTTGCCGCCGTTCGCCATGATGCCGAGGACTTGCATCGGCTTCTTCTAGTAGCTCGCCGTCTTGTGGGCGAAGCGGCTCAGGTTCCGGCGCGCGATCTCCAGGTTCGGGTCCAGCGCCAGCGCCTTTTTGTAGGCGACGATGGCCGAGGCCCTCTTGCCGAGCAGTTCATACAGAACACCGATGTTGTTCTGCACCTGGGCGTTGCCGGGGTCGAGCGCCAGGGCCTGCTGGAAGGCGCGCAGCGCTTTTGGGTACTGCTTCAGGTTCTTGTATGCCACGCCGCGCTGGTCCTGGATCGCGGCGACGTTGGGGCGCAGCTTGGCGGCGGCGTCGTACTCCGCCAGCGCGGCGACGTACTGCCGCCGGGCCATCAAGCTGTCCGCCAGGGCCAGGTGTGTGTCCGCGTCGTCGGGGTTCAGCGCCAGCGCCTGTCGGCGGGCCTGGTCGGCATTCGCGTAGTCCTTCTGTTTGGCGTAGTCGTCGCCGAGCCGGGCGTAGATCGCCGCGGCCTTGGCGTCCTGCGTCAGTTTGGGCGCGGCTTGCGCCAGCAGAGTCGCCGACTCGGCCGCGCTGCCCTCATCGGCCAGCACCAGGCCCAGGGCGGTCTGGATCTGGACGCTGCCGGGATCTTTGGCGAGCGCGCTCCGGTAGGACGCCTCGGCGTCGGGCTTCAGCCCCGCCTGCTCCTGCAAGACCCCTTTGTTGTAGACCGGGACGGCGTTCTGCGGCTCCAGCCCCGCCGCCGTGTCGAAGTCCCTAATGGCCTCGTTGGTGTTGCTCTTGGCCGCGTTGGCCTCGCCCAGCGCGAAGTAGGCGTCGTACTGGCCGGCGGCGTCCAGGGCGGGGCTGACGTCCGGCCCGACGGCCCTGGTCAGCGTCGCGATGGCGTCGTCGTAGCGCTGGATTTTGGCGTACAGCTCGCCGGCACTGAGCCAGGTGGGGGCGTCTTTGGGGTCCTTCTCCGCCGCCTTCCGCAAGGCGTCGGCGGCCTCCGCGTTGCGCCCGGCTTTCGCCAGGAAGAAGCCGTAGTTCTTGAGGGTGGGGGCTTCGGCATTGGGGCTGGCCGCCAGTTCGCCGAAGAGCGCCAGGGCCTCGTCCGTCTTGCCCGCCTGCCCCAGCACGGTCGCCAGGTTGAACTTGACGCGCCCCGCGTCCGGGACGGTCGCGTCCGAGCCGGACGTGCCGGGCTTGAGGTCGTCCAGCACGGCGCGGTACTGCACGGCGGCCTCGTCATAATGCTGCGTCTGCTGGAGCGCATTTCCCAGGTTGTTCCGCACGTCCAGCAGGTTGTTCTGCGCGGTGGTCAGGCTGTTCTGTGCGTCCCTGTCCTGGGGCCTGGCCTGCGCGGCCGCTTGCAGTCCGGGGATGGCCGCTTGCAGCTCGGAGGCCGTCGTTTGCAGCTCGGGGATGGCCTTCGCCGGCTGATCCTGAGTCAAGTAGAGGTAGCCGATCAGGTTGTGGACCGTCGGGTCGTTCCGGTAGGTCGGCGTCTGCGCGAGGGCTTGCAGTTCCGTGATGTTGGCCGCGATCTCCCCGTTGGCCGTTTTCAGGAGGTCTGGGTTGTTGCTGCTCTTCGCGTCGCTGAAAGTGCGCGTCGCCGTGTTGAAGTCGCTGACCACCTTGTTGTAGCGTTCCGCTTCCGGGCTGGGGGCGGCCTTCTTGGGGGCGGCGGGCTTGGAGGCCGGGTCGGCCTGCCCGAAGGCGGCGCCGCACGAGGCGGCGAGGAGCAGCGCGAGGCCGAGACGATGAGTTGAGGTTCTTTTCATGGCGCATGGTTTCCATTTCGAGCAAAGCGGGCCTGAACATCCAGCCACGGCGTTATGCTATTATAGCACAAACGGGGAACGAGAAAAATCGGTGCGGGGCCGCTCTTGACAAGGGCCTCTTTTTTTTGTATACTAGAGGCTCGGTGCTGGTGAGCTTTCTCAAGCGGAACATTGACGTTCCTGTGCGGATTTCATGCAAATATACCCCAAAGGCAATGACTTTGGGTGTATTGCGGGGCCGCTTCAGGGGCTTTTTTTGTGCCCGCCTGACGAGGGGGCCTTCCGGCACTTTTTCGCGACTCAGGGCGACACATCACCCATATCCTCATACCTAAGGAGACCGAATCCCTCAATGGCCAAAACACCCCAGGACGTGCTGACCTTGATCAAGGACAACGACGTCAAATTCGTGGACGTCAAGTTTATTGACGTTCCCGGCACCTGGCAGCACTTCACGCTGCCCGCGCACCGCTTTGAAGAAGAAGTCTTCTCCGTCGGCCTGCCGTTCGACGGCTCCTCGGTCCGTGGGTTCCAGACCATTGACGAGTCCGACATGCTCCTGGTGCCCGACGCGGACACCGCCGTGCTGGACCCCTTCACCGAGGTGAAGACGCTGTCCATCATCGCCGACGTCGAGGACCCCATCACCCGAGAGAAGTACCCCCGCGACCCGCGCAACATCGCCAAGAAGGCCGAAGCCTACCTTCAGTCCACGGGCATCGCGGACGTGGCCTATTTCGGCCCCGAGGCGGAGTTCTACGTCTTCAACGACATCCGGTACGGCCAGTCCGCTAATTCCGGCTTTTACGCCATCGACTCGGACGAGGCCGCGTGGAACTCGGGCCGCGACGAGAAGCCGAATCTGGGCTACAAGATGCGTACCAAGGAGGGCTACTTCCCCGTGCCGCCCTCGGACACCCTGGCCGACCTGCGCTCCGAGATGGTCCTGACCCTGCTCGAAGCCGGCATCGAGGTGGACGTGCATCACCACGAGGTCGGCAACGCCGGCCAGTGCGAGATCGGCATCAAGTTCGACTCGCTGGTCTCGATGGCCGACAAACTCCTGATGCACAAGTACATCGTCAAGAACACGGCGGCCCAGAACGGATACACCGCCACGTTCATGCCGAAACCCATTTTCCAGGACAACGGCTCCGGGATGCACTGCTCGGTTTCGATGTGGAAGGGCAGCGCCAACATCTTCTACGACGAGAAGGGCTACGGCGGCCTGTCCGAGACGGCCGTGTACTACATCGGCGGCATCCTGAAGCACGCCCCGGCCCTGCTGGCCTTCGGCGCGGCGAGCACCAACTCCTACCGCCGCCTGGTGCCCGGCTACGAGGCGCCGATCAACCTGGTCTACTCGGCCCGCAACCGCTCCGCCGCCGTCCGCATCCCCATCGCCGGCTCGCCCAAGTCCAAGCGCGTCGAGTTCCGCGCGCCGGACCCGACCGCCAATCCCTACCTGCTGTTCTCGGCGATGGTGCTGGCCGGCATTGACGGCATCCAAAACAAGATCCAGCCGCCGCCGCCGGTGGACAAGGACATCTACGAGCTGGCCCCCGAGGAGAAGAAGGGCATCGCCCAGACGCCGGGCACGCTCTCCGAGTCGCTGGCCGCCCTGGAAGCCGACCACGAGTTCCTGCTGAAAGGCGACGTGTTCACGCAATCGCTGATCGAGACCTACATTGACTACAAGCGCGTCCGCGAGGTCGAGGGGGTAGCCCTGCGCCCCCACCCCTACGAGTTCTTCCTGTATTATGATGCGTAGGACGTAGACGAGAAACAGGCAAAAGCAGCCCGCCCCCAGCGCTCGGGATGAGCGAAAGGGGCGGGCTTTTCCCGTTCCGCCTCGTCAGGCGGAACCGTACTTCTTCCACTCCCGCCAGTCGCGCTCGGTCGCCTCGCTCATGGCCTCGGCTGCCGCCTGGAGCCAGCCGCCGGGGCGGCCCTTCAGGTCCTTTTGGACGGCTTTGATGACGTCGGGGCTGCCGAGATGGACGTTCGCGGTCTCCCAGCCCATCGCGCGCAACAGGCGCAGTTCGTCCTGCTCCGTCCCCAGACCCTCCAGCGGGACGCGGGTGCAGTCGGGGGCCAGGCGGCGCAGCACCCACTGGCCGCGCAATTCGACGAACGGGTCACGGCAACGGACGGCGCGGGTGAGGATGGCTTGGTAGAGGATTTCGAGCATTCCCTGATGGCCCTCCGCCCAGAGCCAGGCGGAGGGGACGAGGGCTTTGGCCTCGCGGGCGATGCGGCCGCCGCGCCACTCGGCCAGGCCGACGAAGCGCATGTGGCCCAGGCTGCCCAGCCCCGCCCGTCGGCGGGCGACATGGTAAGCGGGGTGCGGGCGGGGCGTCTGGTGCTCCAGGCCCTCGCGGGCGCTGGCCGGAATGTCTTTCAGTTCGGGTAGGGCAGCCATCTTTTTCCAGAACTGCACCGGGTTGCCTAGGTTCTGCTCGGCGACACCCCGAAGCCAGGCATGGTCTTCGGCCAGCACGAACGGCCTGCCCCCCGCCTTCAGGCCGTCCGCGTAGCCATCCAGGATGGCGTCCGACGCGGCCTCGGCCCGGCAGCGCAGGCCGTCGGCGAGGTGGGCGGAGGCGGCGAGCCGGACCAGATCCAGGGTGTACGGCATCTCGTGCGCCTCGTCGAAGTCGTTGACGCCCCAGACCAGCCGCCCCTCGGCGTCGCGCCACGTCCCGAAGTTCTCGATGTGCAGGTCGCCGACGGCGAGCAGGACAGGCGCCTTGACGAGTTCCGGGCAGGTTTTGGGGAAGACCTGCGCCCAGCGGTAGAAGGTCGCGCGCAGAAAAGGGAACACGCCCGACGCCATCTGTTCGTGCTTGAAGGCGAGGTCGGCGGGCACCAGAGTCGTGCGCTCCGCAAGCCAGGCTTCGTAAACCTGGGTGGCTTTCTGGATGTTCATGGTGACGGTCCTGCCCCGGCTCAGAAACGGGGGCAGGACCAGTATACCATCTGCCCGCTACTTGACCGCTACTTTGATGTCGGCGGGCTGGATGTCCTTCGGGATGAACTCGCGGTCCACCAGGTCCGACACCTTGCAGGGCTTCGTCAGGACCTTCTGGTCGAGGGCGGCGTCGGCGATCTTCTGCAAATCGTCATCCGTGGGCGTCAGCATGGAATAGCTCACCCGGTCTTTCGGCTGGGTCAGGACGTATTCCAGCAGCTTCTGGTTCTGGCGGTACATGGGCGCGGCGATCCTGGCGGCCTCCAGCCGGTGCCCGTCGGCCCACGCGCCCGACCGGGCGATGCCGCTGACCAGGTCGCGCACCTGGTCGGGGTGCTCTTTGATGAGGTCCTCATGGACGACGAGAGCGCACGAAACGAAGTGCGGCCAGACGTCCTTGGCGTAGTACAGGACGCGGCCCGTGCCGTCCACCTCGGCCTTGGCCGCGAACGGCTCGCCGACGAAGTAGCCGTCAATCTTGCCGCTGGCGAGCGCGGTGGGCATCTGCGGGGGGGGCAGGGGGATGCAGTTGATGTCGGCGGCAGCCATGCCCTGCTGGCGCATGAGCTGGTGCAGGACCAGGTTCTGGTTGCTGTAGGGGCTGGGGATGGCGAAGGTCTTCCCCTTCAGGTCGCGCAGGCTCTTCGCGGGATCGTCCTTGCGGACGACGATCTCCGACCCGTCCCGGTGCCCCAGGTAGCAGATCTTGACGGGGACGCCCTGCTCGCGCAGCTTCATGGCGAGCGGGACGATCATGAACGTCGCCTCGATCTTTTTGGCCTTGACGGCGGCGGCGACCGTGGGGAAGTCCGTGAACCGCTGGGAATCGAAGCGCGTCCCGGTCGCGCTCTGGTGCGTGGCGTAATCGGTCACGGGACAGGTCAGGTGGCAGGTGACGGGCAGGAAGCCGACCGTCAGCGCCTGCCGCGTCCCCGCCCCGGCGGGGCCAGTGTGGACATCGCTCGCGGTTTGCGCGTGGTGCCAGGGCTGGAAGCGCAGCAGGGCGAGCAGGACGATGGCGGCGACAACGCCCAGCCCGATTTTCAGTGATGAGGACATAGAACTTTCTCCTGTGAAACGAAACTTCAGGGGGCGAACACAAGGTTCGCCCCTACGGGTTGACGCGGTGTAGGGGCGAACCTTGTGTTCGCCCTCTGCATCCTGTTCGCCCTCTGACGCCGGGGTGGGTCACTCCGGCTCGTCCAGCCCCAGGTCGTGGATGATCCGCTCCATCGCCTGGACGACGTCGGGCTGGGTCAGGTCGCGCGGGCGCGAGGTCGTCAGCCGAAGCTCGGTGCGGATGCACGCGGGCCGCTCGGTCAGGACCAGAACGCGGTCGGCCATCTGGGCCGCTTCTTCGATGTCATGGGTCACGAAAACCACGGTGCGCGGGCGCAGGGCGAGCAGGCGGGCCAGCTCGCGGCGCAGGCGCAGGCGGGCCTGGTAGTCGAGCGCGGAGAACGGCTCGTCCAGCAGCAAAACGTCGGACTGTCCGGCGAGGGCACGGGCGAGTTCGACGCGCTGGCGCATCCCGCCCGACAACTGGTGCGGGTAGTGGCCGGCGAACTCCGCCAGCCGGATCAGGGCCAGGAGTTCGTCCAGCTCGCGCGCCTTCGCGTCCTGGTCCGCCACGTTCCGCAGGCCCAGCGCGACGTTGTCCCGGACGGAGAGCCAGGGAAACAGGCCGTCCTGCTGGTAGACGGTCCGCAGGACGCCGCGCGCCGTCACCGATCCCGAAGACGGGGCCAGCGCGCCGGACAGCACGTTCAGCAGGGTGCTCTTGCCGCAGCCGGACGGGCCGACGAGGACGACGAATTCACCCGGCGCGACGGAGAGCGAGAGGTCCTCCAGCACGGACACGTCGCCGAAGGCGCGCGAAACGTGGTCCAGCCGCAGGGCGGCGGGCGTGTCGGTCGTGCTCACATCTACGCTCATGCTAACGCTCATAGCCCCAGCGGACGGACGGCAGGCGGGTGAGCTGCGCCAGCACGCGATCCAGCGCGACGCCCAGGGCGCCGATGAGCAGCATGTACAGCACGACCAGGTCCAGCCGCAGGGCGTTGTTGGCGTCGGACACGCCGTAGCCCAGGCCGTCCTTGCAGCCGACCATCTCGGCGGCCACAATCACCACCCAGGCGACGCCCGCCGTCACGCGCAGGGCCGTGATGACCTGCGGCATGACGGCCGGCAGCGTCACATGCAGGAGCAGTTCCCGGCCCCGGAAGCCGTAATCGCGGGCGACCCGGAAATGCACGGCGGGGATGTTCGCCACCGCCGCCATCGTGGTCAGCGCGAGCGGGAAGAACGAGGCCATGAAGATCAGAAAGATCGCCGGGGCGTCCCCCACCCCGAACCACAGGATGGCGAAGGGGAACCACGCCAGCGGCGACAGGCATCGGAAGAAGTTGACGCCGGGCAGCAGCGTCGCGCGAACCAGCGGCCGGCCGCCCATCCACAGCCCCAGGGGGATGCCGAGCACGACGGCCAGACCGAACCCGACGCCGACCCGGAACAGGGATGCGACGGTGTCCGAAAACAGCCGCCCCGAGTGCAGCTCGTCCGGGATGCCCTGCGCGACGGCCAGCGGCGAGGGCGTCCCGTAGGTCGGGACGAGTAGCTGCCCGTGGACGCGCAGGCTGGTGAGGATCGCCCAGAGCGCGAGCGCGGCCAGCAGGGCGAGCAGGGGCAGGACGAGGGCAGCAAGGTCCCGGTGCCGCGTCCCCGTCCGCGCGGCCTTCGCCGGGGGAGGGTTCTTGGGTGAAGCGTTCGTGAGTGTAGCCACAGCGTTATGATAGCACAGAAATTGGGCGTTGCGCCACGGGCACGTTAGCCCAGGGCTGAACCCCTGGGCTTTGTTAGTGCAAGCCCCCGCCTTCGCGGGCGCAATGCCGAAGGCAGGAGGCTGTATTATGCCCGCGAAGGCGGGGATTTGCTTTTCTAAAGCCCTGCCGTTCAGGGCAGGGACTCAGCCCCGGTTACTTGGCGAGGAGCTTTTCCTGGTTAGTGATGATCGTCTTCTGGTTGTCCAGGATACCTTCCTGGTTCTTCAGAATGGAGTCCAGCTTGTCCTGGTTGGACTTGATCTGCTCCTGGTTCGCCTTGATGTCCTGCTGGTTGCCCTGGATCGTCTGCTGATTGCTCAGGATCGTCTTCTGGTTGTCCAGAATCAGCTGCTCGCTGCTCGTGTCTGCCATATCGTTAGGATGCTCCTTTGTGTGGTTTGGTGTGTGCCTGTGCGGCTCGGGTATACTCCAACAGAAACGCCGAATGAAGCGCGGGCTGCTGGGCGGGCAGGTGGACGGCTAGGCTGCCCAGGAGCCGCTGCATCTGCTGCCGGCACCTTCGGGCCTCGTCCTGCCGGACGTTCGCGGGAGAATGGTGTCGCTTTGTCGCCATGCGTCTGCTCCTCCTCGGTCCCTCTCAGCCTTCCGCGCGCCCGTAGCCGTTCCGGGCCAGCCCCTCGCCCATGCGGACGTACTCCGCCGGGTCCGCCGGCGCGAACGTCGCCAGCCCGTCCACATAGCGGTTGTACATGCAGAACGCCGCCGCGATCAAAACCGTGTCGTGGATCGCCTTGTCGTCTGCCCCCGCCGCCCGCGCCCACGCCACATGGGCGTCGGACACGCGCCGCCCGCCCTGTTGGACTCTGCCGGCGATGACCAAGAGCGCCTTCATCTTTTCGCTGATCGGGGCCTGTTCCGGGTCAGCCCGGACCTGGTCCACCAGGCCCGCCTCCGGCCCAAGCAGCGCGCGGGCCGCCGCGCCGTGGGAGTTGGTGCAGAAGACGCAGCCGTTTTGCGACGAAACGTAGGTCGCGATGATCTCGCGCTCGGCCTCGGTCAGCGACGACGGCCCGCGCAAAAGCGCCTGCGCCAGCCCCAGGAGGTGCTGCCCCGTTTCGGGGAATTGCCGCAGCGGCCCCGTGATGCCGGGGAGTCCGTCGGGGAGGTTAATGTGTGCCATGCGTGTTCCCTTGATGCTTTAGTCTAGCACGGAACCGCCCGCCGTGCCATGCCTTGCCGCGCCCGCTGTTCAGAGTCCTTAAAGGCAAAAGTTGCTTTTGTAGAGAAGGGCCGCACGGCCCCTCCCTGACGCCAGGTGAACAAAAACGGACGCGAGGTGAAACTTTCCGGCTTGCATACCCGGCAAAGTGGCTTGTTGACGAAACCGCGACCGTATGTTATTATTATTGACAGCGAACCGTTCCGGCGGCTCCAGTGAGGCGAGAGGCCAAGTGACATAGAGACTTTTGCCGTTCACTTTCATATCAAAGGTGTAATGTGCCCAGCAAAAAACGACAGGTGTTTAGCTCTAAGACGTTTGTTGACCTCGCTGTAGTGAGCTTGATGTATGCCTGCTACTACTGGGTTCGCTATCATCGTTACCCGCACCTTGACGATTGGGCTGAGGCACTCACTGCCTGGATCGTTCTATATTCGATTCGCGACGGTTATCGCCGCGTCATTGAAGAACTCGAACATCAGAACGCTTTGCTGGCTAAAATCGCTATGGAATTAGGGAAGAAAGATCCATGCTAGCACACTGTTATGAACGCCGGTAAATCCGTGCTGTTGGCAGCCTGAAAAGCTCTGAGAGCTATTTCTCGGCGCATCTTGAGGCAGCCTCAAGTCAGTTAATGAAGCGATTAAGAACATGGATAAAGCACTTTTACATACGGTCTGGCAGATCGCCGACGAGTTTCTGCGGCCTCGCGCGACCGAGGCCGACCGGGGCGGCGTGGATGGGCCGGTGGCGGACAACGTCCGGCGGCTGGGCGAGGCGGGACTGTTCGGGCTGGGCATCGGCCCGGAGTACGGCGGGCTGGGGGCGGACGAAACCACGCGGCACGAGTACGCGGAGATTTTGGCCTCGGCCTGCGGCGTGACGGCGTTCACCCAGCAGCAGATTCAGACGGGGATCAGGTGGGTCGTTGAGGCGGACAATGAGGAGTTGAAGCGCGACCTGCTGCCTGCCCTGGCGGCGGGGCACCGGCGCTGGGGGATCGCCATGTCCCACCTGCGGCGTCCGGGGACGCCGCTCGTGCGGGCCGAACAGGTTCCGGGCGGCTACCAGCTGAACGGCGTCATCCCCTGGATCACCGGCTGGGCCTTGCTGGACGGGTTCGCCCTGGGCGCGACGCTGGACGACGGCGGCCACCTGTTCGTGTCCGTGGACAAGGCGCGGGACGGGGCGGCGCTCACGGCCGGCCCGCCGCTGCCCCTCGCCGTCATGGCGGCCTCGGACACGGTCGAAGTGGAGGTTCATGACCTGTTCCTCCCGGATGCGTCCGTGCTGGCCCGGCGGCCCGCCTCGGCCCTGCGGACGGCGGACGAGAGGACCATCACGACCCACGCGGCCCTGCCCCTGGGCTGCGCCCGCGCTTCGGCGCGCTATCTGCGCGAGCTGGCGACGCAGCCGGGGCGCGAGGCGCTGGGCGAGACGGCCTTTGCGCTGACGCTGGAGATTGACGGCTGCCGGCGCGAGGCGCTGACGTGGTGCGACTGCGCCGCCCACCCCGACTACAAGACCCACGCCCTGCGGGCACGGGCGACGGCCAATGTCCTGGCCCTGCGCGCGGCCCACGCGACCGTGATCGCGACGGGAGGGCGGGCGCACCTGGTCACATCCGCCCCGCAGCGCCTGCTCCGCGAAGCGCAGTTCTACGGCACGGCAGTCCAGACGCCCGACGTCCAGGCCGCCACGCTGGACCAGTTGATCTCACCGTTTTTCGGATTATGAAAAGCCCCCTGGCCCCCAATAGCGGGGAAGATCGCCCCCTCGCCCCCAATTCTGGGGGGACAGAAAAGACAAAGGCCGCCGCTTCTCAGGGCTGCTCTCCGACTCCCCCAGGATTGGGGGCGGGGGGGCGAACGCCGGGAACCGCCGAAGCGCTGCTCCAAAAGCTCCAAGCCGTCCTGGGCGGCACGGCGGGGGCCGACCCCTCCCGCGCCACCCTGCGCGCCATCGAACGGGAGCACGGCGCGCAGGCGACGCGGTGGGGGCGGCTGCTGAACAATCTGGTGGCGGGAAGCCACGCCTGGGATCTGTGGGAGGGGTCGCCGAGGCGCGAAACGGGGCTGCCGCGACTGCACGAGCTTTGCGTTTGTGAGCCGGTGCTGCGGCTCATGCGCGAAAGCGGGGAACTGGCCGAGCGCGAGCATCTGCTCCGGGAGCGCGACGCCGCTCTGGCGCGGGCCTGGGCGCGGGCCGACGCGACGGACGAAGAGCGATGGCTGGCGGCGGAGGAAGCCCAGGACGAGTATTTCGCCGCCGTGGAGCAGGCGACGGCCTCCTATCGGGCGCACTATGAGGCACTGCGCCGGGCCGCCTCGGGCGGGCCGGCCCCGCTGGCCGCCCCGCGCGTCCGCAGCCGCCTCCTGTTGCAGCCGCCGTTGATGCCGCTCCTGTTCGGCGCCTGCCACCAGGAGGCGGAAGGGTGCGAAGCGACCGAGCGCCGACAGGGCGGGAACGCCCTGGTCTGGCGCGGGGACGACCCGCCCCTGGACCCCATCACCTGGGACCTGGCCGCGCTGGCGGTCAGCGCCTTCTATGTGCGGACGGACGGGAGCGACTTCGACGCGGCCTTCCCCCTCCTGCTCGACGACTATTTTGATTGGCGCGGGACGGACCCGCGCAAGCGCTCGCGCGAGGGGCGCGCGCAGATCGCCGCCCGGCTGGAATTCCTCTGCTCGGACCGGATGCAGACCCGCAGCGAGACCGAGCTGTGGCTGACGGACGCCATCACGGGTCGGCGCAAGAAGACCGTGGTGATGGCGGAAGGCCCGTTCCTGGTCAAGCGGTCCCGCTTCTTCCGCCCCGCCCCCGCGCCCGGCGAGGCGGACCCCGAGACGGCCGGGTATCTGCTGTCGCTGGGCGAATGGGCGCGGCCCTTCGTCGCGGAGCGCGCCATGCTGGGCGTCTCCCTCAAGCGCCTGGCCGAGTACGACCTGGCGCGGCAGGGCTGGGAGCGGCGGATCGGCTGGTATCTGGTCTTCCAGATGAACAACCAGGCGTCACGGATGACGTTCCAGGAGGTCGTCAAGGACGGCAAAACGCGCACCCTGGTCACGCCCCAGCACCCGCTCCGAATGCGGACGGTGCTGAACGGCAGCCACGTCGCCTGGGAGGAAACGGCGCGGACGAATCCCGGCAAGGTGATCAAGCAGTGGGGCGACGCGCTGGACACGCTGCGCCGCGACGGCATCCTCGGCCCCAGCCCGTGTCTGGACGGGGCCGGCGACGGCAGCGACCTACCCGCGCGGGGCCGCCTGGCGGCGATGCTGGAGCGGCGCTTCCAGTTCGTGCCAGGGCGGGACCTCCTCCCCCACCTGCGCGCCAAGCGCGGCGCGGCGGACCGGAAGCGGGCGGTTTAGGCTTGCCGCGCCTATGGAACTGCACAGGCTCATGGGGAGTATGCTATAATAGGTTTTCACAATAGTCCCGGCCCTGAAGGGCCGGGTCAAAATGTCCTGTGACCAGAACTCACCCATGCAAAGTCGCATCACACAGCCGTTACTCTTTGTCCTCCTCTTCTCCCTGCTCGGCTCGGTCGCCTGGCTGAACCGGCACGTCACGCCGGACAGCGGCGGGCAGGGGCAGATCGCCAGCCCGGACGCGCTCAGGCGCTACGGCTTCACGCTCCAAGAAGTCGCCCACCGGAGCGGGATTGACTTCACCCACCAGGCCCCCACCCTCGAC
>CAXTWM010000110.1:0-13812 GCA_964247915.1 uncultured Armatimonadales bacterium | reverse complement strand
GTTCATACTCTATTTGATTTGTATTGAGATTGTGTTATATCAGGATAGTAATTTCGCTCAGGAGGTGACTCATGCGCTCCAACCGAACGGCCTTTACTTTGATCGAACTGCTCGTTGTCATCGCCATCATCGCGATTCTCGCCGCCATCCTCTTCCCCGTCTTCCAGTCCGTCCGCGAGAACGCGCGGCGATCCGCGTGCCTGTCCAACCTCAAGCAGATCGGCCTTGCCGCCGCGCAGTACATGGACGACAACGACGGCGGCCTGTACCATCATCACGAGGACTATGTGCTGGACGATGGGACCCAGACGCACACGCTGCCCCCCGATGTCAGCGGCTGCGTCGGCGGCGGAGCGGGCAACAGCAACGCCGAGAAGCCGTGGGCCATCTTCTTCCAGCCCTACCTGGCGAGCCGCGATGTCATCTACTGCCCGGATGACGACCAGCCCCACTCGCAGCAACAGGCGAACAACATCATCGCCTATAACGGGGGTATCAGCGCGCTGGGCCAGGAATGCAGCGCCGCCCCAAACGGCGAGCAGTGCCAGGCGGAGGCGCACCACTGGGCGATGTGGAGCTACCTGCTGAACTCCGTCTTCACCCACAAGTCCTGCCGCTACGCGATGGAAGGCGTGTTGAACGGCTATGCGACACAGGCCGCCATCAACTCACTGCCGGATCAGAACCTGATCATGTTCTCGGAGCGCAACTCGGCGGCCCTGGACGACCCCGCCAACACGGACTGGGGGTACATCCCGCAGGACGACTACGACACCTGGCCCGGTGAGGCGAATCTGGTGCGGTCCGGGAACGGCGGCCAGTACGCGGGACAGGGCTGGATCAAGTACGACCGGCACCGTGGCGGGGCCAACTACCTCTTCTACGACGGCCACGCCAAGTGGATGCGCTGGAGCCAGGCGCGCACCCTGGAGTACCCCGACCATGTCGTGCGCTCCCCGCTGGCAAACCCGCCGAGCTAGCACACCTGGACTGGACGATGAAGGACGGGGCCGTCGGCACTAGCCGACGGCCCCTTTGTCTTGAATCCACCGGCTTTCCCATCAGAGGGGTATAATCGTCCCAGGCTGGGAACTTTCAGCCAATGATAAACGCTTAGGAGAAGGAAAGAGGGCACCGCGCGCCTGACACGCCATGAGGTTGTTCCCGGAAAGCAGGCGGAAAGATGTCCCCGCGCGAGACCAGAACGCGGACGCTGAGGCGGGACTCTCGGGGGACGACGTGGACCTGTTCGCGCGCCTGCTGGCCGCGCATCAGGACAAGCTGTACCGGGTGGCCTACCGCATGGCGGGGCACCACGAGGACGCCCAGGATTTACTTCAAGACGCGCTGCTGGAAGCCTACCGCTCGTTCAAGAAGTTCCAGCGCGGCTCCTACTTCGACAAGTGGCTGTACCGGATCATGACCAACACGTTCATTGACCGGCAGCGCCACCGCAAGCGAGTGGGGCGGGTCGAGTCGCTGGACGCCCCGCTGCCCGGCAGGGACGAGGGGGAAACGGCGGGCCGCGAGATACCGGACTGGGAGGACGAGCCTTCCCGCCGGGTCCTGCGGGACACCTTCGACGAGCCGATCCAGAACGCTCTGGACGCGCTCAAGCCGGAATTCCGGCTGGTCCTGATCCTGGCCGACGTGGAAGAGTTCTCATACGAGGAGATCTCGGAAATGATGGGCACGCCGATCGGCACGGTCCGTTCGCGCCTGCACCGCGCTCGCGACATAATGCGGCAAACGCTGGAAAAAGCCGATAAAAGTAAATAGCGAGAACAAACGACGCCCCGGTGCGTCAAAACAGATACCATGATGAGCAAGAACGTACATCCGCACGGGGAACAGCTCTCCGCGTACATTGACGGGATGCTGGACGTCGGGAAGACGCGCGGCATCGCGGAGCACCTGCGCGCCTGCGCCTCCTGCCGTGCCGCCGTGGGACAGCTCCAGGAGACCAAGACGCTGCTGGGTCGGATGCCCGCCCCGCCCCGCCCTGGCCCGCAGTTCTGGGACGGGGCTTACCGCCGCCTGCGCGTGGATGACCGCGAGCGAGCTGTGACGCGGCGGCCGCTGTGGGACGCCTGGCGCGGCCCGGAGCAGGCCGCCCACCGCCGCTGGGCGGCGGGCCTGGCCGCCGTCGCCGCCGTCGGGGCGATGATCGCGGGGCCTCTCACGAGCACACACCCTGGGGCTGGGCCGCAGCCGGTCGCCGTCGCCGCGCCGCAACCGCCCCCGGATGTCTCGCCGGACGTCTCTGCGCTGGTGGAGTCGCACACGGACTCCGTCTCGGCCATCGCGCTCGACGACCCGGATGGGCAGAAGATGATCGCGGCGGATGCCCGAAAGGCGCCGGCCCCTACGGAGGCGGCGGGCTATGCCGACATCGCCTTTTAGAGCGCTCCCCTTCGGGATGACGGCACTGGCCGGGCTGCTTCTGGCGGCTCCGGCCTTTGCCGTTTCTCACGGGCCGACTGCGGCGAAGCGGCGCGTCCCGGCGGCGAAACCGTTCCCCCGTGTTCCGACCGCGGAGGCGCTGTTCGTCAAGGTTCTGCGTGCCGACGACCTGTTCACCTACCGGGGGCGCAAGATCACGACCGACTGGCGGGCCGGGCGGACCTCCGCCGTCAGCGTCTTCCACCGCCCCGTGGACGACCGGCGGATTTATTACCTCAGCCCCAGGTCTCAGCGCGGCCTGCTCATCGTGGGCGACGGGCACGAGGAGTGGCAGTACGACCCCCACGCCAGAGAGTTAAGCCACCGTGTCCTTTCGCCCGGTGCGCTGGAAGAAGACGACCTCCTGAGCTACACGCTCCTCCGGGCCAATTACTTTCTGACGGTGGACCCAAAGCCACGGGTCTACGCGGAGCGGAAGGTGTGTCTGGTCACGATCAAGCGTCCGCAAGGGCACACGCTGGCGCGCAAGTTTTGGATAGACACCGGCACCGGCCTGATTCTGAAACGGGAGATCTATGGGGACGACGGCGAACTCGCCGTGACGCGCGCCTTCACGGAAATCACCTATCACCCGAAGCCGTCGTCCGAGCTTTTCAGCCTGTCGGGCCTGTCCCGTCTGCCGGGCGTTCGTTCCGTCGAGTCCCCATCCCCGGCGGAGGCGCCGATTCCGCTGCCCTCCGTCTCCGCGCAGCTTTCAGGTAACGCTTATGCCCCCCCCAGCCTGGCCGGCTATCGCCTTGTGGGCGCGTCCGAGACGGCCACCGGCGGCAGGCCGCTCCTGCACCTGCGCTATTCCGACGGCCTGAACCTGGTCTCCCTGTTCGAGCAGAGGCGTACCCAAGCAAGGCGTCCGACCCTGGTGAAAGGGATGCAGAAGGCTCTGATCGGGTCCGTCACGGCACACATCTCGCGCCGGGCGTCCCTGACCACTCTCAACTGGGACACGGCCACGCTGAACGTCACTCTGATGGGCGAGATGGGGGCCAAGACGTTCCACTCCCTGGCCCTGGCCGCCGTTCAAAACGGATGAAGGCGCGGACAATCGCGCCTTCCCCGTTCTACCCCCTTGCGCCGCGACGCTTCGCGCGTTCCGCGTCCGCGACCTGGTCGCGCAGCGTGTGCGTCAGTTTGGTCATCAGGTGTCGGGAGAAGTCGTCGTTGGCCTGCGCTAAGCCCCTTCGGGCATAGGGCAGCGCCTCGGCGGGCCGGTGCTCCGTGAAAGACAGGAGCATGGCCGTTTCCCGGTACAGCTCCCACTCGTTCGGGTTCCGCGCGATCCCCTGCTTCAGCACCTCCTCGCCGTGCCGGGGATGGCCCGTGCGGGGCAGGATCGTCCCCCCCATGATCTCATACGCCTGCACGAAATGGGGGTCCAGCGTGATGATGGTCTGGAGCAGCGGCAGCAGGCTCTCGTTTTTGGACCAGTCTCCGCCGGTCGCCATGTACTGGTGATGGTAATGGTCTACCACCTTGCTCCACAGCAGGTTCGCCGCGACGATGCGGAACTCGCCGCCGGCCTGGGCCAGCGCGGCGTTCCTGCCCTGCACCGCGCCGCTCACCAGATAGCCCTCGGCAAGCGCTGTCCGCTGCGAGGCAGACTCCAGACTTCCCGCCGCCGCCATCAGCCCCAGGAAGAGCAGCGCGGCGGGCCAGGTTCGCCGCCCGTTCGTCGTCGCCATCTCAGGCCGCCTTTCTCAGACCGGTCACATCCTCGACGATCAGTGAGACGGTTCGCGTCCGGCGCTGGACGCGCTTGCGGCACGCCAGCCCGCCCAGCAGCAGGAACCCTCCGGCCATGCCGGCCATTTGAAGCCTCTCCTCGCGGGCGTATTGGGGGTCGCCCCAGTGCTCCAGCAGCTCATCCCCGTCCCCGTCATCGTCTATGGCCGGGGGCGCGGGATTGGGCGCAACCGGGGGCGGGTTCGGGGCGGCCTGCGCGGCTTGGCGCGGGGCGAGCAGGGTCACGCCGCCCAGCGTCAGCAGGACGCAAGGCAGGAGCAGCCAGGGCGCGCGGTCTTTTCGCGCGTTTCCCCTCTGAGACGGTTTCATCAAAGCTCCTTCCGGGCGAACGTCAGGGAAGCCAGCGTCAGCAGGGCCGCCGTGTAGCACAGCCCGTAGGCCGCCGTCTGCCAAAGATAAGGGGCGGGGACCGCCAGGTGATGCACCAGGGCGTCCTTGAAGTTGAACGACTCCAGGTTGGGCAGCAGGTGGTAGAGGGCGACGATCATCAGCCGGTTGAACCCAGGCTGCGGGCGGGCCGTCAGGGACGCATAGAGGGGGAACTTGACGTTGCCCAGCAGGCAGAGCAGGACGCTCAGGAACCACGCCAGGGGCCAGGAGGTCAGGGTGGAAAGCCACAGCGCCAGGGCGGCCAGGATGGCCGTTTCCAGGAACAGAAACGGCAGCACATAAAAGAGCGCCGGGTCGAGATGCCCCATGTAGAAGACCTGGAGGAACGAGAACGTCGCCGCCATGACCGCCATGCCGATGGCGACTGTCCCCATCGCCCCGGCATACTTGCCGCAGACGAACTGCCAGCGGGTGACCGGCTTGGCGATCACGGGGTAGACCGTCTTCTGCTCCATCTCGCCGGGGATGCCGGTCACGGCGAGCGTCATGGCGACGACCGAGCTGACCAGGAAGACCGAGAAGAGGCACAGGTCGTTCAGCATCTTCATCTGGACGTGCCGGTCGAACTTCGCCAAGGTCGCCGAGCCGAAGATCAGGAAGACGGCGAACAGCATCAGGACGTGGAAGACCTGCTTGCGCGCGCCTTCCAGCATGGTGATCCGTCCGATGATGCCGATGCTGCGTAGTGCTTGCATGACTCTAACCCCCCACCAGCCGCAGGAAGGCGTCTTCCAGCGTCTCGCGCTGCGGCGTCACCGCCACCAGCCGCGCCCGCCGCTGTTCCAGCAGGCCCAGGACGCGGTACACCAGCGCCGACGGCACCCGCAGGTCGGCCCCACTCGCGCCGGTCGCTTCCACGGTCCCGCCCCACTCCTCGACCTGCGCCGTCAGGGTTTGGTCACGCTCCGCCTGCTCGATCTGGACGCGCACCTCGTCGTGCGCCCGCGTAATCTCCTGCGGCGTCCCGCAGGCCACCAGCCGCCCGCGCGCCATGACGCCCACCCGGTCGCAGACCGACTCCATCTCGGAAAGCAAGTGCGAGGAGAGGAAAATCGTCTTGCCCTCGTTCTTCAGCGTGGTCAGTAGCGCGCGCAGTTCCTTCCGCCCCACCGGGTCCAGGCCCGACGACGGCTCATCCATGATGAGCAGGTCCGGGTCGCCGACCAGGGCCGACGCCAGCCCGACACGCTGGGTCATGCCTTTGGAGCATCTGGCGAGGACCATGTGACGGTTCTCCCACATCCCGACCTGCCGCAGACAGCCCTCGACGCGCTCTCTCGCGCGCCCGCCGGACAGGCCCGACAGACCGGCGTGGGCGCGGACGACTTCCAGAGCGGACAGGAATTTGGGGAAGTAGGGCTGCTCCGGCAGGTAGCCGACGCGGCGGCGCGCGCCGTCGTCGCCCACGGGCCGGTCGAAGAGCCAGGCCTCGCCGGTCGTGGGCGGGATGAAGCCGAGCAGCATCTTGATCGTCGTCGTCTTGCCGGCCCCGTTCGGGCCGAGGAATCCGAAGAGGGCGCCCTGCGGCACGCCCAGCGTCAGGTCGTCCACGGCCACGCGCTTTTCTTTCTGGCGCGGCACGGGATAGTGTTTGGTGAAGTTCTGGATGCGGATTGCTATATCGGTGTTTCGGGCGGGCATCGTCTCGTTCCCCTTCGTGGGCGGAATCTTTCCCCTTCCTAGTCGGCATCCCGCCCGGCATTCTTTAGGGTACAATGGACTCCATGAGCCGCACGCCTCCCTGCCACGAGATCACCTGCGCCGAAGTCCGGGCGAAGCTGGAGCGCGGCCTGCCCGTCCGCCTGGTGGACGTCCGCCAGCCCTGGGAATACGCCCGTTATCACATCCCCGGTGCCCTCCTGCTGCCCACGGACGAGTTCGCCGCCCGGTCCGCGTCGGAACTGGACCCCGCTGACGAGATCATCTGCGTGTGCGAGCACGGCATCCGCAGTGCCGCCGCCGCCCGCTATCTGGCCGCCCAGGGCTTTGGGAACGTCGCCACCATGGCCGGCGGCATGGCCGAATATGACGGCCCCGTCGAATCAGGGCCGGAGGGAAATGGATGAAGATGCTGACGAAGGAAGAAGCCGCCGCCGAGATCGCCGACTTCGACTACCAGGTTGATGAGGGGACTCGCGCCATCTACCGGATACTGGCGCTGAACGAAGACGATCCTGAGGAGCCGTTGAAGCTGCTGAAAGTCAATGTGGATACTCCCGCAGCAGGCATCATGCCTCTGCACTTCCCCCCCAAAGTTTCCCAAGGCATGGCTTTTGCTTACGAACTAGTCGTAATCACCCTGGAGGAATTCGACGATCTACGGGCCGGCCGCCTTTCCCTACCTGAAGGCTGGCACATCGGGCGCAATATCGAAGCCCCCCGAGCGCTGGCGGAAGCCGCCGCATGACAGACATCCGCGCGTGGCAGCACGCCTACGCTGTGCAGGCGAAAGCGGACTTTTCAGCCTTCAACGTCCTCCGCCAGTCACCTAGTCTGTCGCAGTGCCTGTCCCTTCATTGCCTTCAAATGGCCTGCGAAAAGCTCTGCAAGTCATATCTATGCAGTCAAAAAGTCGAGCCGCATTTCTTGCAGACGAGCCATGCCTACACGGCCAAAAACCTGCCGGAGATGTTCCTGCGGCAGCGTGAATCTCTCGGACAGGGTTCCCTACGCCAATACTCCACTCTGATGAAACAGGTGCGGAACCTGTCACGCGAGATCGAGCTGCTGGCACCCACGGTTGACAGCCAGCGCCGCCCGGACAACTGCGAGTATCCCTGGGAGGACACGGCAGGAAATGTCGTTGTGCCCGCCGAACATTCCTTTGCGACCCTGTCACTCCTTACGGAGTCGGCGGGACAGGAACTCCTCAAGATCATCCCGTTTGCCATAGACGAACTTCTGTGAACGGAAAAGAACCTCTTTATGCCTTCCCAACCCTTGCGCGAACTCGAAACCGTTCGCACCCCTGATGCCCTGGCCGCGCTGTGCCATAATCTCAAAGACGCGGGCCGCTTCGCGCTGGACACGGAATTCGTCGGCGAGCGGACGTATCTGCCCCGGCTCTGTCTGGTGCAGGTGGCGACGACGGAGTTCATTGCCCTTGTTGACACGCTGGCGGTCGGCGCGATGGAACCGCTCTGGGACCTGGTGGCCGATCCCGGCGTGGAAAAAGTGCTGCACGCGGCCCGCGAGGATCTGCGGCTGGCCTATTTCGGGGGCGGGAAACGGCTGCCGGCCGGCGTGTTCGACACGCAGGTCGCGGCGGGGCTGATCGGCCTGTCCTCCTACCCGCTGTCCTATGCGCGTCTGGCCGAGGCCCTGATGGGGGTGAAACTGAGCAAGGCCGAGACGCGGAGCGAGTGGGACCGGCGTCCGCTCTCCCCCGCGCAGCTGGAGTACGCCCGCGACGACGTCCGCTACCTGCTGCCCATCGCCGACAAGCTCGGCCGCCTCCTGGAGCGGCTGGGCCGGGGGGACTGGCTGGTCGAGGAGATGGCGCGGTTCTCGGACGCGCGCACCTATGAGGTCGCTCCCGAAGAGGCTTACCTGCGCCTGCGTAACGCGCGCGGGTTCGCGGCCCGGCCCACGGCCCTGCTGCGGGCGGTGGCGGAGTGGCGCGAGCGCGAGGCGGCGGCGCGGGACATCCCCGCCCGGAGCCTGCTGCGCGACGAGGTGGTGATCGAGCTGGCGCAGCGTCCCCCGCGCCGCTTGACCGACTTCCGGCGCGTGCGCGGCTTCCCCGAGGCCGAGGACGTCAGCCTCGGCCCGCCGATACTCGACGCGCTCAACGGGGCGCGCGCGCTGGGCGAGGATCAGCTCCCGCCGCCCCTCGCCTCGGGGGGGCCGGAGGAGACGCCGCGCGAGCGCGTCCTGGGCGACCTGCTGTATGCCGTCGGCGAGGCGCTCTGCCTGGAGCGGAACCTCGCCCCGGAGCTGGTGCTGACGAAGGCGGACGCGCTCGCCCTGGCGCGCGGTCAGGCGAACGGCGCGCTCGGGGCCGGCTGGCGCGCACGGGCCGTGGGGGACGACCTCGCCCGAATCGCGCGGGGGGAAGCCTCCGCCCGCCTCCGGGTGACGCCCGAAGCGCTCCAAGTGGCGATCACCCCAAATGGGTAGTCTTTTTGTACCAAAAAACACGGTTATTTGCCGCCACAGCGGGTATACTGCGCGAAGCGCCCGCCGCTCTAGCGGCCTGACGCCCATTTGACTATGGATGACGAGACGACTGAAATCTACGCCCGGATCGGCGACGACCAGCCCTTCCAGGCTCTCGTCGAAGCCTTTTATCAGGGCGTTGAAACGGACTCCCTGCTGCGCCCCCTTTATCCTGCGGACCTGACACATGCCAAGCTTCACCTGACATGGTTCCTGATCCAGCGCTTCGGCGGCCCCCTGCGCTATCAGGAGGAGCGCGGCCATCCGCGTCTGCGGATGCGCCATCTGCCGTTCCAGATCGGGCTTGCCGAAAGTGAGGCCTGGCTGCGCCACATGAACGCCGCCGTGGAGGCCGTTCCAGCGTTCGCGCCGTTCCGGGCCAGCCTGCGCCGGTATTTTTCTGAATCCGCCGCCTTTCTCATCAACCACTCTGAGATACCGGTCATCGCCGACGCCTGAACTGTGAAGTCAGACGCACAAATCTACCGAATTTCGACCGCCACGCCGCAGTTGGCATACTTTATGCACTTACCCCTATTGTCTGTTGTTCCCAGACAAGGAAGTAGAACCATGCATCGTCATCCTGTGCTCCTTTTCTCCCTCGCGGTTCTTGGCGGTCTGCCCACGGCGGCGCTGGCCGGGCTGTCCCCGGTCGCCCTGCCGCCGGACTCGTTTATCAACCAGCATGTGGCCTCCATGTCGGAGATGAGCCAGCAGGTCACGCTCGATCCGGTCGTGCGTCGCCGCCTGGCCCGCCATTTCCATACCTCCGGGCCGGCCGTGGTGCGGTACATCCAGAACAACCTGGTCCTGAAGAGGACCACGACCGCGCAGCGCTACCAGGTTTACTGCATCTCCCGGACCGGGCGCGAGTATACGATCAACTCCCGCCTGCCGATCGGGACGCCGGTCTTCGTCATGCGGACGACGGGCAAGCCCATCCTGAAGCTGGCCTGTGGTAACCCGATGGTCGCCTCGCTGCCGCCCGTCAAGACGAAGATCGGGCCGTACACCTCGCCGGAGCTGGCGAGCCTGCCCACGCCGGCCCCCGCGGGGATCGCGCCCGGCCTCGCGCCGAACGGCCCGGTGGTGGTGGCGATGAACTCCGGGCCGGGTGTCATCATCACGCCCGTCCCGACCACACTCGTCGCCGGTTCGATCACGAGCCTGCCCGTCCACAGCGGCCATTTCCCGATTGGCCTGCTTGCCGGCATTCCAATCCTTGCCGGGATCGCCAACCACGGCGGTGGGAATAGTCCCGGCACCAACACCGGCACGACGACGGGCACCGGCACCGGCACGACGACGGGCACCGGCACAGGCACGACGACGGGCACCGGCACAGGCACGACGACGGGCACCAACACCGGCACGACGACGGGCACCAACACCGGCACGACGACGGGCACCGGAACCGGAGTCATTGTAGGCCCTGGTCCTGTCCCGGAGCCGAGCACACCGGCGGCGTTCGCGGTCGGCGCGGCAGGTCTCGTCTACCTGCTCAGTGGAGCGCGGCGGCGGAGCCGCAAAGCGAGGAGCTAGAGGGGAAGCGTTTCCTGTGGGGGAGCGGGCGCGGCGGTCATAGGGCTGTCCGCGCCCGCTTTTTTGTAGGCGGTGATCAGGTTGTGCGCCTGCCGCGTCGGCTCCGGCAGGCGATAGCCGCGCACACAGTCCAGCACGAGCCGCGTGGCGGACTCGACGCTGACCTTGTGGCCGGGCGAGAGGAAGAGGGGGTTGGTGCGCGGCTTCGTCCGCGTGACCGAGCCGATGACGCGCTGCCCGGTCCGGTCACTCAAAGGAACGCTGACGCCTGCGGCGTCGCCCAGGGCCGCCGCGTCGTACTTGCCGTACAGGAAGCTCTTGGCGACGCCGATGCTCGGCACGTCCAGCAGGACGCCGAGGTGGCAGGCGATCCCGAACCCGCGCGGGTGGGCCTGTCCCTGGCCGTCCACCATGAGGAGATCGGGCACCGTTTCCACCTGCGCGAACGCTTCCAGGGCGACCGGCGACTCGCGGAACGAGAGCAGGCCAGGGATGTACGGCATTTTGAGCGGCGCGGTCGCGTAGCGGGCTTCCAGGACGCGGAAGTCGGGGTACGACAGCACCACGACGACCGCATAACCCACATTATTCTCGGTATCGAACGACAGGTCCACGCCCGCCACCGACTTGATCGCGCCGAATCCGTCTTCGAGGGAGACCAGGCCGCGCATCGCCGTCTGCTGCGCCCTCGCCTCTTCCGCCGTCATGTCCCACGAGTGCAGTGCTTGGTAGTTCATGTCGTTTAAGCCAGCCGTTCCGAGGCCAGCGTGTCCAGGTCCAGCCCGTCGGTCTTGCCTGCCGTGAGGTGATAAAAGCCCGCGCAGGCGATCATGGCGGCGTTGTCCGTACACAGGCGGGGCGGGGGCGTCGTCAGGCGCAGGCCCGCGCGCGCGCAGGCGTCCCGCATGGCCTCTTGCAGACGCGAGTTTGCCGCGACGCCCCCGGCCAGCAGGACGTGGCCGACGCCGTGCCGCCGCGCCGCCCGCAGCGTCTTGGCGACCAGGACGTCCACGATGGCCTCCTGCACCGAGGCGGCCCAGTCCGGCAGCGAGACCGAGGCCAGGGCCGGGTCCTGCCGCGCGTTCAGGACAGCCGTTTTCAGGCCGCTGAAGGAGAAGTCCAGCGAGTCCGGGCCGAGCTGCGCGCGGGGCAGGGCGACGGCCTTCGGGTTGCCCTTTTCGGCGCGCGCCAGCCGGTCAATGGTGACGCCGCCGGGGTAGGGCATCCCCAGCAGCCGGGCGGACTTGTCGAACGCCTCCCCCGCCGCGTCGTCCCGCGTCCGCCCTAAGATTTCGTATTCCCCGTGTCCGCGCACCAGGAATATCTCGCTGTGTCCGCCCGAGGCCACCAGGCAGACGACGGGGAAGGCGATGTCCGGCTCGACCAGCCAGTTGGCGTAGATGTGCGCCTCGATGTGATGGACGCCCAGCAGGGGGACGCGCAGGGCGTAGGCCAGGGTCTTTGCCGCCGAGACGCCCACCAGCAGCGCCCCCAGCAGGCCGGGCCGGTTCGCCACGGCGATGCCGCCCAGATCGCCGAAGCCGATGCCGGCCTCGCGCAAAGCTTCGGCGAGGACGGCGTTGATCTGCGTGACGTGCTGGCGCGAGGCGACCTCGGGCACGACGCCGCCGGTCTTGGCGTGCAGGTCTATCTGCGAGGCGATGATGTTGGAGCGCAGGTCGTGCCCGTCGCGCAGCACGGCCGCCGAAGTCTCGTCACAGGATGTTTCAATGCCCAGGATATACACGCCTTTATGATACCCGTTCCTGCGGCGCAAGGAAGCGGAGCAGCAGCAGAATGGCGCCGGCCACGGCGAAAAGGGTGCTGAGGCCGGCGAGGACCTCCTGCCCGGTCAGCAGCAGAGCGGCCTGCGGGGTGTGCCCGCCGGTCCGCAGCACGGCTGCCGTATACGCGAAGTTCACGAGGCTGCCGAACAGGCCGATGCCCCGGCTGACCGTCATCGTCACCAGCCAGGCCAGATGCTCCCGCGCCCGGCGGGCTGCCGCCAGCGTGGCCGCCGCCCACAGCGCGAAGATCAAGACGTTCGGCACCAGGGATACGAGCAAGGGAAGATAATAATTCGCGCCGGCCATGGGTTCCTCTTTGCTCCCTTATACCCCGTCCGCACCTCCTCGCGCGGCGGGGCTTCTTCGCCCGGCCCTTGACATCCGCCCGGCCTGGGGTGTATCCTGTACGGGTGCGCGCCGAGGCGCGGGAGGGGTTTTCGTATGCTGTCCGAAACTGCGGGCCTGCCGCAAAAGATCGTGATCCTGGGCTGTGGGCGTGTCGGCTCCACATTGGCCAAGCAGATGTCCGGCGAGGGGCATGACGTGGTCGTGCTGGACCAGACCAGCGAGGCGTTCCGCCGGCTGGGCACCAAGTTCCGGGGGCAGCGCCTGGTCGGCTCCGGGCTGGACCAGGACCTGCTCCGCCGGGCCGGGCTGGACCAGGCGGCCGTGTTCATCGCCGTGACGCAGGGCGACAACACCAACATCATGGCCGCCCAGATCGCCCGCGAGGTCTTCAGCGTCGGCAAAGTCGTCGCCCGCATCTACGACCCCATCCGGGCGCAGGCGTACCGCGAGATGGGCATCACGACCCTGTGTACGACCACGCTGGCGGCGGGGCTGATCCACGACGCCGCCCTGGGCGGGAACGGCGATGATCGCTTGCAGCAAGCCGCCCTGGGCTTCGACAAGCTGTACCTGGAACTGCGCGGCTAGCGGCGGAGGCCAAAGGATCAACCTATGTATGTAATCGTTGTGGGCGGCGGCAAGGTCGGCTACTACCTAACCAAGCAGCTTCTGACCGAGGGCCACGAGGTCCTGCTGCTCGAAAAGGACCGGCGGCGGCAGGCGATGCTGTCCGAGCAGCTCGGCGAGGTGGTCGTGCAGGGGGACGGCTGCGAGGTACGCATCATGTCCGAGGCGGGCTTCGGCCGCGCCGACGTCATCGTGGCCGTGACCGGCGACGATGAGGACAACCTGGTCATCTGCCAGATGGCGAAGAAGAACTTCCAGGCCCCGCGCACCGTCGCCCGCGTCAACGACCCCGCGAACCGGACGCTCTTCGAGCGGCTCGGCATAGACACCACGGTTTCCAGCACCCAGATCATCTTCAACCTGCTGGAGCAGCAGATCGAGCCGGGGGAGATCATCCCGCTCGGCGCGCTCCGAAACGGCAACATCGAGGTGGTCGCCGTCAACGTCTCCGAACGCTCCCCCGTCCTGAACCGGAACGTCAAGGACCTGCCGCTGCCCGGCAACGCTCTGATCATCTCACTGGTCCGGTCCGAACTCGCCCTGCTGCCGCAGGGCGACATCCGGTTCGAGGCCGGCGACACCGTGATCGCGATGGTAGTCGCCGACGAGGAGCCGCAGCTGCGCCGCGTCTTCGGCGAGGCCCACCATTAGGGCGAGGCCAGCTCCGTGAAACGCAGAGTCATCCTTTTCGCGCTTCCGGCGGCCCTCCTGGCCGTCCCGGCGCTCCTGTTCCTGCGCCGCCCCCCGCCCGCCCCGC
>CAXTWM010000109.1:2135-13853 GCA_964247915.1 uncultured Armatimonadales bacterium | reverse complement strand
CAAGCCAGTGCGGCAGCCGCCGCGCAGACGGCGACACCAGTGGCGGCGCCGCAGGGGTTTTTCCCTGGAGGCAGAACGGCGGCCCGGAGCACGGCGAAGGCATCACTCGTTGCGCCTCCGCCGGCGGCGTCGGATGGCTCGGCTGTCACGGATGGCAAGGACGCTAAGGAAGGCGTGGGCGCTACGGACGGCAAGGCTGCCAGGGACGGCAGGATCATCACGGAGGAGAAACCGGCCACGGACGGCTTGGTTGCTAGGGACGGCAGAGCAGCCACGGAGGGCAAGACGTTGACGGCGGCGGGAGCGCCCGAAAAGGGCCTCAAGACGGTGGCCCTGCCTGCCGATACTCTTACCAGGAGCCAGGCAGTTCCGGCGAAAGCGCTGCCCGCCGGCTTTGGCTTCCAGGTGATCGGCAAGCGCTCCGGGCGGAGCGCGGAGAGCGTCGGAAGCGACATCCTCCCCGCCCCCTCGACACCTCTCCCGGCCCAGGCCGAAGCGGCGCGCACGGAGGCGAAGCCGCTCCCGGCGGCGGATCGGGCGGAGATGGTCCGGCAGGTGGCGGACGGGGTGGGGGCGATGCCCCTGCCCGCCAAACCCGGCGCGTCGGAGCAGATGACCTTGCAGCTTCATCCCAAGGATTGGGGGCAGCTTCAAATCTCGGTCAAAGTCACGCCCGGAGCGCACCCGAACGCGGCCCAGTCCGTCACCGCCCACATCGTCGCCGAAACCCCGCAGGTCAAGGCGGCTTTGGAAAGCCATTCCGGCGATCTGCGCCAGGCGCTCCGCGAGGCGGGGCTGCACCTGGACCGGATCAGCGTCACGGTGCAAAGCACGGAGGCGAGCGCCGGGGCCGGGACGGCGACGAGCGGCGGGCGCCACGAGGCCAACCACGGAGGGGCGAGCCAGGGAATGGGCGGCACGTTTGGGGAAGCGGCGCCGAGCCAGAAGACAGGGATGTCGGGTGAGACACGGACGTCAGGCGAGACAGGGATGTCCGGCGCGGCGGGCAACGGACTGCCCTCCGCGACGACCGGCGGGTCGCACGGCGGCCGACAGGGAGGGGAGCCGCCGCCGGCCTACGCAGCCGCTTACGCCCCGGCGGAGCCGGAAGCCGTTTCCCCATCCGAAGCGGCCCAAAGACCGGTGAGAGGCCAGGTAGACATCCGCGCTTAGAGGCGCACGTCTCAGGAGAACCACTGAGGAGAACAGTATGACGATCACCCCGACCAACGTCAACGGGACCGCGACCAACGTGGGCAGCGACGGCAGTTACACGCCCAGCGACTCGCTGACCAACAAAAACCAGTTCCTGCTGCTGCTCGTCAACGAGCTGCAAAACCAGGACCCGACCGCGCCGACGGACGAGAAACAGACCCTGTCGCAGCTCGCGCAGTTCTCCTCGCTGGAACAGATGCAGAACCTGAACCAGACGCTCACGACGAACGCGGGCTTCGGCCAAGTTGCCCAGAGCGCGACGCTCATCGGCAAGACCGTCTCGACGGCCACGGACACCGACTCCGGCATCTCCGGCGTGGTGACGTCCGTCTCGCTTGCCGGCGGCAAGACCTTCCTGCAAGTCGGCAGCCAGAGCGTGGATGCGTCCACGATCACCAGCATCAAACAGTAAGATACGGCCATGAATCCCATTGACCTTGACACCCGAATCCGCACCGCGCCGACCGTCGGCGCGACGCCCCCCCGGACCGCCCCGAAGTCCGCCCCGACGGGGCCGAGCTTCGGACAGGTCCTGTCGGAGCGGCTGGCGGGCGGGGCGGAGCCGCTGGCCGTCTCGGCGGCCCGCGCCAATGTCAAGTTCTCCGGCCACGCCCAGACGCGGCTGGCTTCGCGCCGGATCACCCTCTCGGGCGACGACGTCGCCCGGCTCGGCAGCGCCATGACGCAGGCGGCGGCGAAGGGGGCCAAAGACTCCCTGATGCTGATGGACAAGACGGCCTTCGTCGTCTCGGTCGCCAACCGCACCGTCATCACGGCGGTCGCCCAGGACGCCCTCAAAGAAAACATCTTTACGAACATAGACAGCGCGATGATACTGTAGCCCCCCCGCCCCCAATCCTGGGGGTGCCAGAGGGGAAAATGCCTCTCCGACTCCCCCAGGATTGGGGGCCGGGGGGCTAACCACTACGGCGGGACCTCTCCAGAGGACGCCGCACCTCGACCCAGGCGCGACAGACTGCGCGCCTTACTAAACGGAGCAAAATTACCATGTTACAGGCCATGTACAGCGGCATCTCGGCGATTGAAGCGCACCAGGAGCGCATGGACGTCATCGGCAACAACATCGCCAACGTCAACACCACGGCCTACAAGGCCGGCCGCGTCACCTTCCAGGACCAGCTCTCGCAGACCATCCAGGGGGCCGGCGCCCCGACCGCCAACGTCGGCGGCACCAACCCGCAGCAGATCGGCCTGGGCGTCCGCGTCGGCTCCATCGACACGCTGATGGCACAGGGCGGCCTGCAAAGCACGACCCGGCCCACCGACATGGCGATCCAGGGCAACGGCTACTTCATGCTCGGCGACAGCACCGGCGTCTCCTACACCCGTGACGGCTCGTTCACGCTCGACAGCAACGGCAACCTGGTGAACGGCGCCAGCGGCTCCTACGTCCTCGGCTGGAAGGCCGACCCGAACGGCAAGATCGACACGACCAAGCAGATTGACCCCAACTCGCACGTCTCCATCCCTGTCGGCGGCCTGACCGCCGTTCAGCCCACCACGACGGCGGCCTTCGGCGGCAACCTGAGCGCGGACGCGACCATCGAAAACCCCGCGACGGCGCCCGCCAACAACCCGAGCACGGACCCGAACGCCTACCAGCGCTCGCTGAAGGTCTACGACAGCCTGGGCGAGCCGCAGACGATCAACTTCAGCTTCGTGCGGACGGGCACCAACTCCTGGAACTGGGCGGCGGCCGGTGCGGGCGGGGCCAGCGGCGGGGGCACCATCGCCTTCGACTCGAACGGCAAGCCCACCCCCGGCTCGACCGGGACGCTCACGCTCAACCCCACTGATGGGGCGGCGCAGGGCCAGACGATCACGCCCGACTTCAGCGCGATCACGCAGATCTCCGGGTCGTCCAGCGCCTCGCCGACGACCCAGAACGGCTTCGGGCCGGGGACGTTGCAGTCCTTCAGCGTGGACCAGACCGGCGCGGTGACAGGCATCTTCAACAACGGCCTGACCCGCACCTTGGGCCAGGTCGCGCTGGCCGACTTCCCGAACCCGGCGGGCCTGGAGCGCAGCGGCGGCAACGACTTCCGCGTGACCATCAACTCCGGCCTGCCCTCCGTCGGCACCGCCCTCTCGTCCAGCCTGGGCAAGATCAGCACGGGCTACCTGGAGCAGTCCAACGTGGACCTGTCCAACGAGTTCACGAACATGATCGTCACGCAGCGCGGCTTCCAGGCCAACACCAAGATCGTCACGACCGTGGACGACATGCTCAACGACGTCATCCAGATGAAGCGGTAGTCTCCTCGGGGGGGCGTGACCCGTCACGCCCCTCTCCGCCCGCGACGAAAGAGACTGCCTCATGATCACCGTCACGCACTTCGATCAGAGCCAATTCGTCCTCAACGCCGACCTGATCGAGTTCGTCGAGTCGAAGCCCGACACCTACATCACCCTCGTCACCGGCAAGAAGCTGCTCGTGCGCGAGACCTCCCAGCAGGTCGTCGCCCGCGTCATCGAGTTCCGGCGGCTGGCGGGCATCTTCCCGCGCCCCCCGGTGGCCGGAGTCCGGGCCGGGGAAGACGCCGCCCAGGACGCCTAGGCAGGCCGGGAGTGCAGGAGCAACGCAATGGATTTAGCAACGATAATCGGCCTGGTCCTGGCCTGGGGCGCGTTCCTCGGCTCGATCATCATCGAGGGCGGCGAGCTGTCGGCCCTGATCAACCCCTCCGCCGCCCTGCTGGTCTTCGGCGGGACGCTGGGGGCGTCCATGATCTGCTTCCCCCTGTCTACCGTCACCGGCCTGCCCAACATCGTCAAGCAGGCTTTCATGTCGAAGAAGGAAGACTTCGGGCACATCATCAAGATGCTGGTCGGCTACGCCGAAAAGGCCCGGCGCGAGGGGCTGCTCGCGCTGGAAGAAGAGGCGCATTCGGTGGAAGACCCGTTCCTCCGAAAAGGCATCCAGCTCGCCATTGACGGGACGGACCCCGAGCTGGTGCGGGAGATCCTCCAGACGGACATCGCCTTCCTGGGCGCCCGCCACCACGAGGGGGCCAACCTGTTCGGCACGATGGGCGGTTTCGCCCCGACCCTGGGGGTCATCGGGACCGTCTCGGGCCTGGTCCACATGCTCGCCAACCTGTCCGATCCAGGCAGCATGGGGCCGAGCATCGCGGCGGCCTTCATCGCGACCCTGTACGGCGTCTGCTCGGCGAACCTGCTGTTCCTGCCCCTGAGCAACAAGCTCAAAGCCGTCTCGCACGAGGAAGTCCTGGTGCGCGAGATCATGACCGAAGGCATCCTGGCGATCCAGGCGGGCGACAACCCGCGCATCGTCGAGGAGAAGCTGAAGGCGTTCCTGTCGCCCAAGATCCGCCGCGTCATCGAGGCCGAAGCGGCGGCGGCCTAAGCGCCCCCGGCCCTGAAGGGCCGGGCTAAAGAAAGCACAAAGCCCCTCCGGGGCTGCGAAAAGCACCCGATCTGCTGTCTGTAGCCCCGGAGGGGCTTTGTCCGGCGAAGCCGATTAGCCTGGCCTTTCAAGGCCGGGAAGTGGACACAAGGAAGAAACACGCGCCATGGCAGGCAAGAAAAAACGGGGCGGCGGCGGAGAGGGCGAGCACGAGAACTCGGAACGCTGGCTGCTGACCTACGCCGACATGATCACCCTCCTGGTGGCCTTCTTCATCATGCTGTACTCCATGTCCGTGATGAACCAGGCCAAGTTCCAGCAGCTCGCCATCTCGGTCCGCTCCGGCTTCGGGCAGAGCGCGATGGGCGGCGCCCCGACCGTCTTCGCGCGGGGCGGGGGGACGAACGGGACGCCGACCATCATCAACTCCAGCAAGTCGGTCCCCCAGTCCAACGAGGACTTCGTCAAAGACGCCAAGCAGCGGCAGGACTCGGACGGGCTGGACAAAGCCTACGCCGCCGTCAAAGCGTACATCGAGAAGAACGGCCTGAAGGACGCCATGCACGTCGTCCGCAACGAGCGCGGCGTGGTCGTCACCGTGATGACCGACAAGATGCTGTTCGCGCCCGGCCAGGCCGACCTGCGCCCCGAGGAGCTGACCCTGCTGAACACGGTCGGCGACGTCATCGGGAAGGCCGTCCCCCAGAATCCCGTCCGGGTCGAGGGCCACACGGACAGCCTGCCGATCCACACGCTGCGCTTCCCCTCCAACTGGGAGCTGTCCACGACGCGGGCGACGACGGTCCTGCGCTATTTCGAGGCGCGCGGCATCGGCTCCCAAAGGCTGGAGGCCGCCGGCTACGCCGACCAGCGCCCGGTCACAGACAACGACACGGACGTCAACCGCGCCCGCAACCGCCGCGTCGAGATCGTGATATTGCGGCGGTACTGACCTCTCGCTGAAGAGCGCCACGGGTTGAAACCCGAAGCTTGAAAGTGCCCCGCGCCTTCCAGGTCTGCCAGTGCAGTCCAGGGGACGCAAGAAAATGCCTCGCGTCGTGTGGCCTTCTTGTATTTACGTCCCCTGGACGGCGGGCTTTTCCTAGCCTCAGGTTTCAACCCGTGGCTCTTCCCGGAGCGGCGGCGATTCACACGAATCGCCGCCGCTTTTTCGGGACTTGACATATTCTAACACATAGAATATAATGTGCGATAGAGGTTCAAGCAGACTATGGAAAGCGAACTACTGCGCGGCAACACGCCGACACTGGTGCTGGCCGCCCTCGCAGACGGCCCGCAGCACGGGTACGCCATCGCCCAAGAGATCAACAAGCGGACCGATAACTCGTTGCGCTTCAAGCAGGGGACGCTTTACCCCGTCCTGCATACGCTGGAGCGCGACGGGCTGGTCGTCGGCCAGTGGCAGCATGGCGCAGGGGAGCGCCCGCGCCTCGTGTACGCCATCACGGACGCGGGCCGGGCGGAACTGGCGCGGCGCGTGGACGTGTGGCAGGCGTTCTCGAAGGCGATGAACACCATGATCGGCGGCGTATCGGTCGGAGCCAACCCCCATGAGCAAACTCAATAACCGTCCGCTCCCCCACGCCGCTTCCCCGGCAGAGGATGAGGTGCAGGCGCAGATCGAGGATTACTTGGACTTCCTCTGTGCCCCGCTGCTCGGCATCGTGCCCTACGCCCAGCGGCGACGCCTGCGCCTGGAAACCGAGGACCACCTGCGGGCGCTGGCCGAGGACTTCGAGGCCGAAGGCTTCGCGCCCGCCGAGGCCGTCACGGTCGCCCTGCGCGAGTACGGCGAGCCGTGGCGGATCGGGCAGGACTTCGCCGAAGCCTGGCTGTCCGGCCCGCACCCCTGCCGCTTCGCCCGGTGGACGGACGCCGCGACCCTGCGCGCCTTCGGCTGGTTCGGCGTGGGCAGCGTCACAACTCTGCTGGGCGTGGAACAGTGTACTCTCATGCCGCATCAGGACTCGTTGTGGCTGCTGGTCCAGTGCCTCGCCGTCGCCGCGCCGCTCCTCGCGGGTGTCCTTACCGGCTTTGCGCTGCACCCGAAGACGGCGAGCGGCGTGTGCCGTGCCGTGGCGGCGCTCGGTCTGGCGTCCGGCGCGGCGGGCGCCCTCGTCCTGCCCCACCCGGAAGTCTTGCAGCTCGCCCTGTTCCAGATGGTGTTCTGGCTCCCCGCCGGCTGCCTCTCTGCCGCCGTGACGGCTGGCCTGCGGCGGCAGCTCCGCCTCCAAAACTTCCGCCGTTCCGCTGAAAGGGGAGTCCGATGAAGCTTCGCCGCACCCCAAAAGGCTTCACGCTCATCGAGCTGCTGGTGGTGATTACGATTATCGGCATCCTGGCGGCGCTGCTGTTCCCCATCTTTGCGGCGGCGCGACGTCGTGCGCGGGCGACGGCGTGTTTGTCCAATCTGCGTCAGATCGGACTGGCGACCCAGATGTATGAAGAGGAGGCGGACGGCAAACTGCCGCCGCATAACCCAGTAGGCCGGCTTTGGGAACCCGTCGTTTATTTGCCGGGCGAGCTAATCTCTTACAACCCCCTGAAAATTGATCCACATCTTTACCTGTGCCCGGAAACTGGGGAAGATTTGTACTACCCCGACTACACGTTCCGGTTCCAAATATATCCAGGACCGGACCCCCATGTGCTTGATCCCCTGCTCTACGACCCCGCTCACGTCCGGGCGCGGCCTGAGCCGAACGTGGTTCTGGCTTACTGCTTCCGGCACTTGACGGCTGGCTACCAGGCCCACCCCGGTGGGAACATCGTCTACAAATACGAGAGCATCTGTGCCGCCCAGCGGGAAGGCTTTTACCTCGTTCTGCGGGAAAGCGGCGCGGTGCAGCGCGTGCCTGCCAGCCAAGTCAGCGTCTGGACTTATCAGAAGGAAAACGGGCAATACACATGGTTTTCCCTAGCCCCCACCACGACAACGACGCCAGGCGCTTGGAAGGTGTTCGACGTCTTCCCGGATGAACCCTGGCCGCCGCAGTTCGAGAAGTGATGCGGCTCCTGAAAGGAGACCCTGATGAATACTCGCCCCGCCCGACAGGGCTTCACGCTGATTGAACTGCTGGTCGTCATCACCATCCTTGGCATCATCGCCGCGATCTTGTTCCCTGTGTTCCTCAAAGTTAGGGAGCGGGCGCGCATCACGACATGCGCCTCTAACCTGCACCATATCTCGCTCGCGCTTCATCAGTACGCAACAGACAGCGATGGTGACTACCCGCCGGACGACCCGCTGCTGGCACATAACCCGCACCTGGTCTGGAAACTGCTTACGCCTTATACTCGCACCTCCGCTGTGTTCCACTGCCCGGATGCGCTTGGCGATGTGGATAAGAGCCGAGGATATTTCTATGTCTATGGGTCGCTCCCCTTTGTCAACACGGGTGTTTTCTCCCTCAAGGCGCCCCGCCCCGGTTCGGGGACTGTTGTCGCTTTCTGTGAACAGCATACGCAACGTTCGGGGCCGGATGGGTGGGCCTTAGATGCTCAAGGCCATGAGATTGGTCCCCTCATCGTTGTCCGTGAAGACGGCTCCACGAGTCAGGTTCAAGCCAATCTGGTCGAGGGCTGGGTTTACCACCAAGGACAGTGGATGCTAAATCGGGGCGTCAGGCCGCAGCCGGGAGACTGGATACGGCTGCGGTTTCCGGGTGAGGAGTGGCCGCCGCAGGATTGAGGGGCTGGGGCAGGAAACAAAAAAAGTGCCTGTGGCTGACTCGCGGGAAGAGTTTTGGCCACAGGCTCCGCCCTTAAAGGAGACTTTATGAACATCCATTGTCCCCGGAAGGGGTTCACGCTCATTGAACTGCTGGTGGTCATCACCATCATCGGCGTCCTGGCCGCGCTTCTGTTCCCCGTCTTCGTTAAGGTGCGCGAGAACGGACGCCGCACGGCCTGCCAGTCTAACGAGCGGCAGTTAGGGCTGGCCGTATTCCAGTACGTTTCCGATAACGACGAGAGGTTTCCCTCGGCAGGGTGGCATGGCGGCTTCATCGGGGACAAGTGGGTCAGCCAATGCTTTCCCTACTTCAAGAATACGGGGTTGCTGCTCTGTCCCGATGATGCGACGAAAGGCTGGCTTCCTAGCTACCCGCCCGGATACCCTGGATACCCCGGCCCTAGTTTCCCTATGCACTACCCTGCCTCCTACGGCATCAACTCGAACCTGCTGGGCCAATCCAACGCCAGAAAGGCAGCCCCTGCCTTGGGCGAACTCGCGGTTCCGGCTCGGACGGCACTGCTGTTCGAGGTGGAAAACGATGCCGCCGCTGTCATGCCCGAAGGAGCGGATGTGATTAGCGGGTCGGCGGCGGGCAACGGCGGCGATGATTGTGGGGGAACTGGATCGGAGAAGTCCCCGACGTATCCTTGCGGCTATGGTGGCGGTGATCCCTTGAACTCTGTTCCATTGTTTGCGACAGGCGACATCGGCGGCCGTGCCCTCAACGGTGGCGCGGGGAGCAGGCCGCGTCATGCAGATGGAGCAAACTATCTGGCTTGTGACGGCCATGTAAAGTGGCTGCTCCCTGAACGTGTCTCCGGGGGGCGCGATGCCGTGGCCGAAGACTGCGGCCAGGGAACAGAAAAAGAGCAGCCTGCCGACTGCCGCGCTCAGGTGCCGGAGCGTGCGGCGGGGATAGGCCGCGTTCGCTACTCGTTGACGTTCAGTGCCAAGTGACGCGGCCTGTAAAGTTTGGCCCCTTCGTTGCCGATAATCACGGTGCGCTCGCCACCAAACGGGCGCTCAATGTGACGGACACTTCACGGATGGAGATGTAAATAGGCATGGCCGACAAGAAAGAAGAAAAGAAGGAAGAAGCGGCGGGCGGCAAAAAGGGGCCGCCGATGATGGTCATCATGGCGGTGTTCGCCGTGGTCGTGCTGGGGGCGGCGTTCTTCATGGTCCAGAAGGCCAGCGCCAAGCAGAAGGGCGCGGAGGTCAAGAAGGTGGAGAAGGGGCCGGTCCTGAGCCTGGACGAGTTCCTGGTCAACCTGGCCGATCCGGGCAGCGACCACTTCCTGAAGGTGACGGTCGGGCTGGAACTCGACAAGGCCAAGGGCAAGACGCCCGAGTCGCTGAAGGAGGAAACGCCGCTGATCCGCGACGCTGTCCTGTCGTCGCTTTCCAGCAAGACGCGCGACCAGATCGCCCCCGAAGGCGGGCGCGAGAAGCTGAAGGCGGAGATCAAAAAGAAGGTCAACGCCGCCCTGGGCGAAGACGACGTGCAGGGGGTTTATTTCACCAACTTCGTCACGCAGTAGCCGAGCGATAAAGTTGTGAACTTTGTCGGGGCAGTGTGGAATAAGCAACACCGGAGGCGGCAAGCCTCCGGTGTTTGTTTTTGCTCCCCGCACCCGGTATTTCTGACAGGCCATTATTTTCAGATAGGTAGATTCAAGTGGCAGACGTCCTATCACAGCGCGAGATCGAGTCCCTGCTGGCCTCGATGGCGACGACCGAGGAAGAGCCGGCGCCGAGCGAGGCCGTGGAGCAGCGGCGGGCGGCGATCGGGGCGGCCACGGCCAACGTCCCGCAGACGCGCACCGCCGAGGGCCGCGTCTTCCTGCCGCTGCACAAGCGCCGCCGGGCGGCGGCGGGCCGGGCGCTGGCCCTGGCCCACCACCGGGCGGCCTCGGCGCTGGCGGTGGCCTATGAGCCGTATGACTTCCGGCGGCCCGATAAGCTGTCCAAGGAGCACATCCGCTCGCTCCAGATGATGCACGAGAACTTCGCCGGGTACTTCATGTCCGCGCTGGCCGGCTACCTGCGCGCGCCGGTCGAGGTCGAACTGGTCTCGGTCGAGCAGGTCCCCTACGACGAGTACATCAAGACGGTCTCGGCCTCCCTCCTGAACATCCTGAACGTGGACTCGCTGGCGGGGCAGGCTATCTTCGAGATAGACTTCGGCATCTTTTTTTCCATGCTGGACCGCCTGCTGGGCGGCAAAGGGGCGTCCGTCAAGATCGTCCGCGACCTGACCGACATCGAGAAGGTGCTGGCCGGCAACATGGTCGAGATGGCGCTGGCGGACCTCAAGATGGCGTGGGAGACGGTGCTGCCGCTGGACTTCGTCGTCGCCTCGATGGAGACCAGCCCGCAGTTCGTCCAGATCGTCCCCGGCAACGACACCATCGTGCTGGTGCTGTTCGAGATCCGCATGGGCGAGTTCCAGGGCGCGATGAGCCTGTGCATCCCCTACCTGCTGATCAAGCCCATCCTGAACAAGCTCAACGCCCAGCGCTGGTTCGTCAGCGACCGCAAGAAGAACGCCGCCGCGCACGGCCCGCTGCTCGCGCAGCGGCTCAACACCACCGCCGTCCCCTGCATCGCCCGCCTGGGCGTCGCCTCGCTCACGGTCGCCGACCTGGTCGCCCTGGAGGTCGGACAGGTGGTGCCGATGCGGGTCTGCCCCGCCGAGGAGGTGTCGGGACCCGCCCCGCAGGGCAGGCTGGGGACGGTGGACCTGCTCGTCGGCGACCAGGTCAAGTTCCGGGGCCGGACGGGCCTGCGGGGCCGCAACCTGGCGGTGCAGATCGAGCAGGTCGTCGGCCCGCCCCTGGAGCTGGTCGCGCACCGCGAACAGAGCATCCTCAGCCAACAGAGTAACGGAGACAAAGCCTAACATGGCAGACACGGACAACGACGGCGGCCTGTTGTCGCAGGCCGATTTAGATGCGCTGATCGCGGCGGCCTCGCAGGACCTCCCCGCCGACGAGGCCGATTTCGGCGGAGCGGACCTCGACGGGCTGGACGAGGCGCCCGGACCCACTCCGGCACCCGCCATCGGCATGGTGGACCTGCCTTCCTTTGACGCGCCCGCCGCCGAACCGCGCGGCGGCCCCGACGGCGCCCCCGGCCTAGGGCGAGTCCGCGACATCCCGCTGGAGGTGACGGTCGAGCTGGGCCGGACGCGGCTGCTGATCCGGGACATCCTGGACCTGTCCCCCGGCTCCATCATCGAGCTGGACAAGATCGCGGGGGAACCCGTGGACCTGTTCGCGAACGGGCTGCTGGTGGCGCGCGGCGAGGTGATCGTCATTGACGACAACTTCGGGGTGCGCGTGACCGAGATCATCAC
>CAXTWM010000109.1:0-2035 GCA_964247915.1 uncultured Armatimonadales bacterium | reverse complement strand
GCGAGGTGATCGTCATTGACGACAACTTCGGGGTGCGCGTGACCGAGATCATCACCGCCGCCGAGCGCAAGGGTGAGAGGGATGTTCATGCGCTCGCCGCGTAAGATCACCCCCCCCGCCCCCAATCCTGGGGGAGCCGGAGAAAAAGAGCAGACACAAGGCCCGTCCCTACGCGGATTTCCCGTCTGGCTCCCCCAGAATTGGGGGCGGGGGGGGCTGTTCTGCGCCCTGTGCCTGCTGACCACCCTGGGGACGGCGAGGGTGTGTGCCGCGCCGGGTGTTCCCGCCCCGGCTCCGGCCCAGGGAGCGATCCCCAACTACGGTGCCCGTGACGGCGCACCTCTCCAGTCGGGCGAAGCCGCCCCGAATCCTGCCGCGCAGGCGGGCCGGGCTGTGGAGGCCCTGGTCCTCGTCCTGGCGGGCGTCGTCGGCGTCGTCTACGCACTGAAGCGCTTCGGGCTGGTGCAGGGCGGGGCGGACGGCAGGCCCGCGCGGATCATGCTGTCCGGCCTGGGGCGCGCGCCTGAGGCGACCGTTGGCCCGGCGTCGCCCGTCGTGACCGTGGAGTCGTCCCAAACGCTGCCGGGCGGCGCGACCCTGCATGTGGTGGCCGTGCCGGGCCGGACGCTGCTGCTGGCGGCGACGCCCCACACCGTCACCGCCGTCGCCGAGTGGCCGGACGGGGCCGGGACGGCGGAAGACGCCGCCGCCTTTGAAGACTACCTCGCCCGCGCCGACGCCCCCGAGGCGCCCGAGACGGGCATCGCCGCCGCCAACGCGCGCCTGCGCGCGCTGCTGTCCCGCCCCCAGCCATCATTGAGGGCGTCGCCCCCCAAGGACACCCCATGACCCTCCGCCGCATTCTCGTTCTCGGCGTCCTGCTGGCGCTGTTCCTGGCCGCGCCGCCGTCGCACGCGCAAGCAGGGGCAGGGTTCGCCCTGCCGACCATCCCCGGCAGCGCGCCCGCCAAAAGCCCGCAGCAGGTCGCCAACACCCTGCAAATCCTGCTGCTGCTGACGGTCCTGACACTCGCCCCCGCGCTGCTGATCATGACGACGGCGTTCACGCGCATCGTGATCGTCCTGTCGTTCCTGCGGTCGGCCCTGGGGACGCAGAACATCCCCCCGAACCAGGTCCTGCTGGGCCTGGCCCTGTTCCTGACCTTCTTCGTCATGGCCCCGACCTTCAACCAGATGAACGCCGACGCCATCCAGCCGTATCTCTCCAACAAGATGGACTTCAACACGGCGGTGGGGCGCGGCGAGACGCCCCTGCGGCGGTTCATGGTGGCGCAGACCTACCGGGACGACCTGAACCTGTTCCTCCAGATGAGCCACACGCCGCCCCCCAGGATCGCGGACCCGAAGCACCCCGCCGACGCCCTGCCGATGCAGGTGGTCATCCCGGCCTTCGTCATCTCGGAACTCAAGACCGGCTTCATCTTCGGGTTCATCATCTACATCCCGTTCATCATCATTGACCTCGTGGTCTCGTCCCTGCTGATGAGCATGGGCATGATGATGCTGCCCCCGACGGTCATCTCGCTCCCCGCCAAAGTCCTCGTCTTCATCCTCGCCGACGGCTGGCACGCCATCGCCGGCTCCCTCGCCGCCAGCTACCGGACTTGACCTGTGAACTCGGCCTGGCCGGTGCCCGCCGGGGCCGTCGGCCTCCTCCTCAAACTGCGGCTGTGGCAGCCGGAAGACCCAGAGGCGGGGGAGCGGGAGTAACCAGGGCGCGGGGCCGCCGCGTCACTCCCGGAGCCGCGTCAAATTCGGCCCGGCCCCGGTCTTCGGGTCCAGTGTCAGCACGAACGTCCCCGCGTCCAGCGACGCCAGCTCCAGCGGCGACGCGGGCGATGCGCCGAGCGACAGGGGGCCGCGCGCCGCGCGCCCGTCGAGGCTGAACAGGACCCTGCCGTCCGGCAGCATCACGAGCCAGTCGCGCCGGGACGCCCCCCGCGCGTCCTTCCCATACGAGACCGCCCCCGACGAAGCCGCTTCGGGCAGCGCCCCCTGCGGCGTCACCTTGGGCG
>CAXTWM010000108.1:0-13930 GCA_964247915.1 uncultured Armatimonadales bacterium | reverse complement strand
GGCCAGCGCGCAGGCGCTCAGGCCCACCGGCCCCGCCCCCTGGATGACCACGCGGTCGCCGAGACGTATCCCCGCCCGGTCAACCGCGTGCAGGGCGGTCGGCAGGCCGCAGCCGCCCGCGATCCAAAGCTCCGGCGACACGCCGGGCAGCAGCCGGACGATCTTGACGCCGGGCTTCAAGTAGATGCGCTCCGACCAGCCGCCCAAAAGTCCGTCCTCCGCCCCCAGCGTGATGCCGTAGACGCGCCGGTGCGGGCAGCGCGTGGTTTGGTGTGCGACCAGGCAGTACCAGCAGTTGTAGCACGTCCCCACCACGTCCAGAAACGTCACGACATCGCCCGGCGTGATAGGACTGCCCTCGATGTCCAAGACCGGCCCGCCCGTCGCCTCCACCGCGCCGACGCTGATGTGGCCCGGAATGAGCGGGTAGGGGACGCCTGCCAGCCGCCCGTGCCACAGGTGAACATCCGTCCCGCAGACCTCAGACGCCAGCGTTCGCAGCAGCACCGCCCCCGGCTCCAACTCCGGCTCGGCGAAGCGCCTGACCTCCAGGGCCTGCCCCGGCGCAGGGATGACGGCGGCTCGCACCGTGTCTGTCACAGGCCTAGTTCCTTCTTGACGGCGGCGAACGCCTCGATGGCGACCGTCAGGTCTTCGCGCGAGTGGGCGGCGGAAATCTGCGTCCGAATGCGCGCCTTGCCCTGCGGGACGACCGGATACGAGAAGCCGACGACGTAGACGCCGTGCGCCAGCATCGCCTCGGCGACCCGGCCCGCCAGGGACGCCTCCCCCAGCATGACCGGCACGATGGGGTGCGTCCCCGGCACGATGGTGTAACCCAGACTGCTCATGCCGTCCCGGAAGAAGCGGGTGTTCTCCTCTAGTTTGTCCCGCAGTGCCGTCGAGGCCGACAGCATCTCCAGGACTTTGAGGGACGCGGCGGCGATGGGCGGCGCGAGCGAGTTGGAAAACAGATACGGGCGCGACCGCTGCCGCAGCAGGTCCACGATCTCCTTGCGCCCGCTCGTGTAGCCGCCGCTGGCCCCGCCCAACGCCTTGCCCAACGTGCCGGTGAAGATGTCCACCCGGCCCATGACGCCGCAGTGCTCGTGCGTCCCGCGCCCGGTCCTGCCCAGGAACCCGACCGCGTGCGAGTCGTCCACCATCACCAGGGCGTCGTAGCGCTCGGCCAGGTCGCAGATCGCGCCTAGGTTCGCGATGATGCCGTCCATCGAGAACACGCCGTCGGTCGCAATCAGCCGCGTGCGCGCGCCGGACGCCTCTTGCAGTCTTGCCTCCAAATCGGCCATGTCGTTGTTGGCATAGCGATAGCGTTGGGCCTTGCACAGCCGAATCCCGTCAATGATGGAGGCATGGTTCAGGGCGTCCGAGATCACCGCGTCTTCCGGCCCCAGCAGCGTCTCGAACAGGCCGCCGTTAGCGTCAAAGCACGACCCGTAGAGGATGGTGTCTTCCGTCCCCAAAAAGCCGCTGAGGGCGGCTTCGAGCTGCTTGTGAACGCCCTGCGTCCCGCAGATAAAGCGGACCGAGGCCAGCCCATAGCCCCAGCGGTCCAGGGCGTCATGAGCGGCGGCCAGCACGTCCGGGTGTTCCGCCAGTCCCAGGTAGTTGTTTGCGCACAGGTTGAGCAGCGGCCCGCCGTCCCCGACCCGAACGTGGGCGTCCTGCGGCGTCATGATCACCCGCTCGCTCTTATGCAGCCCCGCCTCCCGGATGCCGTCCAGTTCCCGCGTCAGCCGCTCTTTCGTCGCACCGTACATTATGTTGTCTTTCTGTATGCCGCCGATCATCGCGGATAATAGAAGGGCGAACACAAGGTTCGCCCCTCCACAGTCACCCCGTAGGGGCGAACCTTGTGTTCGCCCTCCTTGATCTTTGTCTTGTTCAGCCCTGGGAAGGCTCCGCCCACTCTAAAATCACCTTGCCCGACTTGCCCGTTCCCATCACCTCAAAGCCTCGCTCCCATTCCGCCATCGGGAAGCGGTGCGTGATGACGGGCTTGATGTCCAGGCCGCTTTGCAGCATGACGCTCATCTTGTACCACGTCTCGTACATCTCGCGCCCGTAGATGCCGTGGATCGTCAGCATGTTGAAGACGACCTTGTTCCAGTCCACGTTGATCGGCCCCGACGGGATGCCCAGCATGGCGATCCTGCCGCCGTGACACAGGCCGTCGATCATGTCGTGCAGGGCGGCGGGGTTGCCGGACATTTCCAAGCCCACATCAAAGCCCTCCTGCATCCCGAGCTGCGCCTGCACGTCGGCCAGAGTGCCTTCGCGGACGTTCAGGGCGACCGTCGCCCCCATGCGCCGGGCGAGGTCCAGGCGGTACTCGTTGACGTCCGTGACGACGACGAACCGCGCCCCGGCGTGCCGCGCGACGGCGGCGGCCATGATGCCGATGGGACCCGCGCCGGTAATCAGCACGTCCTCGCCCAAGACCGGGAACGAGAGAGCCGTGTGGACGGCGTTGCCGAACGGGTCGAAGATCGCGGCCACGTCCAAATCCACGCCGGGCCGGTGGTGCCAGACGTTCGTCATCGGCAGCGAGATGAACTCGGCGAACGCGCCCGCGCGGTTGACCCCGACGCCCTGCGTGTCTTTGCACAGGTGCCGCCGCCCCGCCAGGCAGTTACGGCAGCGCCCGCAGACGACGTGCCCCTCGCCGCTGACGACCTCGCCGGGGAAGAAGTCCGAGACGTTCGCGCCCACGCCAACGATCTCGCCGACGAATTCATGGCCGACGACCAGGGGGACGGGCACGGTCTTTTGTGCCCAGGCGTCCCAATCGTAGATATGCAGGTCGGTGCCGCAGATGCCCGTCCGCAGTACCCGGATGAGCACATCATTGATGCCCATCGTCGGCTCCGGCACGTCCTCCAGCCACAGCCCCCGCTCCGCCCGACGTTTCACCAGTGCCTTCATGCGCTCCCCCCGTAGACCTGCCGGATGCCTTCGTCTACCGAGCGGAAGGCCAGCCCCAAGAGCGCACCGACGTTCACGCCCTGTGACGTGTTATCGAAGCGGCTGAAGGCGATCAGCCCACGCGACAGCGGCGGGTCGGGCAGCCTTTCCAAACCCGAAGCCACGGCGTTCATCACCCCGACCGGCAGGTGCAGGACGGGGCGGCGCTGCCCCAGCGCCGACATCAGCAGGTCCAGCGTCGCATTCGTACTGAGTACGTTCGGCCCGCAGGCGTCCAGCAGCGCGTCGTGCGCGCGCGGGTCGTCCACCGAAGCAGCGACGGCTCGCGCCAGGTCTTCGACATGGATGGGGGACGACAGCGCGCGCCCGTCGCCGAAGACCGGCACGGCCGGGCCGTCGGCGATCATCTGGGCTAGGCGCGAAAGGTAGTGGTCGCCCGGCCCGTAAACGATGGAGGCGCGCAGGACCGTCCAAGGGATGCCGCTTTCCCGCACATGCCGCTCGGCGGCGAGCTTGGCGTCAATGCCCGGATGCGCGCCCGCCATGTCCTCGCGGACGGCAGCCCCGCTGAGGTACACCAGGCGTTGAGGCTGCCCGTGCGCTTTCAAGGCTTGGATGACGTTGGCCGTGCCCTCGGCGTCCACCTCGCGGAAGGTCTGGTGCGCGCGGGGGTTCTCGATGGGGAAGTTCGGAAACTGGTGGGCGAGGACGACGCCCTCGACGCCTTCGGTCGCTGCCCTCAGACTGGCCGGGTCACGCACATCGCCCCGCACGACGGGGACGCCGTTCTGCACCCCGGACCAGCGGCTGGACAGGAGGCGTACTTGGTGGCCGCGCTCCCGCAGCGCCCGCGAGGCGGCCCGGCCGATGAAGCCGCAGCCGCCCGTGATCAAAACCTGCATGGTTACTCCAGTTCTTCAATTGCGCCTTGCAGGGCAGGCACGAGCTGCTTCTTCCGGGACACGATGTTCCCCAGGTCGAACTCGGTCCCGTCAACCCGCGCGAACGGCAGGCCGCCCAGGATGGCGGCGTCGCCCCGGCAGAGCAGGCGGCTCTGGATCGTGACCACGTCCGTCACCATCAGGCAGATCAGCGCAAGGCCGTCCCGCTCCCGGCGCGCGTCTAGGGCTTCGAGCAGGTCCGGCTTGCGCTCGGGCAGTTCCCCGAACCCCGTGACCTCCACCTGGGCGACGCTGACGGCCTTGCCCGCCATCTCGTAGTTCTTGCGGTCGCCGTCCACGATCTGGTCGGCGGAGCGATCCACCAGGCCCGGCGAGGCTTGGATCAGGTGGCGGCCGTACTCGGGAATCTCGATCTGGCTCAGGCCCGCCAGCCAGTCGGCGGCCCGCCGGTCCCGATCCGTCACCGTGGGGGAGCGGAAGACCAGTGTGTCCGAAAGGATGCCAGACAGCAGCAGCCCGGCGATGTCGGGGGGCGGCGCGACGTGCTCCTGGCGGCAGGCTTCGGCGACCAGGGTGCTGGTGCTGCCGACCGGCTCGACGACAAACGGGATCGGGGCCGCCGTCGAGGCGTTGCCCAGCCGGTGGTGGTCGAGGACGCCGACGATCTCTGCCTCGTCCGCGCCGGGGACGGCCTGCGACAGCTCGTTGTGGTCCACCAGGATCAGGCGGGCGCGGGGCGGCTCCAGCAGGCACTGGCGGCTGGCCGTGCCGACGTAATGGCCGTCCTCGCCGACCACCAGGAATTCCTCCCCGCCGCCCCGCAGCATCGTCCCGCGCCGGTCCCGGATGCGGTCCCCGGCGGGCACCGTCGGCAATTCCTCGACGTAGGCCCGGCAGGTCTGCTCCGACGCCCTGGTCTGGCCCGCCGCCACCTGGGCGTAGGCGCGGGCCAGCGCGAGCGGCGTCAGGCCGCCGAGCAGCCTGCCGTCCCCGTCCGCGACCGGCACCAGCCGCTCCCCCTCCGCCAGCCGTGACATCGCTTCCCCCAGGGGGGCGTCCGGCGTCACCGGATTCTGCGGGGAGGCGACGTGGCCGAACGTCGGCGCGGCGCTGGACAGGACGCGCGGCGGGCGGGTGCCGAAGTAGCCCAGCGCGAACGCGGCCTGCGCCCCGACCTGGCCCGCGCGGGCGGAAACCACCCCGTCGGTGCCCGTCTGCTTCAGGAACCAGGCGTAGCCCAGGGCCGACGCGATGGCGTCCATGTCCGGCCGCTGGTGGCCGATGATGTAGGTCAGGTCCGTGTGCCACGGGTCATGTCGCTCGCGGGGCGTCGCCATAGAAAGTGAGGTCCTTCGTTGTGTACCCCGAGATTATACCCCCGATTGACGGCGACGGGCAGGAATACGGGGGGCGACGGCGAACATCTCACCGTAAGACCTTCCGGGAGACCCTGCCATGTCCCCGCCGACCGGGACCATCACCTTCCTGTTCACCGATGTCGAACGCAGCGCCCGGCTCTGGGAGCAATCCCCGGACGCCATGCGCGCCGCCCTGACTCGGCATGACGCCCTGGCCGCCGACCACGTCGGGGAGCACGGCGGGCTGCTGATCAAGAGCCGGGGGGAGGGCGACAGCCTCTTCGCCGTCTTCGGCGCGGCCCCCGATGCCGTCCGCGCCGCCTGCGCGCTCGGGCGGGCGCTGGCCGCCGAGGCGTGGCCCGCCCAAACCCCCCTGCGCGTGCGAATGGCCCTGCACACGGGCGAGGCCGACCTGCGCGAACGGGACTACTACGGCGTGGCCGTCAACCGCTGCGCCCGCCTGCGCTCGCTCGCGCAGGGGGGCCAGATCCTGCTGTCCAGCCTCACCCGCTCCCTGGTCCACCACGTCCTGCCGGAAGGAGCATCCCTGGTCGCCCTCGGCCCCCGTGAGCTGCGCGACCTGGCGGAGCCGGAATACGTCTACCAACTGACCCACCCCGCGCTTCCCGCCGCCCTCTCCGGCACACCGGCGGACGAAGCCGTCCCTTCCAACCTCCTGACGAGCCTCGTCCGGGGGGAAACGGACCTGGCGGACGTGAAGGCGTTTCTTGTGCGCGCCCATCAAAACGTCCACTCTCCGTTCGGACGGACGGGCGTGTTTCAGGCGCTGCGGGAGGCGAACCAGGCGGGTTTGGAGGGGGTGCGGCGCGTCATGGACAGTGAGCGAGTCGCCACAAGCGCCCCGCCGACCGACTACGACGTCATCCTGGAGGCGGTCCTGAGCGCACATCCCGCGCGGGAGACGGTCACGCGCCTGGACCTGCTGCGCGCCCTGGCGGGGGGCGGCGCGCTGACGCCCTGGGAGGCCAAGCGCATCGTGGACGACTTCTGCCGCCGGGAGGCGCCCGAAGTCGCCGGTTATGACGGCGGCCTGTTCAGGTCACTCGCCGAGCGGGTGCGCCGGCGCGAGCCGCCCCTGCCTTAACCGGCCCCCTCACATGGCCCCTTACATAGACCACGGCTGGGCGTGCCGGTCGTGCTCCTCGGCCCAGCGGCGCTGCAATGCCTCCACCCCTGCCTGCACGTCGGCGGGCAGCGGCGGCGTCTCCCGCACCGCGTCCAGGAACTCCCGCAGGTTCTCCAGGCGCGAAGTCGCGCCCACTGTCGTCACCACTTGGGGGAAGCCGAAGGCGAAGCGCGCGCAGAACTCCGTCCAGGTCCCGCAGCCGGAGCGCTCGAACAGGGGGATCACCTGCGCCGCCCGCGCCCGCAGGTAGTCCGGTCCGTTCTCCTGGATTCGGTACACAGACCCGCCCGCGACCGTCCGCATCGCGACGACCGTTTCGCCGCGCTCCCGGATGAGGTCCCACAGCTCGTCGGACGCGAACCGCTGGAGGGGGTTGAGATAGAAGATGTAGCCGTCTATCAGGCCCTCGGCGTGTCCGCCGCGCAAGGCTCCGACAGGCACGTCCGAGGTCCACGGCCAGACTTCCAGCACGAAGCGCCCGACCAGGCCCTCCGCCTTGAGCTGCCGCAGCCCGTCGCAGGCGGGGCCGCCGACCCGGAACTGCTCGGCCAGCGGGCCGCCCAGGCAGAGCTGGCCGATCGCCAGATGCTCCAGCCCCAGCGGCTCCAGGTTCTGGTGGATGACGTCACGCACCTGCGCGACCGAGTCCCACCCGATCTTGACGATAAGCGGCGGGACGTGGGCGCGGTCCCGGTCGAAGGCCGCCCGCAGGACCTGGAGGGCGTCGCCGTAGGTGTGGCTGGTGTGGAGCGCGACGCCCGCCTCGATGGCCGCGCGGGCGACCTGGACGCGGGCGTCAAAGGCGAGGGAGCCGTCGCCGAGCCGGGTGGTGCCGTAGGTGTAGCGCGACAGTCCCGGCAGCCGCGCCGCCGACGTGGTGGATGTGGTCATGGGAAAGATACCTCGGGGTGGTGTGGAGCATTTCAAACGCCCTTCCTTTCGCCCCGGTGCCCCTACTCTCCTCCTCGGAGCCGGAAGATCACGGAGAACGCAGCTTGTCCTGCCGCTCCGCATGGTCCTGGTTTCTCTCGCGGTTCACGAGCACCAAGAAACCTTCTTGTAACCGGGCCTGCGCGCCTCAAAAATTCCTTCCTCCTTGTTGACAAACCCGCCCGAATGTTGCTACAATCTCCTATCGCCTTATGAACCGACCTTGGAGAAACATCGAACACCCGCGGGAGCGGGGGGGAGCGGAGGGGGAGACGCTGCGGCACCGGCACGCGCTCTACCACGCGCATGTGCATCGCCATGCACACGCGCGCCTCGTGCATGTGTGGCAACACCACTGTTACGCGCCCCTCACCCGCTTGCGACTCTCGCCGTCCCTCTGACGGCGAAGGTCGGGGCGGGTTTTTTGTTTTTATGACCTTGTTTCATAGGCCGATGCTTGACGGGAAATACGGGAAAGGACTGGACGAACACTGCCATGAGCCATGAGGTTCTTATTCTGAACAGCGACTACGAGCCGCTGAACGTGTGCAACCTGCGCCGGGCCGTCGTGCTGCTGTACCTGGGCAAAGCGGACATCCTGCACGCGCACGACGACGCCCCCCGCCTGACCACGGGCGAGGGCGAGACCATCGCCGCGCCGTCCGTCCTGCGCCTGCGCTACCACGTCAAGCGGCCCCTGCCCGAGCTGAAGCTGTCCCGCCGCTCGATCTTCGCGCGCGACAACTACACCTGCCAGTACTGCTCCGTCCAGACCCGCGACCTGACCATTGACCATATCCTGCCCAAGAAGGCGGGGGGCGGGATGCACTGGGACAACTTGGTCGCCTGCTGCCGCCGCTGCAACGCCCGCAAGGGCGACAAGCTGTTGCAGCACTGCGGCATGAAGCTGGCCCGCCCGCCGCGCCGCCCGCGCTATGTGCCGTACATCAGCCTGACCAAGTACCTCAACGGCACCAAGAACGAGGTCTGGCGCGACTATCTGCCCGTCTTCCACGATGTCGGCGGGGCCGACAACTACGCGGCGACTGCCTGAATTCAGAACAGCGGGGGCGGCCCAGACCGCTCCCGCTGTTCTTGCGCCTCCTGGCTCTAATATGGTTATGCTGAGATTGTCGCGGCGATTAGATCTCTAGGGGATGCCTGACCGCTTGAACCGCGATTCATAGTCCGCTTGGTGACGGCGAGTAGGGCGCGTAGGCGCGGTGTGTGCTCGTCAGATTTCCCCAGCTTGTCCCATTTCAGGAAGGCGTTTAGATCGTTATTATAATTGATGAATGATGGTTCGGAGAAAACCGAGTCCTCCGACCCGTCCGTCATATATTCGTCGACAACTTCAATGGCGGTGTTGAGCAGTGCATCGGCCGCCGCCTGGTCTGAGGAGAGAAAAAGTTTCACGAATGCTGCTGTTATTTGCTTCGTCGAAGGAGACGGGCTGGCGAACAACAGAACGTGTTTGAGCAGTTCCACAGTGACCATGTAGAATAGAAAGCGCGTTTGACGTCTGCTGATCCTGGTTGCTGATCGTCCAAACTGGAACCTATCTGCGGCCAGTTGTAGGCGGTAGGCAGCATAAAGGTCATCCGAACCAAAAGGTTCTTCTGCGGCCACGTTGCTCATGACCTGCCGGAATATCGTTCCATTTGGAAGGAAAGGCCCATTCTTGTTGAACGCTGTACCAGCTTCGGAGAGCCAGCCGGCACCATACACCTTGAGTAGATCAAATGAATTAGCCGCCTCGCTGAACTGTGGCTGAACCGACGGATTCTGCCTCTGGTAAGCTCGCCGAGAGTCCCAGCCTCCTCGCTGAACTTCTAAAAAGACACCGTATCGTGTTGCCATCTCCGTAGCCCAGGAATGGAAGTCGGAGGTGAGCGTCAAGAAGTCCTTCTCTCGAACCGCGTTCTGTGTGTTCGTGAAGCGGGTAATTTCTTGTAGAAGGCTTTCACCTGCTGTCCCAACTTTTACAATTTTAGTGACGACTACTCCTTCGCTCGCTCTTTGGCACCATTCTACAAGATCAGGATCGGTGCCCGTGCCTCCCGCTTCCAACCGCCGTCCACAAACCTCCCATACTGTTCTGGATGTTTGACACCCATTGACAATGTAAGGCTCAATCAGTTGTATGCTGCCGTCGTCTTGGCGCTCGAAGTTCGTCACGACGATTGTAATGCCATTGTTGTAAAGGCCAAAGCGTTCCGGGCTGCGGAGCAATGTCTGCTCCATAGCTTTGTTGACGCGGCCTCGGCTTCCGAGGAAGCGGCGAACATTTTTCTCATAGAGTTGATCCAAATCCTGTGTTTGGAGCCGATAAGACTTTAAAAACTGGTAGAGGTTGATCAATGAGGTCGCACCCACCAGCAGTTCTGCCCCTGAACTTGCTAAGTCCGCCACAATAGGAACGCTGACTCGGGAGAAGGAAGCCGCGTCCATATCATCCATAAGCCGGGTATAGATGGTCTCAATGGAAATCGATTCCACGTCAAACATTGTACCGATGCGCTCACGACCCATCACCCGAACGTCCGCTAAGGTTCGCCTCTGCTCTTCTGTCAGTGGTGTCTCGGTCGCAAACACGAGCACAACCTTGTCCCGCTCGGACGCTTGCCTGCCAAACTGAATAAGACGTTCTAACAAGCCGCTGGCAAGAGAAGACAACCGTGGACGCTGACCATCCAAAGTATCTATAACCTTGCGGCCTTCTTCCAGCAACGTACCACTTCCTTGGAACGCGCTTCCATACTTGCTCTGGACGAGATACCAGGTATCACCTTCTGCTGTGTTGTTGTCGCCATCTCCGTCTTCACCACGATAAAGATAGGTAATGTCGATGCCGCCGTCGCCAGCTCCGTCACAGTAAATGAGATCGTCGGACGCATCATTGATGTCTCGCCATTGGGTAAGCATCTTGCGAGCGAAACGATGTCCGAGTTCTGTCGTCGAAGGGCTTCCAGCGCGTACATCTGTCAACCATTCCTCGCGGTAATCTTCGAATGTAACGTCAATTCTCATAGTCTGCCCTTAAAAATAAAATTCCACTTGCGCGAAAAATTGGAGGCTCTTTACATCTGTCCTTATTTCGAGCAGTACGCTACAGAAGTTGTTGATAATATTGTAAACTTCTCAAGGTATCCACCATGCAGACAGGCGACGAACCATGTGTGGTTGTTCGGCAGGAGTTGTGACTATTCCTTTATCCTTTTGCACTTCGGCCGTCACTATTTTTTGTGAAAACACTGGGTCGGTGGGGCCGACAACTACGCGGCGACGGCGTGAGCCGAAAGGCTGATGCATGGTCCTGAGAACAGGGGAACGGGAGCTGTCCCGTTCCCCTGTTTCATTGTGGCTGCCCTGTCTTCATTTTCTCTTCATGTCTTCTTCATCTTTGGCTGATATGATGCCAATGATCCCCCCGCTCCGACCGCAGACAACGCGGCCCTGCAAATGGCCGTGGCTGCCTGGGGGCGGGAGAGACCCGCACGAAAGGACACATCAACGATGCCACGTCTCCGCACTTTCTTCGCCGCGCTCACCCTGCCGATTCTCCTGCTCACCCTCTCGGGGTGCGGGGGTGGGGGAGGCACGAGCAGCACCGGAAGCGGCGGGCTGACCGCCTCGGCCATTCCGGCCTCCCTGAACGTCTACGTCACCGACGGCTTCAGCGACCAGTACAAGCAGGTCCTGGTGACGCTCTACAAGATCGAACTGACGACGGACGGCACGACCTACCAGACGGTCTACAGCGACGCCGCCGGGCAGACGATCAACCTGTCCTCGCTCGCCTCCACGACGGACCTGCTCGCCACGGTCAACGTGCCGGCGGGCGCCTACACGTCGGCGCGCATCACCTTCGGGGACCACTTCACGCTGGTCGCCCAGGACGGCACCAGCACCAGCGTCGCCGTGGACCCCACGGTCGGGACCGCCGCCAACGGCACTGTTGCCCTCACAGTCGCGACGCCCACCAAATGCGTCTCCGGCCAGGCCTCGGCGCTGTTCCTGGACTTCAAACTGGCGGAGTTCACGCTCGTCGGGAACCTCCTGCGCCCGCAGGTGGGGCCGGGCGATCCCGCCCAGAACGGGCCGAAGCCGTGCAGCGGCCACCTCATGGGCACCGTCGCCAACCTCGTCGCCGGGACGAGCTTTGACTTGCAGGGCATGAACGGGCGCACCGTCAAGGTCCTGCTTTCGGCGACGACCGCGACGGTCAGCGGCCAGACCGGCGCGGCCATCACCCTCGCGAATGGTCAAAGCGTCCTCGTGGACGGGGCGTTCAGCGCGGCGACGCAGACGGTGACTGCGACCACCGTCACCCTCAACGACTATACGAGCACACAGCACGAGCGGGCGAACGGGACGGTCGCCGGCGTGAACGCCGGAGCGGGCAGCTTCGTTCTGACGGTCCAGCGCGCCGACGGCATCCAGCCGACGGCGGGGACGATCACGGTCCAGACCGCGTCCACGACCGTCTTCAGGAAGGGCCGGAACCAGGCCGGCAGCCTCGCCGATGTCACGACGGGGGCCGCCGTGGACGTGCAAGGCTCCTTTGACGCCACCACACAGACCCTGACGGCGCGGGCGGTCTCCCTGCACTGACACCCTGAAGCGCCCCCGCGCGTTTGTCGCGCGGGGGCACTCCCGTTTATGGAAATTCCGTTTCTTCATACCTCCTTCATGTTTGTGCTGTAGAATAATCCTAAGAAAACGTCCGAACAGACAGAATTCGCTCCGGGAGGTAATGAGACATGAAAACGCACACGCTTCTTTCCGCGACGCTGGCCGCCGCCCTGCTGCCCCTTTCGGCGGGGGCGGCGAAGGCCAACCCGCTGGTCCTCAAAAACGTCTCCGCCAGGGAAGCGGCGGCACGGATGGGCGCTCGGTACGGCATGGACATCGTGTTGCAGGCGAACGCCGGCCGGCACGTCAATGTCTTCATCGAGGATGAAGACGGCGCAGAGGACGCGGGCGCACGCCTCCAGACGGTCAACGCCCTGGCGAACGCCCTGAAGCTGGACTACACGAAGACGATCATTGTCAATAGGTCTGCCCTCGATGAAGCCCTGGAGGGCGGCACCGGCACAGCGGCGGGCGCCTCGGCAGCCTTTTCCCCCGCCGAGGCGGTTGACTCGACGGTCACCATCCCGTTCGGCAAAACGAGGCTGCGGACGCGGGAGGCGATCACGCTCATCGCCGGCGTTGACGACGCCTTCGCCCACATCGCGGGTGACGTCGGCGGGTTCGTGACTCTGTCCAAGCCGACCCTCCCCATAGCACAGGCGGCGGAAGAGATCGCGAAGCAGACGGGGACCACCTGGAAGGCCGTCTACACACTGGCCCCCTACAGCCGCGTGGCCTCGGCGGCGTCGCCCCTGATCTTCTTCCCCGACCGGCAGTGGGAGGCGCAGCAGCGGCGCCAGGAGGAGGAAGCGGAGCGGCAGGCCGCCCAGCAACAGGCCGCCTACCAGGCTTATCAGCAGGCGGCCGCCCAGCAGCAAGGCGCCGCCCGCCCGACCATCGTGGGCGCCCTGGGCATGAACGGCCAGGCAGCCAACGGCAACGGGTATTACCCGAATGGTTACGGGAACGGCGGCTACCCCTCCGACGCTTCCGGCTTCGGCATGACCACCAGCGGCAATGCGGGCGGGAGCTTCCCCAACCATGTCGTCGGGGGAAACCAGTGACGTGAGGCCGACATGAAAATCCTACTCATCGAAGACGAGCTGGCGATCGCTTCGGTCATCCAGAAGGGGCTGGAAAGGGCGCAGTATCAGGTGACGATCGCCCCCGACGGGGTTGCCGGGCTGGAGATGGCGACGGAGGAGCTGTACTCGCTCATCATCCTGGACCTGATGCTGCCCCGGCTGGACGGCTGGGGCGTCTGTCGGCAACTGCGGGAGCGCGGAGACCCCATCCCGATCCTGATGCTGACGGCCCGCGACGCCGTCGAGGACCGGGTGATCGGCCTGAGCATGGGCGCGGACGACTACCTGCCCAAGCCCTTCGCCTTCGCCGAACTGCTGGCACGCGTCCAGGCCCTCCTGCGCCGGGAGCGGAAACACAAGGGCCGCCGGATCGTGATCGAGGACCTGGAAGTGGACACCCAGCTCCGGCGCGTCACCCGCGCCGGGCGCGAGGTGGAGTTGTCTCCGCGCGAGTATTCTCTGCTGGAAGCCCTCGTCACCCGCGAGGGACAGGTGCTGACCCGCGAGGTGATCCTGGAGCGGGTCTGGCTGGACGAGGAGAGTTTTTCCAACACCGTGGATGTCTGCGTCGGGACCCTGCGTAAGAAGATCGATGCCGGGCACCCGGCCAAGCTGATCCAGACGGTGCATCGGGTCGGCTACACGCTGCGGCGTCCGTCCGAAGGGGCGGGCTTATGAAATCGCCCCGCATGAGGCTGTTAAAGCTGTCGTCCGTCCGCACGCGGCTGACGCTTTGGAGCGTGGGCGTGCTCGCCTTGGCGCTGATTGTCTTCGGCGGAGCGCTGCGCTCCATCATCCAGGTGAACCTCAACGCCGCGATCAACCGCAGCCTCACGCAGCAGGCGCGCGGGCACCAGGAGATGACCGCCCGGCAGCTCGAACGGCAGTCGGAGCCGCGTCCCGACGGCTTTGGCCCCGGCCCCGGAG
>CAXTWM010000107.1:6720-13944 GCA_964247915.1 uncultured Armatimonadales bacterium | reverse complement strand
CGCCTAGTGTCCGCCTTCGCGGACAAGGAACAGGAGGACCCCGCCGGCCGCTTTCCTCTCGGCGGAGGCCGAGAATGGGCGTCCTCGCCCCACAGCGCAGGAATTCACTCCCACGCGCCGGCGGCCCTCGGCCCACGCGTCGCCCCGGATGGCGTCAGGACACCGCGCAACGTCGGTTACGCAGTGACACAGAAGGGGCCGCCGGCATCTGCCGGCGGTCCCTTCTCGTTGATCTAGAATCAGCGTCGCTACTTCAGCCGCGCGTGGTACAGTTCCCGGAAGTGGGCTACTTCCGGCGCGACGACGTTCTGGCAGTAGCCGTTGTCCGGGTTCAGGGCGAAGTAGTTCTGGTGGTAGTCCTCGGCGGGCCAGAAGCCCGTGTAGGGGACCACCTGCGTGACGATCGGGTTGGAATACAGGTGGGCCTTTCCGATCTCGCGGATCACCTGCTCCGTCGCCGCTTTTTGCGCGGCGCTGTGGTAGAAGACGGCGGAGCGGTACTGCGTCCCCTCGTCCGGCGCCTGGGCGTTCAGGGTGGTCGGATCGTGCGTGTGGAAGAAGACGTCCAGCAGATCGTGATAGGAGATCACCTTCGGGTCGAAGATGATCTGGACGGTCTCGGCCTGCCCCGTCGTCCCGGTGCAGACCTGCTCATAGCTGGGGTGCGGCGTGTGGCCGCCGGCAAAGCCCGATGTGACCGTGTCCACGCCTTTGAGGTGGCGGAACATGGCGTCCCTGGCCCAGAAGCAGCCGCCCGCGAACGTCGCGACTTCGCGGCCCGGAGGCGTCTTCACGGGTCGGATCGCGCCCCGCGTGACTTCATTGCTGTCCGAAAACGCGGGCTGCGTCGCGCATCCCGCCAGCATCACGGCCCAGACGCCCAGGACGAGCAGGAGCGGAACGTATAGGCGCGTGGGGGAATTGTTGGAGATTGGATGTTTCATCATGTCTTATTTAACCATCGGGCCATTCGGGAAGTTCCAAATTCTCCCGGTGGCATATTAACGCAGGGTATAAAAGGGAATATAAGGGCAGACGACGAGCGAGAAATGAGAACGCGCCATGAGCACCGAGCCTACCGAACGGGTCGGCACCCACCTGATGTTCGAGAACGACCGGGTCCGCGTCTGGGACCTCGCCCTGGCCCCCGGCGAGTGGCTGGAAAGCCACATCCACCGCGACGACTTCCTGTTCATCGTCGTCCAGGGCGGGCACCTGCGCCACGCCGACCCGGACAACCCCGCCGACGCCCATGAGGTAGACTATGAGGCCGACAAAGTGGTTTTCATCGAGGCGAACGGCGAGACTCTGCACCACCGGCTGACCAACATCGGCGACGCGCCGTACCGCAACTTCGTGATTGAACTCAAATCGAGCGCAGACAAGGAATAACATGGAACTCACTCTGAGGCAGAAGCAGGAGATCGCGGACAAAGGCTATGTGCAGGTGCCGGGCGTCGTGCCGCCCCTCATGGTCGCCGAAGCGTTGCAGGCCATCAACCACTCGGTCGGGCAGGGCATGAACGTCGCGGACATGAACCGGTTCCGGTCGCAGTCGTACTGCCCCGAGATCAAGAACACGCCGCCCATCACGGATTTGTTGAAGAAAACACCCGCCTGGGACTTGGCCGAGTCTGTCATCGGGCCTGGCCGGATCAAGCCGCCGGGGGGCGGGCAGATCGCCCTGCGCTTTCCCTCGCGGGACGAGCCGGGGCAGGCGAGGCCGCACCTGGACGGGATGTATTCCCCGCACAACGGCGTCCCCGAGGGGACCATCGGCAACTTCACGATGCTGCTGGGCGTGATGCTCAGTGACGTTCCCGCCCCGCTGATGGGCAACCTCATGGTCTGGCCGGGGACCCATAAACTGTACGAGGCGTATTTCCGGGAGCACGGCCCGCAGTCCTTGCTCCAGGGGATGCCGCCCGTCGAGCTGCCCGCCCCCGAGCCGGTCACGGGCCACGCGGGCGACGTCGTGTTGGTGCATTACCAGTTGGCGCACGGGGTCGGGCCGAACGTCTCGCCGCACACCCGCTACATGATCTTCTTCCGGCTCAGTCATGTGGACCACGACAGTCTGCACTGGGAGTGCATGACGGACATCTGGCGCGAGTGGGAGGGGATGCACGGCATGGAAGCGGGCGGTTGAAACCGCTGATGACTGAAGCGATCCTGAACCTGCGGAGGCAGGTTTTGTGCCTTTGTTGCTGCGGTTTTAACCGCCTGTTTGTTGACAGAGGGCGGGCGCAGGCAGTATAATGTAACCCACAGTTTGCCCGGAATCACCCTCCAGAGTAAGGAACCACCCCATGCCGGAATTGGAAGAGGAACGCGAAGAAGAAATCCAGCGCGAATCGCCGCCCCTGAGCCGCCGCCAGTTCCTGCGGGGGGCTGGCGCGGTCGGCGTCGCCACCGCCCTGGCGCCGGGCCTGATGGAGCGCGGCGATGCGGCCACCGACGCCGTGCGTGACGACAGCCGCTCCGCCGTGCAGCGCGGGACGATCCGGCTGACCTTGAACGTCAACGAGCAGAAGCGCTCGGCGCTGATGGAGCCGCGCACCACCCTCCTGAACGCCCTGCGGAATCACCTGGAGCCGCCGGTCACGGGGCCGAAGATCGTCTGCGACCGGGGCGCCTGCGGGGCCTGCACGGTCGAGATGGACGGCAAGACCGTTTACTCCTGCATGACGCTGGCCGCCGACGCCGCGGGCAAGAAGATCACGACGGTGGAGGGCGTTTCGCCGGACGAGGCGCATCTGCATCCCGTGCAGGCGGCGTTCGTGGAGCACGATGCCTTGATGTGCGGGTTCTGCACGCCCGGCTTCGTCATGTCGGTCCGAAACTGTCTGGACAAGAACCCCCACGCGACATTGGCTGAGGTGAAGCACGCCTGCGCGGGCAACACCTGCCGCTGCGGGACATATCCGAAGGTCTTTGAGGCCGCGCTCGCCGCCGCCCAGAAGATGCGCGCCGGGAAGGAAGCTTAACCGATGGCGAAACGCAAGATCAAAGTCCCCAAAGTCGTCAACGGCCTGGAAACCATGGTCGAGATCGAGGTGGACGACAACGCCGGACCCGACTGGGGCGACCGGTCGCAGATGCGGCTCCTGAACCACCACGTCCCCCGCGTGGACGGGCCGAGCAAGGTGACGGGCGCGGCCAAATACTCGCACGACATCCGCCTGCCCGGCATGGTCTACGGGCGCATCCTCCCCTCCCCCTATGCCGCCGCCAGGATCACTGCCCTGGATGCCAGCGCCGTGGAAAGGATGCCGGGCGTCGCCGCCGTCATCACCTACCCCGACAAGACGCTGCGCTACCAGGGCGACCCCGTCGCCGCCGTCGCCGCAAGGACCCCGGAACTGGCCGAGGACGCCATCCGGGCGATCAAAGTCACCTATGAGCCGCTGCCCCACGTCGTGGACGCCGACATCGCGATGACGGCGGACGCGCCGCAGGTACACAAAGGCACGTCCAACGTCCAGCCCGCCGAGACGCGCGGCGACAAGGCCGCCGTCGAGGCGCTGTTCGCCGACTGCGCCGCCGTCGCCGAGGGCGAGTTCCGCACCTCGTTCCAGCACCATAGCTGCCTCGAAACGCACGGCGTCGTCGTGGATTACAACGGCGGCGACACGGCCACGGTCTACGCCTCGACGCAGGGGACGCAATCCATCCCCGGCGACGCGGCCCGTGAGCTTGGCATCCCGGAAGCCAACGTCGTCTCCATCGTGCATCACATGGGCGGCGGCTTCGGGTCCAAGTTCGGCCTGGACCTACCCGGCTCGGTCGCCTGCAAGCTGGCCCTGAAGGCCAAGCGGCCCGTGCATCTGCTGCTGACCCGTGAGGACGAGTTCCTCATGGCGGGCAACCGCAGCGCCTCCCTGGTCCGCGCCAAGCTGGGCGCGACAAAGGACGGCAAGCTGTTCGCCATCAGCGCCGAGCAGCACAAGCTGGGCGGCCTGGGGGAAGGCTCGCAGCGCGGCCTGCCCTACATCTACCGTGTGGAGCACGTCTACCGGAGCATGGACTCGGTCCACACCAACATTGACAGTTCGCGCGCGTTCCGGGGGCCGGGCAGCCCGCAGGCGTCGTTCCCGATGGAGTCCCTGATGGACGACGTCGCTTACAAGCTGGACATGGACCCCATCGAACTCCGCAAGCGCAACATCCCCGACCCCGCCTGGGGCCGGCAGATGGACGTAGCCGCGCGCGAAGTCGGCTGGGCCGAGAAGCGCAACCGACAGCCGGGGCAGGGGCAGACCGGGACCAAGAAGCGCGGCATGGGCTTGGGCCTGGCCGAGTGGGGGGGAGGCGGCGGCCCGGCCTGCAAGGTAACTGTCAAGATCGCCTCCGACGGCGGCGTGGACGTGCTTTCGGGGACACAAGATTTGGGGACGGGGACGCGGACCTACACGGCGGCCATTGTCGCCGAGGAGTTCGGCCTGCCGATGGCCGCCGTCCGTCCGCACATCGGCGACTCGCGCCTGGGCGGCGCCAACGCCTCGGGCGGCAGCACCACGGCCCCCTCGCTGGCCCCCGCCGTCAAGATGGCCGCATACAATGCCCGCATCGCGATGTTCGCCCGCATCGCGCCCGGCCTGGGCGCGAAGCCGGAAGAACTGACCGCGCAGGGCGGCAAGATCACCACGCCCGGCGGCAAGAGCGTGACCTGGAAACAGGCGTGCGCCGCGCTGGGGACACAGGGCATCACGGCGGAGGGCGAGTGGAAGCCGGGCCTGTCTTCGGGCGGTGCGCACGGCGTCCACCTGGCCGAAGTGGAGGTGGACACTGAGACCGGCAAGGTGCAGGTGCTCCGGCTCATCGGCGTCCAGGACTGCGGCCTGCCGCTCAACCGCCTGACCATCGAGAGCCAGCTCAACGGCGGCTTGATCCAGGCGATGGGCTACGGGCTGTACGAGGGCAAGGTGACGGACCGCGAGACGGGCCTGATGCTGAACGCCAACTTTGAAGAATACAAACTGCCCGGCGCGCTGGAGATGCCCGAATTCACGACGGTCATCGAGGACGACCCGCGCGGCGTCATCGGCATGGCCGAGCCGGGGACGATCCCGACGGCGGGCGCGCTGGCGAACGCCATCTACAACGCCTGCGGAGTCCGCATCCGCACCCTGCCCATCACCCCGGACAAAGTCCTGAACGGCCTGATGGCGATGGGAGAGAAGCAGCAGAAGGGGGCCGCATGAAAGCTTTTGACCTGATCCACCCCGCGACGATCAATGAGGCCACACGCCTACTCGCCCAAGGCGGCGGCTTGGACGCCATCCGCCCGATGGGCGGCGGGCAGGACCTGCTCGGCACGATGAAGGACTACATCCTGACTCCCGCCACCGTCGTGGACCTGAAACGCATCCCCAGCCTGGACAAGATCACCGTAGACAACAGAGGCATCCACCTGGGCGCTCTGGTCACCATCACCGAGGTCGAGGAGCATCCGGCCATCCGCGCTTCCTACCCCGTCCTGGCGGAAGCCGCCGGATCCATCGCGACGATTCAAATCCGCAACGTCGGGACGGTCGGCGGGAACCTTTGCCAGCGTCCCCGGTGTTGGTACTACCGGAACGAGCGCATCGTCTGCCTCAAAAAAGGCGGAACGAAGTGCTACGCTGCGCCCGACAGCGCGGAAAACAAGTACAACGCCATTCTCGGCGGCGGCCCGTCTTATATCGTGCATCCGTCGGACCTGGCCCCAGCCCTGCTTTGCCTGAACGCCGTGCTGACCATCGCCAGGCCGAACGGCAAGACGCGGCAGCTCCCGCTGGCGGAGTTCTTCACCCTGCCGAGCGAGGCCGACGTCACCCACGAGAACGTCTTGAAGCCCGGCGAACTAGTCACCGGCGTCTTCGTGCCCGCCTCATCGCTGGCCGCGCGGAGCACCTACCTGAAGTTCCGCGAGAAAAACTCGCTCGACTGGGCGCTTTCCTCGGTCGCGATGGCGGTCGAGATGGATGGCAGTTTGGTCAAGCAGGCCCGCATCGTGCTGGGCGGGGTCGCCCCGATCCCGTGGCACGCGCCCGCCGCCGAGGCCGCCCTGCGCGGCAAGGCGCTGAATGAGGAAACGATCCGCGCCGCCGCCCTGGCCGCGACCGAGGGCGCGAAGCCGCTGTCGCAGAACGGCTACAAAGTGCCCTTGACACAAGCGATGGTCCGCCGCGCGGCGACGGCCCTGGCGGCAGGCCCGCGCAAGGCGTTTGAAGGCGGGAATGGAGGCGTTGCATGAGCACCGTGAACGCAGAAGAAACGACGGCGACGGAAACGGGCATTCTCGAAAGCCCGATGTGCCGCAACCTGCGGAGCAAGAAGTATTTCTTCCGTGAGTCCATGCCCCTGACCGCGAGCGACATGATCGGCCTGGATAATCACTGCTGGTGCCGATGCACCCAGCAGGTGGTCGGTCCCGACGGCGGCAAGGCCCGCCCCGAAGTCTGCGGCGCGGGCCGCGCGTGTTATGAATCGCATTTCTCGTAGCTTCCGAGGAGAAACCCGATGAACAAGAGCATTTTCCCCGTCATTCTGGCCGCAGGCGTTCTCGGCACCGCCCTGGGCGCGTCGGCCTCCGCCCCGACGGGCGATTACGTCGAGGCGCGCACGGCCAGCGTCTTCGCCGGGGCGTGTCACTACAGCGGCGAGTATGTCAGCGACGGCCGCGAGGCGGTCCTGGCCTGGCACTTCAAGAGCGGCGACTGGCACGGCGTCCCACTGGCCGGCGTTTCCGCTGTCGCCGTCGTCCGCGCCGACAACAACCTGGCCGAAGCGAGCGCCCACCGTGCGACCATGCTCTATGTGGACTCCCACGCCACCCCGGCCCAGCAGAAGGCGCTGGCCGAAGCGCTGACCGCCCGCTACGCCGCCTCGCTCGGCACAGTCACCTCGAGCGGCACGGCCGCCATCACCTTCCGGCACCTCGCAAGGGGCTACCGCGTCTCGGCCCCGCAGATCGCCGCGCTGTCCGTGGATTCCCTGCCCAACCGCGAGTGTTGCCTCCAGCCCAACCTCGTGTGGTACGAGCCCCTCGCCCCGGTCACGGACCGCCGCGTTGGCTACACCCAGACCGCGAGCGTCACCGCCCGCACCGGCGGCGACGCCTGGACGCGCGGCGGCGAGAACAGCGCCTTCTACGGTACGTTCACCCTCTAACACCCTGACGCAGAGAAAGCCCCCCCGCCCGCGTACCGCCCCGCCCGCGAGAGGGGTATTGCCCCCCGG
>CAXTWM010000107.1:0-6710 GCA_964247915.1 uncultured Armatimonadales bacterium | reverse complement strand
CACGTTCACCCTCTCACACCCGGACGCAGACAACCCCGCCGGGAGCGTTACGCTCCGGGCGGCTTTCTGCTTTGTCGCCCCGGCTCAACAGCCAGGTCTATTCTGTAGCCCCGAAGGGGCGGATTCGGGCAAGAAGCCTATTCTTCCCGATGAACGCGGACACTGGTATACCGCGAAACGGCATCGGCCACGCGGTTCATCTCCTCCAGACTTTCCCCCTGAAACGCCTCGATGAGCGTGATCTTCCGGCCATCCACCAGGAGAAGAGAAAGCCCGAAACGGCTGCCGGACGGGTCGCCGCCTGGTGCCATGCCCAGCCATTTGTCAATGCGCGCGGATTGGAACTGACTGAGCGCGCAGAGCGGCTTGTCGTTACGCCGGAGAGAGTCGTCGTTGCGGTCAAAGACGAAGACATCCCCCGCCTGCCCTTTCGGCGAGAACAGTGCCAGCGCCTCCGTGAGCAGGGACGGCGCACGCGGGACGGTCAGCGTCAGGCGGGCGTTCTGCGTGCTGATTTGTATCTGCGACATGACTGTTCCGCGGCTAGCGCCCGGCCAGGCCGGTCAGCGAGATGCCCTTGATGATCTGCTTTTGCAGCAGCAGGAAGGCGATGGTGACGGGGATGGCGGCCAGGGCGGCGGCGGCCATCATCGGGCCGTATTCGGTGTTGTAGCGGCCCTGGAAGATGGTGATGCCGATGGGCAGGGTCCGCATTTCGATGCTGTCGGTGAAGATCAAGGGCTGCTCGAAGGCGTTCCAGGTCGCCATGAACGTGAAGATGCCCAGGGTCGCCAGGGCGGACTTGGACAGCGGCAGGATGACGTGCCGGAAAATGCCCAGCGGCCCGCAGCCGTCCAGCCGCGCGGCCTCCTCCAGCTCAACGGGGATCGTCAGGAAGAACTGCCGCAGGAGGAAGACGCCGAACGCGCTGGCCCCGGCGGGGACGATCAGCGCCCAGTAGGTGTCGAACCACCCCAGCCCCCGGATCAGCAGGTAGGTCGGGATCAAGAGCACCTGGCCGGGCACCAGCATCGTCGCCACCAGCACGCCGAAGACCTTGTCGCGGCCCGGCCAGCGCAGGCGGGCGTAGGAGTAGGCGGCAAGCGAGTCCACCACCAGCACGAGCAGCGTCACGGCCAGCGAGATCAGGAGGCTGTTGCCGGTCCAGCGCCAAATCGGGAACTCCTCGGTCTTCCCGAGCACATTGCGGAAGTTCGCCAGCGTCGCCGGGTGCGGCCACCACCGCGCCGTCCCCAGTCCGTTGATGATGTCGTCCGGCGCTTTAAACGCCGTGGACAGCATCCACAGCAGCGGCGCGGCGAACAGGAACGCCGCCAGCAGCAAGAGCGCGTGCAGCCACCACTGGCTTTGACCGATGGACTTCATTGACTCGCCTCCTTGCGCTGCCCGGACAGCAGGCGGAACTGGATCGCCGTAAACAGCAGCACGATGGCGAACAGCAGGTAGGCGACGGCGGTGCCGTACCCGATCTGGTACTCGCTGAAGCCCTGCTGGTACATATAGAGCACCAGAGTCAGCCCGGCCCGCGCCGGGCCGGAACCGGGGGCGAACAGGACGTAGGTCTGGCCGAAGACCTGGAACGCGCCCAGGACGGAGAAGACCAGGCAGAACAGGGTCGTCGGCTTCAGCAGCGGCCAGGTGATGGCCCGGAAGCGCTGCCAGGCGTTCGCCCCGTCGATCCCCGCCGCCTCGTGGTAGTCGTCGGGGATGTTGTTCAGGCCCGCCAGGTACAGGATCATGTTGCCGCCCGCGCCCCACCAGACGGAGAGCAGCGCGATGGACGGCATGACGTGGCCCGGATCGGAGAGCCACGGGATCGGCGTCCAGGGCGGCAGCGGCAGCCCCAAATGCCTCAGCCCGCCCACGACGGACTCAAGGTAGATGTTGAGCAGCCCGATGTCCGTGTTGTACAGCCAGCGCCAGAGCACGGCGACCACGGCGATGGAGATGATGACGGGCAGGTAGAAGACGATCTTGTAGAAGGTCTGGAACCGGCGCAGGGAGGATAGCCCCAGCGCGAGCAGCAGGGACACGGCGTTGCCGGCGGGCACGACCAGCACGACGAAGTAGGCGGTGTTCCGCAGGGCGATCCAGAAGATGTCGTCCCCGAACGCCTGCCCGTAGTTGCCCAGGCCGACGAACGGGTGCGTCTTCGCCAGGACGTGCCACCGGTGCAGCGAGATCCAAAAGCCGAACAGGGTCGGGGCCAGCAGGAACACGCTGAACAGGACTAAGTGCGGCAGGGCGAACAGCAACCCGACGGCCCGGTCGGACCGGCGCGGGCGGGTCTTGGCGGTGGCCCGCGCGTGGGGCGTGACGGGGACGGTGACAGGAGTGCTAGTCGGGATGCTCATAGTAAGCCTCGTCCCTGGAAACCCCGGACTTTAGTCGGATTGGAGGAAGGGGCGGCCTGCGCTGACGCCTCGCTTCCGCCGAAGCGTACACCCAACTCTTGAATGAGTTCGTCGGCTGTCGCACCGTTGGCCTGTGCGTCTCGCATCACGAGAAACCACCTTCCGGTGCTGTCGCCCATCCCAGTTGAACTGGGAGTGCCGTAGGTCAGGCTGACGACCTCGAAGCCTAACCCCTCTGCCTGTGTGGTTTTCGTCCTGCTGTGCAACTTCATGGCTCCTCGCCTGTCTAACAAAGTATGGGAAACAAGCATACTCACAATAATGGGCGTATCTTCACGGTGAATTATCACATCGTCTTTTGTCCCAAGTACCGCCGTCGTGTCTTGGTGGGGGACGTGTGGATGAAGCTTGGCGCGCTCATCCGAGAGCGTATTAGCGACCTCGGCGGCGAGATTAGGCCATTAGGGGTCATGCCCGACCACGTCCACCTGTTCTGCCGCATGACCCCGAACCTCGCGCCCTATGAAACTGTCCGCCGTGTCAAGGGCTACACCTCCCGCGTGTTGCGCCAAGAGTTTCTCCACCTGCGGAATGTGCGGAACCTATGGACGCCTTCGTACTTCCTCGGCACCACAGGCGACAGGTCCTCCTCAGTCGTACAGGAGTACATCAAGCGGCAGACGGGCATCTAAGCAAATTCGCCAGAGAAACTCAGGCCAACTTTATCCGACAGTCTGCGTCTCGCTGTATATGGCTTTTAGCGTCTTGGGCCGGGCGCGAACCGTAAGTCCTACTTCTCAGAAACCGACACCACAGAGCACTTGACGAACTGGATATCTACTGTGCCGGACCAGGGGGAAAGATTGGAAGTCTGGTCGACCTCGGCGCTGGTTCCGGCGGCCGAAATCTGGAGATAGTATGTGCGGCCGCCCTGGATGACATGACCCACTCCTGTGTACGTCCTGCCCGATACTTTAAGGATGCGCACGGCCCCCGTACCGACGGCGGTGACCTTATAGGAATAAACAACCTTCCAGTAAGCGGACGGCGGGGTTTTCGTGCCGGACCAGGTGTACAGGACGCTCCAGCTGCCGGAGGCTTTCACATAGCCTCTGGGACCCAGACCGTATCTGCCGCTATCGTGGTCCTTGAAGTCCGTCTGGTTCACAGCCCAGGGGACTTTGCCCCCGTGCTGGGACTCACAAAACCCACTCGCCTCGATCACTGGATGGACCCAATTTCTCGGGCCTCCCGGACGGACGTTCTGTGCCCGCACGAGCGTACAGAGCGCCGTCAGCAGCAGAAAAGAGAATGCAGCATTCTTCATCGGCACCTCGAGATCTCAAAAAAAGCCTTCCCTGGGTCGAAACCTTTCCTGAGCCGGACCCGTTCTGACTATATGTTTGACCAGATGTTGGACTAAAGCTGCGGATTGCCGGCAGGGCGCGACGGAAGATGGAGACGCCAGCTCGGTCACATTCCTTCCACAGATCGTCGCCGCTGATGACGTCCCAGTCAAACATGTCGGCGAAAGCATCCACGGAAGCATGAAGGGACGGAACAGGCGAAATCTTCTGGATCGCCCGCGCGATGCAGGTTTTCCCCAAACTCGACGTGCCGTTAAGTAGGATTGCGGCCATGGACATATCTCAGGTCCGGCTCAACATCTGGTCAATGCGCCGGTCGGCGTCCCGCATGGCGGCTTGGGGCGTCTGCAAGTCCAGCAGAACCGACTCGACGGCGGGGTCCACGAACTGGAACAGCGAGTTGTCGGCGGGGACCAGGGGCGCGTACTGCACATAGGGCAGCTGCTTCGCGAACTGCGCCTGGACCGGCAGCGCCTGGAAGGCGGGCGCGCGCTCGATGTCCGCGCGGGCCGGCACCTGGCCGCCTTCGGCCCAGGCCTGGCTGTGGTCGGACAGGTAGCGCATCAGCCGCCACGCGGCCCGCGCCCGCTCCGGCGACAGGTCGCGCGGCTGGCACAGGCAGTGCGAGCCGGCCCAGTCCCCCGGATAGGGTCCGAACTGCGGGGTCGGCGCCCCGGCGAACTCCAGGCCATGCTCCTCGCGCAGCGAGTCCAGCATGTAAATCCCTTCCAGCCCCATCGCGACCTTCCCCTGCCTGAGTGCCAGCCACGAGTCAATGCCTTCGGGCCGGGGCGCGACGTGGTATTTGTAGACCAGGTCGCGCATCCGCTGCACCGCCGCCAGGCAGGCGGGCGAGGACAGGTTGCCGTGCTTGCCGTCGGGCGTGAGGATGCTGCCGCCGAACTGGTCGGTCATCATCAGGAAGATGCTCTCCTGGTTGGTGATGACAAAACCCCACTGGTCGGGCCGGCCCCGGTGCGTGGTGTCTTTGGTCAGCTTCCTGGCGTCCGTCAGGAACTCCTCCCACGTCTGCGGCGGCCTGGCCCGGCCCTGGGCGTCCACGATGCCCGCCTGTCGGAACAGTTTGGTGTTGTAGTACAGGCCCATCGGGTGGACGTCGAGCGGCAGGGCGACGTGTTTCCCTTCGTAAAAGGTCGCCCGCCAGGGCGCGGCGGCGAACTGGCTCTCGGTCAGCGGCGGCTGCGACGTCTGGTACAGGTCGTCCAAAGCCCGCAGCTTGCCGAACGAGGCGAATTCGGGGATGCGGGCCGCGTGGCAGACGAACACGTCCGGCGCCCCGCCGTAAGCCAGCGCCAGAGTCACCTTGTCGTAGTAGGTGCCCCAGGGGATGATCTGCATCTTGACCCGGACGTCCGGGTTGTCCCGCTGGAACCGGTCCACGATGGCCTCCATCGTCTTGCCGTCCGGCCCGGTGAACCCGTTCCAGAAGTTCAGGACGATTCGGCCCTGCCCGTCCCGGACCACATCGCGCGAGGCGGGCGGACGGGCGCAGCCGGCGCAGACGAGCGCCAGCCACAGGGCGAGAAAGAGCAGCAGGGAGGTGGTGATGGGGGCTTGTTTCATGGATAGTATTCGCTTGTCTTACATTCAACGTCTTTGGAATGGTTTCCTTCCCCGCCGGGAGGAAATTCCCGGCAGACCCCCGAATAAAAGACGCATGAAACGGAACACGCCGCGATGACGCGCCTGGACGATGACTCCGCCCCTCCCGTGTGGCAGGGCAGCCGACGCGAATTCCTCCTGACGGCGGGCGCGGGGGCCGCCGCGCTGCTGGCCGGGTGCGGCAGGCCGGGGATGCCCGGCAAGCGGGTCACGCTGACCCAGTGGTATCACCAGTACGGCGAGAAGGGGACACAGCAAGCGGTCCAGCGCTACGCCGACGAGTACATGCGTCTGCACCCGGACATCGGCGTACAGGTCGTCTGGGTGCCGGGCGACTACGGCACCAAGCTGGCGACCGCGCTGCTGACGCGCGGGGGGCCGGACATCTTCGAGAGCAGTTCGCTCACCGTCGCGATGGTCGAGGCGGGCCAGGTCGCCCCGCTGGACGATCTGTTCCCGCCGGACGTGCGGCAAGATTTTTCCCCTCGGGACCTGGCGGTGAACACCGTCGGCGGCAAGGTCTACGGCGTCAAGATGCTGGACGACACGGGCATCCTCTATCACCGCCCCAGCCTGCTCCAAGCCGCCGGGCTGACCCCGCCCGCCACGATGGACGAACTCACCCAGGCGGCGAAGAAGCTGACTTCCGGCAGCCGCAAGGGCCTGTTCATCGGCAACGACGGCGGCGTGGCCGCGCTCATCAACATCCTGCCCTGGTCGGCGGGTAGCGACTTCCTGGTAAACGACAGGATCGTCTTCAACACCCCGCGCACCGCCGCCGCCTATGAGAAGCTGCGCGTGCTGAGCGATTCGGGGGCGCTGCTGCTGGGGGCGCCGACGGATTGGTGGGACCCGTCCGCCTTCACGCAGGGAATGGCCGCCATGCAGTGGGGGGGATTATGGTCGTACCCGGCCATCAAGAAGGCGCTGGGCGGCGATGTCGGGGCGATGGCGTGGCCCGCGCTCGACGCGGCAGGCCGGCCCGCGACGTTCCTGGGCGGCTGGTCGGCGATGGTCAACGCGCAGGGGCCGCAGGTGGAGGAGGCCAAGAAGTACGTCCAGTGGCTCTGGATCAACAACACGCGGCTCCAGCAGGACTGGTGCCTGGGCTATGGCTTCCACGTCCCGCCGCGCGAAAGCGTCGCTCGGATGGCGACCGCCCTGCGCGCCCCCGTCCCGGCCCAGGCGGTCGCGGACCTAGCGGCGCATGGCCGGTCCCTTCCACCGACCTGGAACGCCGCGATGGGCACGGCCCTGTCGGACGCCGTGACGAACATCCTGAAAGGAGAGCGTCCCGCCGCCCCCGAACTCCAGACCGCCGCCGACAAGTGCGAGCGGGAACTCC
>CAXTWM010000106.1:1306-13960 GCA_964247915.1 uncultured Armatimonadales bacterium | reverse complement strand
GGGCGGGGCGGCGTGGCCCCCTATGTGCCCCCGCGGGGGCCCGGCCGCGCCGCTGATGCCCGAGGCCGGGTCGGTCAGCTTGCGAACCAGCGGCATCGTCGCGCGCGGGTCCCGAATCTCGCCCAGCGCGACGGCGGACTGTTCCCGGACCGTCAGCGCGACGTCGTCCAGCGCCCGCACCAGTTCCTCCACCGCCAGCGGCGTCTTCAGCCGCCCCAGCGATTCGACCGCCTGGGCGCGCGCCTGCGAGCTGCCCGCGCGGGACAATTTCTGGATACCGGCGAACGAGCCGACGGGCTTGGACGCTTTGAGCTGGCGCAGCACATACGTCGCCTGTCGGCTCCCCGACTCGTGGATCGGGCGGACCAGCAGCAGCGCGACGACGCGCAGGGCCGCCGAAAGGACGAACAGGACGTGGTAGTTGCTGCGGATCAGGCCGTGCGCGGGGAAGGCCAGGTGCCCCAGCGACTCCATCAAGGCGCCGCCCGCGACCGGAGCCAGGCCGCCCGCCAGCCCGGACACGGCGGCGATGGCGCTCACATAAACGGTCCGCTTGTCGCCCGGCGCCGCCCCGATGATCAGGTTGAACTGCGTCAGGCCCACGCCGGACCAGGCGATGCCGGACAGCGCGTTGAGCGCGATGATGTCCAGCTTGGTCAGCGAGACGCGCAGATGGCCGAGGGCATCGTGTCCCCAGAGTCCGGCCAGCCCGTCGGGGACGGCGGGCAGCCACATCAGCGGCGGGATCAGCACCAGCCCGCAGCAGATGACTAGAATCGGCTTGTTACCGTACTTGTCCGCCAGATAGCCCCACACGGGCATGGCGGCGATCGAGGCGAGCGAGGCGACGGCGGCCAGCAGTTGCAAGGCCGTGAAGTTCAGGGCGAGGTACTGAATCTGGTAGGCCGTGAAGAACTGCCCGGCGATGGACTGGGCCACGATCATGGCGGCGACGAAGGCGATGATCCGCCGGAAGTTGCCGTCCGCGAACGGCGCGCGGTAGTAGGCCAGCGCCCCCTCCGGCGCGTCCGCCGCGCCGCGCCCCGCCGGGGTGACGTCGGGACTCTGCCCCGCGATGCCGAACGAGCCGAAGGCGAACAGCGTGGCGGACGCGAAGACGACGGCGAAGGCCAGGGCCTGGCTCATCTCGTGGCGCTTCGCGGCGGCGTCCAGGAAGTAGCCGCCCAGGACGGGAACGATCATGCCCACCCAGCCCGCATACATGTTGCGCCGTCCGAAATAGCGTCCCCGGTTGTCCTCCGGGACGAGGTCGGTGATCCAGGCCGTCCACAGCGGCGCGGAAACGTTGGCGAGCAGGGAAGACAGCAGCGTCAGCGCCAGGAACGTCCCCACCCACCACGGGCGGGGCAGGACAAAGGGGATCAGCAGCATCGGCCCCCACAGCAGGCGCGCGACGAGGGAAAACCACATGACGAGCGGCTTGCGCCGGCCATAGCGCTGGGCGAGGTAGGAGGAAAGAAGCTGCACCAGGCCGGCCAGGGCGGGGATGCCGCCCAGCGCGCCGAGCCAGAACGGGCTGCACCCCAGGAACAGCGCAAAGCCCGTCTGGAACGCGCCCGAGGTCAGCGACATCTGGACGGTGGCGACGCAGCCTTCCAGCGTCCAAAGACGCAGGGCGCGGCGCACTTGCAGGCGGGACAGGCCGGAGGGCGGCGCCTCCGGCCCCGGACTTTCCGCCGGATTTTCGGGAATAACGGTCACGCCTCACAGTTACCGCCGAAGCCGCTTTATTCCTGCCTGTTTTCCGGCGGCGAGGGCGGATAAGGGTTCTGCCCATAGGCCGCCCCCGGCGTGGGCGGCCACTGCCCCTGCGGCGGACCTTGGGGCGGATATTGAGGCGAATACCCCTGCTGCGGATACAATGGCGTTTGTCCCGGCAGCCAGCCCTGCGGCCTGCCGGCGAAGTAATAGATCAGCGCCCCCAGGCCGTGCGCCAGCACGACGACGAGCACCCAGAGCAGCTTCGTGTTCGAGTCCTTGAACTCGCGCCGGACGACATCCACGATCTCCACGATCCAGAAGACAAAGGACGCGAGACTGAGCACGATGATGAAGCCGTAGAAGAGAATGATCCCGGCGATGATCCCGCCGCTCGGGTCGGGTGAGTGGTTCATGCGCGTACCTCCATGAGTTTCTACTCCTTCCGACACGCGCCGCGCGGAAAAGTTGCACCGGCGTCAGTCGGCCATCATCTCGCGCAGGCGGCGCACGTTGACCTCGTGCATCGTCTCGCTTTCCGGCGTTTCGACGATGACCGGCAGCCCGGCCAGGCGCGGGTCGTTGACCAGCAGGCGGAAGGCTTCCGGTCCGATCTCGCCCTCGCCGATGTGCGCGTGCCGGTCGGCGTGGCTGCCCAGCGCCTTCTGCGAGTCGTTGGCGTGGATCACCTGAAGGTTTGCCAGCCCGATGACCTCGTCGAACAGCCGCATGGTCTCCGCATAGGCTTCCGGCGTGCGGATGTCGTAGCCCGCCGCGAAGATGTGGCAGGTGTCCAGGCAGACGGCCAGACGGGCAGGGTCCTGGACACCGTTCAAGATGCGCGCGATCTGCTCGAACCGCCCGCCGAGATAGGTCCCCTGCCCCGCCGTGGTCTCGATCGCCACCCGCACCTTCGCCCCGGCCGTTTCGGCGTGGATCACGTCCAGGCTCTCGATCAGCCGCGCGATCCCGACGTCCTCCCCCGCCCCCAGGTGCGCGCCGGGGTGGGACACCAGGAAATCCACGCCCAACGCCTCGGCCCGCTCGATCTCGGCCCGGAAGGCGGCGCGTGACTTCGCCAGAGTCTCGCTCCCCGGCTCGGCGGCTAGGTTGATGAGATAAGAGTCATGCGCGACGGTCTTGGTGATGCCGCTGTCGCGCACGACCTGTTTGAACTTGTCGGCCAGTTCCGGCGTGATGGAAGGCGAGCGCCACTGGCGCGGCGAGGCGGTGAAGATCTGGACGGAATGGCACCCGATGGCCGCGCCGTCCGTGATGGCGTTGTGGTGCCCCCCCGCCGTCGGCATGTGCGCGCCGAGCAGGGGCTTAAGCAGGGTCGTGACCGGCGTGTCCAAGGCTTCGCCGAGAAGGGGTGTGGGCTGAGGAGTCATAAGTGTTTTTATTGCAGGGCGTCCGCGTTCAGCGAGGTCAAAGACGTGGGATTGGAAATCCTACGCTATGGGGCGAGGACGCCGAGTGGCCGCCTTCGCGGGCACGGATTAGGAAAGGGAGGTCTGCCTCATGTTTTTCCCTTCTTCTCCACGCAGGTGGAGACTAGGCGCTTCGCCCCACAGCGTAGGATTTCTAATCCCACGCCCCTCGTGTCAGTCGCCCTTCTGTTGGACCGGGGACAGGCCCTTGCTCATGTCCAGCATCCGTTGGACGGGACGCAAGGCGCGGACGCGCGTGCTTTCGTCCATCGTGATCTCTGGCCGACGATCCCGCATGGCGAGGTAGAGCTTTTCCAATGTGTTCAGCCGCATGTACGGGCACGAGGCGCAGTCGCAGCCGGAATTGGGCGGGGAGCAGATGAACTCGGCGTCCGGGCGGGCCTTCTGCATCTGGTGCAGGATGCCGACCTCGGTGGCGACGATGAACTGCGTGTGCTCCGGGTGCGTCTGGACGTACTTCAAGAGGGCCAGTGTCGAGCCGATGAAGTCCGCCTGCTCCAGCACGGCCTCCTCGCATTCCGGGTGGGCGATGAGTTGCGCGTTCGGGTAGGCGGCGCGGGTCTTGGCGAGGCGGCGGGCGTTGAACTGCTCGTGGACGATGCAGAAGCCCGGCCACAGCACCATCTCGCGCCCGGTCTGCTTCTCCACCCAGCGGCCCAGGTGCCGGTCCGGGCCGAACACGATAGGCGTGTCTAGGGGAAGCTGCTTCACGATGTCGGCGGCATTGGACGACGTCACAATGATGTCCGAGACGGCCTTGACGGCCGCAGAGGAGTTGATATAATTGATGACCGTGTGGCCGGGGTACTGCTTCAACCACTCGGCGTACTCGTCAATGGGGCAGCGGTCGGCGAGGGAGCAGCCGGCATCGAGGTCGGGCAGCAGGACCAGCTTGTCGGGGTTGAGGATTTTCGCCGTTTCGGCCATGAAGTGGACGCCGCAGAAGACGATCACGTCGGCATCGGTCGCGGCGGCGGCCTGGGCCAGCGCCAGGCTGTCGCCGACGTGGTCGGCCAGGTCCTGGATGTCCGCGTCCTGGTAGTAGTGCGCCAGGATGACGGCGTTCAGGTCTTTCTTCAGGCGCAGAATCTCGGCTTCGAGGTCCAGGGCGGGGTCAATCGCGCGGACGCGTAGGGACAGGTCATTCTCCTGCCCGAAGCTCTGGGCCGGCGGGTTCGCATCGGTGCGAGCAAGTGTCAGCGTTTCCATAGAGTGAGTATACCTCCGGCGTTTGCTTTATTTATCCAACGGCGGGCGGTCGGGCCGGGTTCCCGCAGCTTCTTGACGCAGGTATTTGACGCAGGCGACTTCCGGGACGCCGAAGAGGAAGCCGAGTTTGCGATTGACGGCAAGCATCGCCGCGTTGTCCTCGTGGTTCTCGGTCTCCATCCGCACGATGCCGCGCCGCTTGGCTTCCACCAGGCAGCGGACTTTGAGCGCCGTCGCGATGCCCCGCCCTCGCCAGTCGGGGAGAACGCCCGTGAAGTACCACTCCAGCCCGGTGACGACGCCGGCCCAGACATCACTCGGGACCACGACCGCCAAGAAGATGGTTTGAGGGTCCCATTGAGAAAACTCCCGCTCCCAGGCTTCAAACAGAGCGGGGACGTAGGGGCCGACCGCGCGGAACGGCTGCGACGCCCGCGCGACCTGTTCCAGCCCGTAGAGGCTGCGCCGGTGCCCCATGCCGTCGCCCATCTCGGCGTAGGTCGTCAGGCGAATGCCCTGCGCCTCGACGCGGCGCATGGCTTCGGCGTACCGGGCCGGGTCGAACGCCCGGAGGTCGAGTGCGGACGGCAGGAACCGCTCCAGCGGCGCGAAGCCGCGCGCCCGGAGGAACGGGGCGGCAGGGGCATCGGGCGTTTCCACATAGCTCGCGTAGAGCAGCCGGGCGCGGCGCTCCTGCGCGAACCGCTCGGCGCATCCGTAGAGGGCACCCCCGATTCCCCGGCGACGATGGGTAGGGGCGACGGCGAGCGAGAAGTGGCACTGCCCCGGCCGCCGCGACGGCGCGGGCAGGGTGCGGTCGGTCGCCTGCAAGTGCCCGGCGATCCCGCCTCCTTCCGTCACCGCCACCAGATGCAGGGACGTTCCCAGCCCGTTGCCGTGCCACCAGTCAACCACGGGCGTCCCCAGCGTGCTGGCGTCGGCGCGGTCTTCTTCCCGAAAGGGGCGTATAAAGAAGGCAGACATGCTGAACTTTCCCCTCGGCTATGCGTCTGACGATTGATTGTCCCGAATATGACCACAAGGACACCCCGATGACAGACATGGACCAAAACTACAAAGACACCGCCCATCTGCTGCGCCGCGCAGGGTTCGGCGCAGACGCGGCGACAGTCCGGGCCGCCGCCGGGGCGGGGCTGGCCGCCACCACCGACGCCCTGCTCCACCCGGAGCGGACGCCGGAAAACCTGAACGACAACGGCCTCCTGACGCGGCTGGCGGGCCTGCTGCCCGTCCCCAAGAACGGCGGGATGCCGGCGCAGGCCGTCAAGATGTGGTGGGCGCACCGCATGGTCGCTTCGCCCCGCCCGCTGGTCGAGAAGATGACCCTGTTCTGGCACGGTCATTTTACCAGCAAAGACGGGGCCGCGCAGGGCGAGTTTCTGTATAACCAGAACCAGATGTTCCGGCAGCACGCGCTGGGGAACTTCCGGACTCTCACCCTGGCCGTCTCGCGTGACCCCGAGATGCTGCGGTATTTGAACGGCAACCAGAACTACAAGGCGCACCCCAACGAGAACTACGCCCGCGAGCTGATGGAGCTGTTCACCTGCGGCATCGGCCACTACACTGAGGACGACGTCAAGGCCGCCGCCCGCGCCTTCTCGGGCTGGAACCTGCGCGGGGGCGAATTCGCCTTCAACGTCCGCCAGCACGACAACGACCCGAAGACCTTTCTGGGCAAGACCGGCAACTGGAACGGCGACGACATCGTGGACATCCTGGTCGCCCACCCCGCCACGGCCCAGCGGCTCTGCACCCAGCTTTGGGCGTATTTCGCCTACCCGGACCCGGAGCCGGACGTGCTGAATGCTCTGGTCAAGACGTATTTCACGAGCGGCTACGATGTCCATGCCATTTTAGACCAGATTTTCCGGTCACGGGCGTTCTACTCGGACCGCGCGCGCTTCGCGGTCATCAAGTCGCCCGCGCAGTACGTCATCGGCACGATTAAGATGCTCGGGCTGACCCCGGCCGTCGAGCTGGCCCTGTCCGATGTGACGCCCACCAACGACATGGCGACGGGTCAGGCCGTGCAGGCGGCGCCCACCGGCTCCGGCCAGCCCGCGCCTGCTCTTGCCGCCCCCGCCGGCACTCCGAGGCTGGCGGCGGGCCGCAAGATCGCCATCCTCGCCGGGCTGCCCGCCGCGATGCGCTCGATGGGGCAGGATTTGTTCGCCCCCCCCACCGTCAAAGGCTGGGACGGCGGCACGGCCTGGATCAACACGTCTACGCTGATGAGCCGCGTTTCCTTCGCCAACACCATCTCGCAGTCGCGGGTCCTGTTCGGCGGCCAGTCGGCGCGGCTGACGGACTTCGTGCGTCAGAACGGTCTGAGGGCGGAGGGTTGGGTGGACTTCCTGGCGGACGCGCTCGGCCCCCTGCCGCTGACGCCCACGACGCGCCAGGCGCTGGTGGATTACGTCAACGGCGTCGGAACCGCCGACAATGCCGCCGTCGTTCCCGTGCCGACCGTGCAGAGCGTGGACTTCGCGCCGGGCGCGTTCGTCGCGCCGCCCCCGGCCCCCGCCCGCGCGCCCTACCGACAGGGGAAACGGATGGCCGGACAGGGGATGGGCGGGCGCGGCTACGGTCGCCTCGGCAACTTCGGCTACGCCGGCCTCGAAGGGAGGCTGCGCGGCGTCATCCCGCTCATCATGGCGACGCCGGAATACCAGGTGTGCTGAACCCACCCCGCCGCCGGGAGCGTCGGCCCTCCCGAGACGGAAGGACGAAGAGTTTTTTCCTCACCTCCTTCCCTTCCCGCTTCGGGAGGGGTGGCGCGCAGCGCCGGGGTGGGTTCCCGAAAGGTAAAGGATCATGTCCGTCACACGCAGAGATTTCCTCAAAAAGAGCGCGACCACGGTCGCCGTCGGCCTGGCCGTCCCGCCCTGGCTCGCCAAGATGGTCTGGGCCGACTCGGTCGCCGACAACGCCCTGGCCGCCAGCGGCCAGACAGCGGGCCGCTCGCTCGTCGTTATCCAGCTTACGGGCGGCAACGACGGCCTGAACACCGTCGTCCCTTATGCCGATGCCGCCTACCGCCGCGCGCGTCCCGTCCTGGCCCACGCCGACGGCAAGGTGCTGCACCTGAACGATCACGTCGGCCTCAGCCCCGTCATGGGCGGCATGAAGGCGCTCTACGACGGGGGGCGGCTCGCCATCATCCAGGGCGTCGGCTACCCGAACCCCAACCACAGCCACTTCCGCTCGATGGAGATCTGGCAGACGGCGGAGCCGGAGCGAGTCGCTTCCGAAGGCTGGGTCGGGCGCTACCTGGACGCGATTCGGTCCGGACGCACCTCGCCGCTGACCGGCATCAACATCGGCAACGAGGCCAGCGAGGCGTTCACCAGCGCCCACGCCGCCGTGCCCAGCATCCAGGGCCTGGCGAACTTCGGCTTCGTCTTCCCGCATAACGCGGACGGCGACGCCCACACCGCCGCCCTGAAAAAGATTCAGCTCGGCGACTCCAACACCCCCTATGGCCGCTTCTTCCAGGAGACGGCGCAGGAGACCTACGACAGCGCCGACCGCATCTCGGCGGGCATCAAGAAGTACCATTCCACCGTCCAGTACCCGGCCTCCCCGTTCGGGAAGGGGATGCAGGAGATCGCCCAGCTCATCGCCGCGAACCTAGGGACGCGCGTCTTCTACATCTCGACGGGCAGCTTCGACACCCACGCCCAGCAGATCCGCCGCCACGACCAGTTGTGGCAGGACGTGTCGGACAGCCTGGCCGCCTTCCAGTCCGACCTGGAAGCGATGGACGCGGGCGACAACGTCCTCACCCTGGCCTTCTCCGAGTTCGGCCGCCGCGTCCACGAGAACGCCAACGGCGGCACGGACCACGGGACGGCGTCCGAGATGTTCCTGCTCGGCAAGCCCGTCAAGGGCGGCCTCTACGGCTCCTACCCCAGCCTCACCGACCTGGACGCCGGCGACTTGAAGTTCACCACCGACTTCCGCGCCGTCTACGCCACCGTGCTCGACCGCTGGCTCGGCACCAACAGCGAGGTCGTCCTGGGCAAACGCTACGAAGACCTCAAGTTCATCTGATGACTCCCCAGTCCCCAATTCTGGAGGAGCAGGACGCCCGCCGCATCTGCGGCGGGCGTTTTTGTTGTCACAGATCGCTTGTTGTGTTATAATCGCTCATGGTTACTCACACCCCGCTGTCGCTCTGGCTGATCGCGCTTGCCGCCGCGCTTCTCCTTCTGGCCGTGCCTGCCTCCGCCCAGAGGTTCGGGGCCGTGGGGCTGGTCCCCGAAGGGGCGCGCGTCACGCTGGAGATGGACAAGCCGCAGTTTTTCCTAGGCGAGAATATCTTAGTCCACTTCCGCCTGGAAAACGTGGGCGACAAGCCGTTCTCCTATAACTATGGGGGGGACTATCGCGGGGGATCGCGCAGCCTCCGCTTCAAAGTCACGGCGGTTGGTCCGGACGGCAGGCCTGTCGCCGACCCGGACCCTTCGGGCTTCAACATGGGCGGATTGGAAGGCACGTCGGAGTTGAAGCCAGGCCAGAGGGTTTATTGGTCGCTACCACTTATCCGGTACTGCCGGTTGGACGAGCCGGGCCGGTATACCCTGCACGCCTCCCACGATTTCGGCTGGACGAAAACGCCGCAGCGGAAGTTCCCCGAGGGGGAAGTAACGTTTACCCTCACGATGCCGACACCAGCGCAGGCACGGCAGGTGCTCCAGGAAATGGATGCCAGCCCGGCGAGTACCTGGCAGAAATGGGGCGAGAAGGCCGCGCCTTACGCTGACTTCAGCGCGCTGCGCTACCCCGTCTACCTGCCGCTGCTACGGGAGCGGGCGCAGGAACAAACGCCGCAGGCGTTCGGGACAGCTTTGCAGGGTATCGGCAGCATCCCGACGCCAGAAGCGACGCAGGCGCTCCTGAAACTGGCGGATGACCCGGACACGCCCCGCGCCGTGGCGGCGACCCTGACGCTGAACGCGCGCCTGCCGGACCCAACGCTGCGGGGGAAACTCGTCCACCGAAGCCCGTTTCAGGACCCCACGGCTTCACCCCGGCTTTCCCTCAGCCAGTCCGCCTGGCGTCCCCGGTTCACGCCCTCGGCGCGCGCCCTTGCGCGGAGGCTGCTGGTCACGCCGGACACGACCGCCGTCGCCGCCGCTGCCTTTATCCTGGAATGCGTCGGCACGAGGGATGACTTCCCCGCCCTGACGTCGGCGCTGGACGCGGCCATCCAGAAGACGCCCGCAATCCCAGAGCAAATGGGCTTTTACCCCCGGCGGTACGGGGCGTGTCAGGAACTGGAGCGGGCGACCCTGGTACGGATACAGGCCGGCGATCCCGTCACCGCCGCGCCCCGCTCCCTGGCGGAGCAGGACGAGTATCTTCAGGCACTCACGGCGCAGCCGCCCCAGCGCCCGCCGGACTGGCCGGCCCAATGCCTGGCCCTGCTGGACAGCCCGGTGGCGTATCTCCGGGCGCAGACGCTGGCGACCCTGGTGACGCTGTCTCCCCTGCCGCCTCCGCTCACAGAGACGCTGCGGAAGCGCCTGCCCGCGCTTCTGTTGGACCCGAACCAGGACATTCAGGCGGCGGCCTGTGACATGGCGCTGAAGATCAAGGACCCGGCCCTGCGCGCGCCCGTGCTCCAGGCTCTGGCGGGGGCGCGAGATTTCCCGCTCCCGAACAGCCTGACACGGGTCGCCTACTTTCAAGGAGTGCGCTGGGAGTCATTAAAGTTCTGGGCCGACCATTTAGACGACCCAGCGCGGAAGATGGATGCGCTGGGCTTCCTGGAGGGCGTCCTTAACCCCAGGACAGTCGGCGGCTACGACAGCAATTATGATGCGGGCACGGGGGCCGCACTGAAAGCCGAATGGGATAAGTTTCTTCTCACCTACCGTCAGGAGATACAAGATGGCAAAACATATCCCCTGGATGCCCCGGAGGTACAAGCCTTGTTTCCGAAGACGATCTATATGTTCAATAGCCGGAGTTTTTGATATGGGCGTGATCAACTGCAACGCCCGCCGCAGATGCGGCGGGCGTTTTGTTGCGTCAGGCGGATGTTTAGGCCCGCAGGAGTTTCCGGTTGCGGAGGAGAAAGCGCTGCTGCTCGAAGATGTAGGCGACGATCTCGTCGCGCTCTTCCTCGGTCAGAAGCGGGGGGCCGGGGAAGCGCAGGCGGACCAGGTAGGTGCGCGCCGTCCCCTGCGTCGTCACCCGGCAGTCGAGCGCGTCCGCCTCGACTTCCAGCAGGGCGCCGTCTTTGCCGGCGGGGACGTTGACGCTGACCCGCAGGCCGCCGAGGACGGGCTTGGGAGAGGCCAGGAGGGCGCCGCCGCCGGAGAGGTTGACCAGCCGGGCGGAGATCGGGGGGGTGCGGCCCGTCTCGCCGCGCACGCGGAAGGTGGTCGGCGATTGCAGCGGGAGGCGGTAGAACTGGCGGCGCTGAACGCGCGTGATGATGCGGGGGCGGGCGACGGTGAGCGTTCCGGGTTTGTCCGGCCCCACGACCCGCGTCTCGCAGCGGTACAGGTCGTCGGCACGGATGAAGGAGAGCGTCACCGGCGTGTGCGGCAGCAGCGGCAGCGCGGTATCCACCGGCTCCCCGGACGGCGCGACGGATTCGGGGCTGTCCAGGATAATCCGGCGCGGGCCGAGGGCGCGGACGCGGGCGTGGTAGACGCCCATGTGGGCGGCCCCCGCCGCGTGGAGCCGGACCGTCTCGCCGACGCGCGGCAGGGGGGCGCGTTCCGCTCCTTCGTCATCCGACGTCCCCGGCAGCCACTGGTTCCAAAGAGACATTGGGCCTACTTTTTGTCCCGCAAGCCCAGCTTTTCTTCCAGCGCCTGGGCGGTCAGCATCTCGGTCTGCGCGGCCTTTTCCAGATGTGAGACGCTGTCGCTCTGCTTGGGGTCGCCGGTCTCGATGAAGGCGCGCAAGGTCGCCGCTTCCTGTGCGAGCAGGTTCGTGGAGAGCATCCGGTGCAGGTGGGACAGCTTAAACTCGGCGGGCGGGGTGACGCGGGCGACGAAGCCGGCCAGCGCCTGGGCCTGGGCGTCCGCCGTCTTGGCCCCGTCGTAGAACTGTTCCCGTGTGCTCTTGCCGCCGGTGAACGCCTCGCGGGAGGCTTCGATGGTGCTGCTGAGGGTGTCCGCGCGGTTCCTGACGATCTTGAGGGCCAGCGCGTAGCCGTCCTGGCCCGCCTCCTGGAGCGCGGCCAGGCAGTCGTCATAGCGGGCCTGGGCGGCGTAAAGCTGGGCCAGGTGGGCGTCGGCGGAGTGGTCCCCGGCGGGCGCAAGCCGCTTGGCGGCCTTGTACTCGACCTCGGCCCCGCTCAGGTCGCCGCTGTTCCACAAGGCTTCCGCCAGCCCGGCATGGGCGGTCGGATCGTCCGCGTTGCGCTCGACCAGGGTACGGTAACGGGTCAGGGTGCCGTCGGATGTGCCGTTCTCCTGATCCAGCTCGGTCAGGAACTGCTGCACGGGCTGGTTGTCTGGGGCAAGCTGGAGCGCGCGCCGGGCCTCATCCAGCGCCTTCTCGCTCAGGCCGCCCTTCTGATACGCCTGCGCCAGCTTGAGGCGTGGGGTGATGCTCAGGGGTGCACCGTTGACGGCCTGACGGTACAGTGCGATGGCCCCGACGACGTCGCCGCCTTCCAGGGCGGAGTCGCCCTTTGTCATCAGCGGCGTGACAGCCTTCAGGTCTTCCGCCTTGGGCTGTGGCGTGACCGCAGGGATGGTGTCAGGCCCAGGCGTCGGCTTTGTGGGGACCTCCGGCGTCACCTCGGGCGGGTGCGGCGTGAACACGTTGTCGCGCGGCGGCAGGGCGGCCACGAGCGGGACGGAAGGGGCGCGGGCCGTCTCCGGCGCGGGCGGCGGTGTCTGGACGACCGACGCGGCGACAGGAGGGAGCGGCGGAACAACGACGGGTGCGGGAACAGGCGGCGTGACGACCGGCGCGGGAACCGACGGTGCCGCTTTGGGTGCCTGAATGATCGGCGCGCTGACGAGAGGAACAGGTAGCATAACGACCGGCGCGACAACTGACGGCGTGACAACCGGTGCAGGAGCAGGCGCAATAACGGGAGCCGCTTCGGGTGTCGGAGTGGGTTTGACGGCGGGGACAGGAGCCGGCACGGGAACCGTCTTGATGTCGGGAGCAACAGGTTTCGGCATCGTCACGAACGGCACGGGCGCGGGAGCGACCACCGCAGGCGCGGGAGCGACCACCGCAGGCGCGGGAGCGACCACCGCAGGCGCGGGAGCGA
>CAXTWM010000106.1:0-1206 GCA_964247915.1 uncultured Armatimonadales bacterium | reverse complement strand
CCACCGCAGGCGCGGTATCTCCGGCGGCTGAGACCGCCGGGCCGAGCGCGGCAAGGGCCTGGGACTCTAAGGCGCGCGCCCCGTACTGCCGGTTGACGCCGTACCAGTCAAACGTGAGTGCAGGGGGAGCCGTTTGGACCAGTTGGACGTGCGTGCTGTCGCTCTGGCGTCCGGGGCTGACTACAACATAAAAGGCTACGCCCAACGCGCGGGCCAGGGCCAAGCGGGAGTCGTCCGAAAGCGTCCCGATCAGCCACTCGGAGTGCGAAGACTCCGCCGCCGCGCGCTTGACCGAAGCCGAGTCAGGGTCGTAAGTGAGCGCCTGGAGGACACCGTCCAGCCGGAGGCGTGTCCGCAGGTCCACCATCGCGGAAACATCGGCAGGCGTGGCCGGGAAAAGCAGCACGGTCGGCAGGGGCGCTTTGGCGTGAACGGGGGCCGGACCGTTGCCGATCAAGCACAGAGCGGCCAAGCCGAGACGAGCGGCGGCTACTGGCTTTGCTGACAAATCTGAAGTCCTGTCTGGCAGGCGGCCAGCCCGCGCTGGGCCGTCTCCACGTCCTGCCCCGAGGCGATCTGCGCGTCATATGCGCGGATGGCGCGCTGGTAGGCGATCCGCGCCTGCTTGAATTCGCCCCCCTGCTGCAAGGACAGGGCGCTTTCCTGGTACGAAGCTCCCTTCACGCCGCCATCGCTGGGACCGCTGCCCGCTATCGCGGGGGCGTCGCTGCCATCCGTACCGTCGGTATCTTTGACCTGGTGGACCGTGATGCGGATGTGTGAGGGCGACTCAGATTGGGCGGGCGGGGCCGCCCCCGCACTCGCAAAGGAGCCGACGACGACCGTATGCTGCGGGATGGACGCGAGGGACGCCAGCGGCCCCCCAACGCCCGCCGGCAGCGTGACCGGGGCGGGCGCTAGGCTGCCTTCGGAGCCGACCGGCGGCAGGGCCGCCAGGCGCAGCGGCGGCAGGCCGGCCTGACGGCGTCGGCGAGCGGCGGCCGTGCGGGACGGCACGGGGGGGAGAGCATAGGTAGGCGAAGCGGCGGGCGGGGCCGCCCCCGGCACCCGTCCCGCGAAGGGATCGTGGACGGTCCGCACCGCAGGCGGGAAAGAAGTCCCCCCCAACGACGGGCCGGGCGTCAGGACCAGCGGCGGGGCCGGCGCGGCGGTCTGAGGGGTAGGAACCGTCCCACCGGGGAAGGC
>CAXTWM010000105.1:9613-14191 GCA_964247915.1 uncultured Armatimonadales bacterium | reverse complement strand
CGGGGCGGCTTCGGCGGCCGCGTCCCCTTCGCGTTCGGCGCGGTCACCGCCGTGGACGCGAACGCTGGGACCATCACGATCACGCCCCGCTTCGGCGGCCAGAACGGCGCCGCCTCCCAGGTGATCACCGTCGGCACGGACGCCCAGATCGTCTCCCAGACCGACACCACCGTGGCCGACCTGAAGGTCGGCGACCAAGTGCAGGTGCAGGGCGTGCCGACCGGCATCACCGCCTCGCAGCTCACCGTCGGCACGCCGCCCACCGGCCTGCCCGGCGCGGGCGGCTTCGGCGGCGGGCGGTTCGGCGGGCCGGGCGGCGGCGCAGGAGGCAACAACGCGGGCGGCAACGGCGCGGTGCCGGTCCAGGGCTTCGCCACGGCCACCGGCAAGATCGCCTCCCTGCCCACGGCGACCGACGCACACCTCTCGATCACGCTGGGGCCGGACGCGACTCTGTACCTGAAAATGGCGACCGGAGCCAAGATCACCAAGTACACGACGCTGAAGGTCTCCGACCTGAAGGTCGGCGACCAGATCATGGCGATGGGCCAGACCGGCGCTGACGGCACGCTGACCGCCAGCACCGTAGGTGTGAACATGCCCATGATGCAGGGCGGCTTCGGCGGTGGCGGCTTCGGCGGCGGACGTGGTCGTCGCGGCGGGGGCGGCTTTGGCGGCGGCGGCGGCTGCGGCGGACCCGGTGGAGGCGGCGGCTTCGGCGGCGGTCAGGGCGCGCCTCCCCAGCCCGCGCCGGGCGACGGCGGCATGGTTCAGTAGAACCAAGCCTGCCGGGATGAGTGTCATCACCGGCGAGTGCGAACGGGGGCCATCACAGATCTGTGACGGCCCCCGTTCCTTTGGCCGCCGTGTTGGAAACGGGAAGACCATGAGCGACACGAACGACCGCGCCTCCGGCTGCCTTTTCGGGCTGGCCCTGGGGGACGCGCTGGCCGCGAAGACGGAGTTTTTGAGCGTCGGTGAGATCCAGCAGCGCTTCGGCGCTCATGGGCCGGCGGAGCCACCCGGCGACCCGTCCCGCGTGACCGACGACACGCAGATGGCGCTCGCCGTCGGCGAGGCGCTGCTCGAAACTGAACTGCCCCTGGCTGCCGACACTTTGGAAGGCCCCCTGCGCCGGGCGTTTGTCGCCTGGGCGGACAGCCCCGACAACGACCGCGCGCCCGGCATGACCTGCCTCACCGCCTGCGCCCGCCTGAAGATGGGAATGCCCTGGACTCAGGCGACCGTCGCCGACTCCAAAGGCTGCGGTGCCAACATGCGCGTCGCCCCCATCGGCCTGGTGCCCGATGTCGCGCCCGAAACCCGCGCCGCCCTGGCGCAGTTCCAGGCCGCCCTGACGCATGGCCACCCCACCGCCCTGGCCGCCTCCGACCTGACCGCCTGGGCCGTCGCCGACCTGGCGGGAGGCGGCGACCCCGCCACGCTGCCGCGCCGGGCGCGCGACTACGCCCGGTCCCAGCGCACCGTCTACCACGCCGACTGGCTCGGCCCCCTCTGGCAGCGTCCCTTTGCCGACTCCCCCGCCGCGTTCATCGCGCGCGGCTGGGACGAGTGCCTGGGCGTCTTGATGGCCCTGGACGTTGCCGTGGACCAGGCCGACCGGGGGGCCGATCCCTGCCTCATCACCGGCGAAGGCTGGGTGGCCGAGGAAGCCTTCGCCACGGGCCTGCTCTGCTTCCTGCTGTTCCCCGCCGACCCCGTCGCCGCCCTCCGCCGCGCCGCCGTCAGCAGCGGCGACTCCGACTCCCTCGCCTGCCTCGCCGGGGCCTTCGCCGGCGCCCGCCACGGCCTCGCCGCCTGGCCCGCCGACTGGCTCCGACGCATCGAGTACCGCGGCCACCTGGCAAGACTAGGCGCGGCTTGGGACGGCCCTTAATGCGCCTCATCTCCGGCAACAAAAAGCCCGGCCTCATGCTCTGAGGCCGGGCTTCGTCATTTCCTTGCACTCTCCGCAGGCTACTTGAAGCGCGTCAATGCCTCCTCGGCGGACTTCTTGACTTCGCCCACGCCGTAAGTCGCCGCCTGTTGGAACGCGGCCTTCGCCTGGGCGGCGTTCGCCTGCCGCGTCGCGCTTTTGGGGTCAAGATGCTGCCAGCCGTAGCCATAGTAGTAGTTCGTCAGTGGCAAGTCCGGTCGCAGACGCCTGGCCGCATCAAACTCGCTCATCGCCCTATCATGGTCCGCGCCGCTGAAGGTCGCGCACAAGCCCAAAGCGATGTGCGCCGCTGCTTGCAGCGTCTCCGGCGCGGGTGTGTTCGAGTCGAGGGAGAGACTCATCCCTGACGTATTGGCATCCGGCACCTGGGTCAGCGCCTCTTTATAGATGGCGGCGGCTTCCTTCGACTGCCCCGTTTGGCTGAGGAGCAGGACACACTTCATCCAGGATACCGCAACAGTCTGATTCTGACATCCCGACAGTCTCCCACGGCTGGGTTCTGTCAGAGGGATATCGTTCAGGTTCTTCCCCGCATTTGTTGGCCGGTAGATGCCGACTCGGTAGGCGATAATGGCGTCGGCGTTTTTGCCCTGACCTACAAGGGCATCACCGAGCCAATAATGAGCATATGGGGAGAAAGGATCTGCTTCGATAAGACCTCGGAAGGCGACTTCTGCGGCTGCAAAGTCTCCTTCCTGGAGGGCTTGTGCCCCTTTAATCCTTAGCTCGTCGAGTTGTGCCATCATCGCCTCGCCCGCTGCTTTCTGTTGTGGTGTTTGAAGCCTATGACCACTAAAGCGTTTGAGGAAAGGGCGTTGGGCGGAAGATTGCATTGTTCGCGGAGAGCTGCTATTTGGCGCTTGGTTGACTTGGGCGGCGCAACGTAGTGTCGAAGTCACGGCGATCAGAACGAAAGAAATAGCTAAAAGTTTCATCGACTCTTCTCCTAAAAGAAAGGTTCTGCGGTAATTGGTTCGTCTACTTCATTGGCCTGACACATGGGTCCAATATGGATGTACTGTCTGAGGGAAGAAGTCAGCATCGACGTAAACATCCCCAGCACCCTGCAATAAAGGGAAGTCCTTCCAGCGCCCGCTGGTCGGTCTCCCGGCACCCATATCGGTATGCCAGTCGCTCTCAGCCAAAGGAACCCATTGAGCATCGTCAGCAGGACCACCAGGGCCAGGGCTCGGTTTGAACATCAGATACGTTTGGAACACATCCGCTAATCTGACTGCGGCAACAGCGTCTGCTGAATTCTCGTCTGTGCCAAATCGCACATAGGGAGAGTCACCATCATTTGAGGTCGTGTTATCTGCACTGTATATGTCTCCTAGATACGGGAACAAGGTATCTAGTCCTTGTTGTCCGTTGTCTGAAGAAACGGGATTTTCTGTTCCGTCATTCCCTGTATAGTATTCTCCTGGCTTGATGATCTGAGCATATCCGTATAAGCCTGAGCTGTTGAAAGGAGTCGGTATAGACATCACAACGCGCCAGCTGGAACCCTCTTGATAATTATGATTTATCATGGATGGAGTAGGTAGCGCTTCAAGTCTATAGTCCGCTGTGAGTGGTGGTTGTACTATGTATCCGAGTCCACCTAAATTGTTAGCTGTATAGGTAGGTGTTTGCAGTTCGACCTGTTCTGTGACAGTCAGCGTAAATGGCGAACCTTGACCATTTGGCGGCGTTACTGTCGCCTTACAGGTCACAGTTTTGAGGCCCGCTGTGTCAGTCCAAAACCAGTGAGCCGTCGGCTGATTGGTAGGACCGAGGCCAAGAATAGCTACGACAGGGGAAGTCGTGCCGCCGCCATTCCAACTTTGGAAGGTGCCACTTGGGTCGGAGACGCTCCAGGCATAAGTCGTGTAGGGGAGGAGATCAGCAGGTATACCCGACAGGCTGGCCGTGCAGCCCTGCCCGACTAGAATGTTCAGGTTGCCGCTGCTGTCGGGGGTCGTGCCCGCAAGGTCCATAGTCACAGGATAGACGGTGAAGCTGACCACGCAGAGGCCCTGGGTCCAGTCCCAGTAGTGGTAGCCGGGGTAGTTGGGGTACGGCAGCCAGGAGCTAGGCGGGTTCGAGGCGCTGGGCGAGCAGGTGACTGTCACCGTACCCGAACTGGCGTCCTTCTGGACCACATGATAGCCCTGCGAGGTCGCCATCAGGCTGCCGTACCCGTTAGTGTAGACCGGCGCGTCGCCCAAGCCGTCGTCCGCCACGCCGTCCGACGGGTCGGGCATCTGCGGGCCTCCCCAGTCCGAGTCGAACCAGGCGTCGCCGTACTCCACGATGTTGAGCTGGGTGGGCGGCGGGTCGCTCTGGAGGGTCTTCCCGGTGGCGGGTATCCACGTCAGGGTGGCCGTGATGGTGCCGGAGACGCTGCCATCGACCTCGGCACCGCCGCCGGTGCCGTAGCCACTCCCATTCGTGTCCCAAGCGTCGCCATAGAAGGTCGTCTGGCCGGTGGTGGGCTTGTCGCGGTCGGCGTAGCTCCAGAAGCCGCTCTGGGTGTAGACGATCTGCCAGTAGTGGCCGTTGCTGGAAGAGCCGCCCCCGCCCGTAGACTGAGCGAGACAGGGGAAAGACAGGACAAGGAGGCTCAGGAGACTAAGCAC
>CAXTWM010000105.1:0-9513 GCA_964247915.1 uncultured Armatimonadales bacterium | reverse complement strand
GAGCCGGGAGCGGGAACGAGCCGGGAGCGGGAACGAGCCGGGAGCGGGAACGAGCCGGGAGCGGGAACGAGCGCATGGCGATCCTCCAATCAAGAACGGCGACGGCAGAGCATAACGGCGACGAAGTGTAAGAACCGCGAAGCGTAAGAACAGCAAAGCGAAGCGATGACCGAAGGACGCCCACGTTCAGCGTCACGAGCTAACATTACCACGAACTGTTTGGGGTGTCAAGTGGTAATTGCAAACCATTTTTGACGCTGAATTCACCCTCGCCGGTACGCCTCGCCCAAGGCGGCCAGCAGGAGCGGGACGGCCAGCCGGATGCCCGTGAACAGCAGGCGGACGGGTAGGACGGCCCAGGCCGCCCCATGTGGGGGAGGTGACATGACCGGCTAGGCGTCCTTCTTTTCGGCGCGCTCGGCCAGGTAGCGGGCCTCGTCCGCTTCCAGTTCGTCCATGCTCTTGCGCGGCGTCTCCGGCAGGTCGTCAATTTCCAGGCTGGCCTGGGCGATGTCCTGGCCGCGCCGAGAGGCCGGGGGCGGCGCGTCGGGCGCGGGGGCGGCCGGGACGGGCGTCGGGGCCTGAGAGGCGGGCGCGTCCGTCGGCACCAAGGCGGCGACGCCGACCAGCAGGTTGTAGCGCAGGGAGAACTTCTTTTCCGCGGCCGACAGCTTGTTGCGCGCCTCGTCCGAAAGCCCGTCCAGCCACTTCTGCCGCATCGCGTCCGTCCCCGCCTGATGGCGCGCGCGGATCTCGGGCGGCAGGCTCTCGGGGTCCACCGAGATCGTCGCGGTGCCGTCGGCGTAGAGCTTCGTCACCGCCCCGGTCAGGCTGCGGTAGTGGGGGTAGAACAGGCCGGATTTGTTGTCGGCAGCGCCCGGCTCGCGGTCCGTCAGTCGCACCGCGTCGCCTTCGGCGAGTGGTTTCGGGGTCTTGGTTGCCATCAATGGGTCTCCTGGGGCCGCCTCCGAGAGCGCGGCCGGGTTTGCCCCGGCAGAGGGCCGGGTAAAGTCGAGGGGGTACAAAATTATGGTGGATGTTTTCTATGTCATCGGCGAGGTCCTGCTGCTCGTCGCGCTGCTGGGCCTGATCGGCGTCCTGGTGTGGGTCGTGATGTCCGCGCTGCACGTCAAGAACCAGACGGTCGGCCACGCAAAGCGGCTCTCCCAGCGGCCCATCACGGCGGGCAAAAACCTGGCGATGACCGTCAAGGGCCTCGTGCAGCAGGAGACGGTCCACATCAAGCACATCGGCGCGTCCGTCAAGGGCGCCGCCGGGGCGGTCCAGCACTCGGCGGTGGAGATCAAGGACGCCGCCCGGACTGTCCATCCCGAGGAGCTGAAGCCCGCCATGACCAGCATCCACGAGACGGGGGAGCGGCTGGGGGAAGTCACCAAAGTCCTGAAGCTGGCCGCGCAGCTCTCCCAGGCAGCGGCCAAGCAGCGCGCCCGGTGATTATTTCTTGTTGACCGCCCCGTTGATGTGTCCCATGATCTGCTGCGGCGTTATCGGCGCGTCCGAAAGATTGCCGCCGTACAGCAAGCGCCCATCCACACGGATGCCCATCGCCGTGACCGCCTGCGCGGCGGGCGAGCGGTCTTCGGCGGGGACGTCCAGGTCCACGATCACCGCCGATATCGGGGCGTGGCTCTCGCTGACGTAGTCGCGGATGGCTTGAATCGGGACGGTCAGCGTTTCCGGCTTCTGCTGGTTCCGGTCATCGTACACCCACCCCGCCTCGATATGATGCGTGGCCGTCGCCGGGTCGCCGACTATCTCTTCCGGCAGCAGGGCCGGCGCGGGGCTGCCCGGCGCGGACGGCGGCGTCTGCGCCTGCTGCGCCTGCTGCGCCTGCTGCGCCTGCTGCGCCTGCTGCGCCTGCTGCGCCTGTTCGTCCTCGTCGTGCTCCGTCCGGGCCGATCTCTTCAGCCCCTGATTCAGAAACACGAGTGCCGCCGCGAGAACGATCAGGCCCACGATCAGAAGCCCGCGCTTCATCATGTCTTCTTCTCCTTCATCCCCAGGAATGCCGCCATGCGCCCCGTCACCCCGTCGCGCCGGTAGGAGAAGAAGTCGCGCCGGTTGCGGAACGTGTCCTCGTCACAGACCGCGATGGCCTCGGCCTTCAGCCCCGCCGACAGGAGCTGCAAAAAGATGACCGCGCGCAGGTTCAGCGTGTAAGTGCCGGTCATCTCGTTGCGCGGCAGCACGACGTTGGCCGCGCGCGAGCCGGGCAGGGTGCGGAAGCGGTCCGCGACTTCGGGGCCGACCTCGTAGCTGTCGCCGCCGATGCAGGGGCCGATGGCCGCCTGGCACGACGACGGCAGGCACCCGAACTCCTCCGAAAGCGTCCGCACCGTCTTGGCGGCGATGTTGGCCTCGGCCCCGCGCCAGCCCGCGTGGGCCAGCCCGATGACTTTACGCGCCGGGTCCACCAGGTACACGGGGACGCAGTCGGCGAAAAACAGCATCAGCAGCAGGTCGGGGGCGTCCGTGACCAGGGCGTCCGCACCGGGGACCGGCGTCTGCCCCGTCCCCGCCTTCACCACCGCCACCCCGTCCCCATGCACCTGCTCGGCCAGGGCGACCTGCCCCGCCTCGAACCCCAGGTCGGACCAGACGCGCCCCCGGTTCGCCGCGACCGTGGCGGGCGCGTCGCCGACGTGCGCCCCCAGGTTGAGCGTGTCATAGGGGGCGACGCCGACCCCGCCCCGCCGCGTCGTGAAGCCCTGGACGATGCGCGGCAGCCAGGCCATCGTCTTCGCCTGGTACAGCGGCAGATCGCCCACAGGTTGTTTCCGCCAGCCGGTCATTCTGAACTTTCTATCTCCCACGCCTCCTGCTGGGTCATCGGCGCCTGTGCGGCGTGGCGGACATGGATAATGGCGACCGTCGGGGCATCGTCGGGTGATTCACGAAGGGTGAACAGCACACGATAAGTCGGGCCGGTTCTCGTCCGGCGGTACAGCATCCGGCGGATGGTCTGCCTGAACATCTTGTCCTCCTCTGCGACCGGCCAAATGGTCGGATACCGCGCGAGTTTGGCGGCTTCGTCAACCTGTCCTGCACTCCAGGCTTGGGCTATCTCATTGCTGGCCTTGTCCACGAAGTAGTCTTCCGCCGCCAGGATGTCAGCCCGCGCTCGGTTAGTAAAGCGGATCGCCTAGGTGGGCGGTTGCTCTGTGTCATCCGCCATCAGATGACCGCCTCTGTGACACTCACGGCCTCGCGCCGCTTGCGCCGCTCTCCGGCTCGTGCTTCCAGTTCGGCAGACATTTCCTCCAAAGAGATCGTCCGCCCGGCCTCCAAATCTGCCAGCCCATCGCGGACGCCGGCCACGGACGCTTCAAAGTCCGCGCGGTCGTTGAACTCCGTCAGGTCAACAGGCGTATCGTTTTCCGCGAGCGCCAGCAGGTAGTCAGCGACGTCTTTTCCATAAACCGCTGCGTTCGTCCGCAGGCGCGCTTCCACGTCGGGGGGAAGTTCTAAAGTCAGAGTCATGATTTTTCTCCTAATCCACCATCTCGTACAAGTCCATGTCGCCCGACAGCAGGGCGTCTTTGGAGGCCGCCTCGCACAGCTTGTCCAGCTTGGTCAGGTACTCGCGGACCGTCATCACGACCGTGGCGTGGGACCAGGTCAGCGGCGAGACGGAGATCGGGTCGCCGCTGTAGGGGTGGATCTGCTCGGCCAGGACGCCCGACTCCAGGGTGTGCTTGCGGACCCACTCCAATATTTCCAGCGCGGGCGCCAGCGCGGACAGCGTTTCGGCCCGCGCGATGTGCCACTCGGCCAGCCAGAGGGTGCAGATGATCCACGGGTTGCCGGGGACGTTGCCCACGTCCTGGCTGATCTGGTGATAGTAGTCGTTCTCGTAGCGCGCGACGCCGCCGATGTCGGTCCGGCACCACAGGCGGGCGGCGACCTGCTCCATCGTCGCCACGACCTTGGGGTCGCCGGCGGGCAGCATCCCGAACTGGAAGACGCCGTACAGGCTGGCGTCGAGGGTGACGTCCGCCTCCACCCGGCCCGTCTCGCGGTCCACGGTGACGCGCCGGACGAAGCGGCCCCGCTCCGCGTCCCACAGGTGGCGCAGCGCGGCGTCCTTGATCTCGGTCTGGGCCGCCCGGAACTCGACGGCGCGGCGCTCGTCGCCGAAGGTCTCGGCGAACAGGGCGGCGGCGTTCAGGCCGGCCCAGACGGCGGCGACGGTGAAGGTGTGGATGCCGTGCCGCTCTTCCCACAGGTCGTAGGACGGGCCGGGCAGGCCCGTGTGCGGCTCGCGGTACTGCGCCAAAAACTCCCCCGCCCGGCGGATCAGCGGGGCGTACAGGCCCCGGATGAACTCGACGTCTTTGTACCGCTCGTAGTGCTCCCACAAGGCCCAAAGGACCAGGGCCGTCTCGTCCTCCTGGATCGGGAGCTGGAGGTCGCCCCGTCCGTCCGCCCACGGGTGCCAGGACGAACCCAAGGACTTGTCGGGGTTGTACTTGTGCAGCAGATACCCCTCGGGCAGCAGGACGTCCCGGCAGAACTCATAAAACGGGCGCGAAACGTCCGGCTGGCCGGCCAGGTCCAGCGCGTAGGCGACCAGCGCCCCGTCGCGCGGCCACATATAGGAATAGGTGTCGTTGTTGAAGGTCAGGTAGTCCGAGTCGTTGGCGGCCAGGATTGCCCCCCGGTTGTCGATCTGCGTCCTGAGAATCAGCAGCGACTGCTTGTAAAGCGTCACCAGCGGGTCCGGCAGGTCGCCGTAGGGGATGTTGTCCTTGTTGACCCAGCGGTTCCAGTAGATGCGCGCTCGGTGCTGGAAGAATTCAGGGCCGCGCTCCGCGACGAGTTGGTTGATCAGCTTGACGGCGGCGTAGTCCTCGCCCGCCGCCAGCCAGTAGTAGACCGTCGCCGTGCGGCCCAGCGGGACGTGCGCGCCGATCGTGCTGTCCACCGCCCCCTGCGCGACCGAGTTCATGCCCAGCACGCCGTCCTCGGCGTCTCGCCAGGTCCCCTCCGCGCCGTGCGCGTGCGAGACGCCGATGGCGTAGTGGCGGACGCCGTAGTCCACCGTGCCCCCGCTCTCGACGCAGACGTTGGCGAGCATCCACGTCTTGCCCTTGTAGTGGATCATCGCCTGGAGGTTGGGCGCGTAGTAGGCGGTGTTGCCCTCCGACGACTCGTTCAGGTTGAAGTCGTGGTGCCAGAACAAGCGCAGATCGCGCGGGTCCGGCGACTCGTCCCGCAGGTTTTCGACCTCGACCTTGCGGACGTACAGGTCGCGGTCGAAGTCCACGCAGTCCCGGCAGACCAGCTTCAGGCCCAGCCCCCAGTGGACCGCCGTCACCTCCGTGACTAATGTGTCCTTCTCGTAGCGCAGCGTCTTCTGCCAGGAAGGCTCCGAGATCCACGACATCTGCCCGTCCGCCCAGATCCCGAACCGGCAGGCCTGCCCGCGCGTGTGGTTCATCTGGCCGACAAAAGGAAAATACACGTCCCGCAGGGTGTAGCGCGAGTCGAACGTCAGGAGCAGGTTGCCGTTGCCGATGGGGATGTCACGGGGCATAGGATAATCTCATCGGGTGTCACCCGTGCCTTAGTATACCCGCTCGCCCCGCCTTTCCCGCTTGCCCGCCTTCCGGCCTTGCGCCGGACAGCGATCCGCGCGAGGTCTGACCGGCGAAACTTTCCCCGATACGCTTTGTCTAGCCTATCGTCGCAGGCTAATCAACATGCCCGCTCTCGTTCCCCGTGTGCAAGGAGTCGAAATGTTTCATCGGCGGCGTCTTTTACCCCTCTTGATGGTCTCCCTGGCCGCTTCTCCCACGCGCCCGGCGGACGCCGCCCCTGCGCCCGCCCCGCCGAGTCTTGCGAGCGCCCTGGCCTCCGTCAAACCGCCTGCGGACGGCCTCATCCTGACTGTGGGGGCCGCGCAGTGTTCCCTGCCCCCCGACGAAGCCCTCCCCGCTCCCAATGCCTCGCTTCAGGCCGTCGCCGGCACGTTCCACAAAACCCTCCGCACGTTCGGAGCCGTAAGAGCCGTCGCGCCGCCCACGATGACGCTGCTCAACGCCCGGCCCGTCAACGCCAACATCTATGACGGGATGCCCCCGCAGGACGCCATGAAGTTCCTAGCCGCCAGCCTCACTCCGGGGCAGTGGCAGCAGTTGAAGGGGGACCAGGGGCTGGGGCTTTCGGACATGGTCAGCGAGACGCAGAGCGGCCTGTTCCTGGCGGTCCTGCCACGGAAGCTCGTGGTCGCGCCGCAACCACCGACGGGGGCCGGGGTGGCGCAGTCATCGGAGACGCGCGACTTGACGGCTCTGCTTCCCCAGGTGCGCCTGCGGCTCCGCCGCCGCCTGGACCTGATGGTGGCCCAGCTCGGCGGCGCCCCCAACACATACCTCAACGTGGAGGCATCCCGTGATGCCGGACAAGGGATGCGCTACCGCCTTATCTCGGATGATTATTTCTCGCCCAAAGCCTCCCTCTACGGCGTTTCTGTGAAGTCCGAGGTCGCGAACATCTCCAAGCCAGGTGAACTCGACCTGGACAGCCCGGCCCTGCATGTGGTCGTGCCGCTCGCGGGCGTGAACACCGTCGGGGCGCTTTGCGCCCGCGTCAGCAAACTCTCCGGCCTGGAGCTTTACGCCGACCGCCGCTGGGAGGGCCGCGCCCTCACAGTCCTCGGGACGCTGCCGTCCGCACCCGCCGCCGACGTCCTGCGCTCGCTGGCGTTCTGCCTGACGGGGGCGTACCGCCGGGTCGGCCCGGCCTTCGTGCTGACGGATGACGTCCTGGGCGTCGGCAGCCGCCGCGCGCTCCTGTCGGAATTCGAGGCCACGGCCTCGGCGATGCGCCAGAAGGCGCTCTACGCCGCCGGCGATTCGATGGCCGGTGTGCGGTCGCTGACGGACCTCCCGCTGGCCCCGGACTCGATGATGTTCACGGCGGCTCAGAAAAAAGCGGCCCAGCCCTTCTATGACCAGACCGGGTTCTCCAGCCTCACGCAGACGCTGGGCCAGCTCACGCCGGAACAGAGGGACGCCGTGGCGGCTACCCCGGCCGTCACGGGCAGCGACGGGATCACCTACACGCCCGATCTCGCCGGTGACATCCTCGTCGGGGAAGACCCCGCCCTGGAACTGCTCGTGCCGACGATCAGCGGGCCGGTTGATCCCGGCCTCCATACGCTTCTCTTCGCTCTTTTTCAGCCGACCCCGCCTGCCCCGGCCGTCCCCGCGCCGCCGTCCCCTCCAGTCCCTTCAAGCGCTCCCGCTCAGCCGCTGGCAGCTCTGATCAAGCCGATCCCCAGCCGCGCCGTTCTGGCATCGCCTAAGACAGCGGCCGAGGTGCAGGACCTTGTCGCGGCGATGAAGAAACTCGGCCTGAACCAGCTCTGGCTCCCGGTGATGCCTTCGGGCAGCCTCGCCGCGCTCTCACAGGCGATCCAGGCAACAAAAGGGACGGGCATCGCCGTCTACGCGGTCGTTGACCTGCTGGCAAGGCCGCGCGGCCTTCCCGCAGATGCGGCGGACCTGACCCTGCTGGGGCAGACCTCCGCCCAGGCACAAGCCGCCCTGACCGAGCGGGAATCCCTCGCCGGGCCGTCGCCTTACATGTCCGCCAGTCGGCCCCCCGTCCTTGACGGTGTGGCCGTCAGTCCGTTCTCCGCCGCCGTCGGCAAGGAACTCCTGGCCCTCACGCACACCCTGGCGACCACGCCCGGCGTCGCCGGGCTGGTCTGGCGGGCCACGGCGACGCCTGGCTACGGCGAGGGCGACGGGGCGGACACGGGCCGTGACTTCCTCTCCCTGGGCTACACGCCGCCGGCGCGGCTGGCGTTTCTCCGAAAGGAGCATGTGGACCCTGTGGACCTCCTCCCGGCGGGTGCGGGCGGGCGGGCCGACACGTCCCTGCCGGGTTTCGACGACGCTGCCCTGGAGAACACTCTGGAGACGAAATGGGATCGGTTCCGCGCCGACGCGGATCGGTCGCTCCTGTGGAGCCTCTTCCAGCAGGTCGCCACGGACGGGAAGGCGCTCCCTTCAAAGCCGCTTCTGCTCGTCCAGCAGCGGGGGCCACGGCCCCCGACCGTCACCTGGTACGGGAGCTGGGCTGCGCTCGACGCGCCGCTCCCGACCTTCCGGCCCTCCACGGGCATTCCGGTCGCCGAAAAAGTGCAGGCGCGGGCGCAGTCGAAGCTCACGGTCGTAGACCTTCCCGTCCCCGTCCCCCTGACGGAAGCGGCGATCCTGCGCCGGTGGGCGGGGCCGCTTCAGAGCATCGGAAAGAACCATTCCTGGGACGGGTTTGTCCTGGACTGTCTGCCCGAGTTTCCGATCCCCTAAAGCCATCAGTTGTCCGTCTGTCCGGGGCATGCTGCTTGACGGCAGGGGCGAACGCTGTTATAATAGCGGCATGGCAAGCACGGCACGAACACGCGGGGGGCGGGGGAAGGCGAATCGGCGGGAGCGACCGCTCGGCACGGCGATCTGCCTGGGAATGGCGGCGACGATGGGTGTCGGCCTGGTCATCCTGGTGACGCAGCTCCTGCTCCCCCACTCGTTCATGCGTCAGTATTACGATCTGCTCCGGTATTCCGCCAGCGCGACCCTGCCCCTCAGTCCGCTGTATCAGCAGCTCTCCGAAGAGGTCGCGCGGGAAGAGGCGCTGTTCGCGACGCCCTTCTCGTTGCTGTGCGGCGGGCTGGCCCTGGGACTCAGCGCCCCCCGGTACGCCCCCCGTCGGCGCGTCCTGGTTTCGGGCGGCGTGATGGCCTTCGGCATCCTGGCCGTGTCCCTGACCTTCCTCTGGGTGGACAACATTTACACTACCAACACAATCAACCAGCACGAGGGCGGCACCATCTCACACGCGACCGCCCCGCTCACCTACCTGCTGACCCAGGCGCTATGGGGCGCGGCCTGGATCGCCGCCTGCGTCCTCGGCACCTGGCTTGGCCTGCGGTGGCGCGACCGGCACGTCCCCACGGACAACACCAAAGGCAGCCCGCCCCCCATGCGCTCGGCCCCGCGTGAAGTCGCCCACCGCTGATCCCCCCGCCTTCCCCGCCGTTGACGGGGCGGGGGCGCACCAGGTGGTGGGCCGCGTTTTGTAGCTACTCCGCCCGCCCGCTCTGCAAGCCCCCCACCCGCCCCGCGCCCGCCGCGCGGCCCTGCCCTCGCCGCAGGTGCGGCTGGCCCTGCGCGAGGCGGCGGCGGGCCAGCAGCTGAGCCCCGACCTGATCGAGGCGGTGGCCTGGCGCGAGTCGGGCTGGCGCAAGGGCGCGGTGTCGCGGGCGGGGGCGCAGGGCGTCATGCAGCTGATGCCCGCCACCGCGCGCGGCCTGGGCGTGGACCCCGCCGACCCGGTCCAGAACATCCGCGGCGGCGCATTCTACCTCAAGTCGATGCTGACGCGGTTCGGCGGCGACCTCAGCCTGGGGCTGGCGGCCTACAACGCGGGGCCCGGCGCGGTCTTGCGCTATGGCGGGGTCCCGCCTGACGCAGAGACCCGCGC
>CAXTWM010000104.1:0-14205 GCA_964247915.1 uncultured Armatimonadales bacterium | reverse complement strand
GCCGAGGCCCTGGAAACGGTGACGCTGATCCCGATGGGCGCGGCCCGCCTGCGGATCACGTCCTTCCCCACCGTCGGGACGGGCGCGGACGCCCACGAGTGGGTCGCCCCCGTCAAGCCCGAAATGGCGATCACGGCGTCGTTCATCCACGACGACATTGATGCCGTCGCGGACGGGATGGAGCCGAAGGGTTCCAGCGACCAGGCCGTCCCGCGCCTGACCTTCTGGGACCACAAGGGCACGGCGGAGTGGGTGCAGTACGACTTCCCCCACCCCATCCAGACGTCCGGCGTTTCGGTCTACTGGTTCGACGACGCGGCGGGCAACGGCGGATGCCGCGTCCCACAGTCCTGGCGGCTGCTTTACAAGGACGGCGACGCCTTCAAGCCGGTCACGGTCACGGGCGGCTACGGCGTGGGCAAGGACGGGTACAACCGAGTCACATTCCCTGCCGTGACCACGACCGCGCTGAGGCTCGAACTCCAGCTCCAGGACGGATTTTCCGGCGGCATCCTGGAATGGAAGGTGGAAAGGCCCTCGGCGTCGAACATAACCTAAGCCCTTCCCATTTTACACCTCGGAATGAGCCAAAGGAGAGACTCTTGACCACACAATCACTGTTGCGCCGGCCCACACTGCTCGGCGCGGGTGCGCTCGCCATGATGCTGCTGGCGGGCTGCCATAACGACTCGAACTCGGGCGGGAGCACCGCGTCCGGGACCACCGGGGGAAGCACCACCACGCCGACAGCGAGCGGCAACCAGACCGCGCTTGCCTTCGTCACCAACAACCCCTCCGACTACTGGACCATCTGCCGCAAAGGCACCGAGGCGGCCCAGAAAGACCTGGGCAACGTCAACGTGCAGTTCGTCATGCCGGACGACGGCACGGCCGCCAAGCAAAAGCAGCAGGTGGACGACCTGCTTTCCAAGGGCGTCAAGGGCATCGCCATCAGCCCGGTGGACCCGGAAAACGAGACGCCGTACCTGAACACCGTCGCCGCCAAGACCAACCTGATCACCTCGGACAGCGATGCGGCCAAGAGCAACCGCCTGTGCTACATCGGCACCGACAATCACGCCGCCGGCGTCATGGCGGGCGGGCTGGTCAAGGAAGCCTTGCCGAAGGGCGGCAAGATCATGGTGTTCGTCGGCAAGAGCGACGCCCAAAACGCCAAGGACCGCATCTCCGGCCTGCGGGACGCGCTGCAAGGCAGCAACGTCCAGATACTGGACGTGCGGACCGATGACGCCGACCACGCCCGCGCCAAGCAGAACGCCGCCGACGTCCTGACCAAGACCCCCGACATCGCCGGCATGGTCGGCATCTGGAGCTACAACGGCCCCGCGATCTACAGCGCCGTCAAAGAAGCGGGCAAGGCGGGCAAGGTCCAGATCGTCGCCTTCGACCAGGAAACGGACACGATGAACGGCATCAAGGACGGGACCATCTACGGCACCGTCGTCCAGGACCCGTACAAGTTCGGCTACGACTCGGTCAAGATGCTGGCGGCGCTGGCCAAAGGCGACAAGAGCGTGGTTCCGGCCAGCAAGCTGGACATCGTCCCGACGAAGGCCATCAAGAAGGGCGACGTTGAGGGCTACCTGGCCGACTTCAATAAGAAGCTCGGAGGCTCCTAATGGCGGAAGCCTACGCGGCTCCCGGACCGGAAGCGGGGGCGGCCCCGCTTTTGGAGATGGAGGGCATTTCCAAGCGCTTCGCCGGTGTCCAGGCTTTGAAGGGCGTCAGCCTTTCGGTCTGGCCCAGCGAGGTCGTCGCCCTCATCGGCGAGAACGGCGCGGGCAAGTCCACCCTGATGAAGATTCTGGGCGGCGTCCACCAGCCGGACGAGGGCACGATCAAGATCGCCGGACAGCCGATCGTGATCCAGTCGGTCAAGGACTCGACGCGGGCCGGGGTCGGCTTCATCCACCAGGAACTCAACGTCCTGGACAACATTGATGTGGCCGGCAACGTCTTCCTGGGCCGCGAGCCGACGACCGGCGGGCCGCTGCGCCTGCTGGACCGCGCGCGGATGCAGGCCGAGGCGCAGCCCTACCTGGACGAGCTGGGGCTGGACGTCTCAAGCCGGACCCCGCTGAACCAGCTCGCGCTGGCCCAGCAGCAGATGGTCGAGATCGCCAAGACGCTCTCGCTCCAGGCGCGCATCATCATCATGGACGAGCCGACGTCGTCCCTGACCCTGACCGAGACGGAGCGGCTGATCCAGGTGGTGAAGGAGCTGCGCGCGCGCGGCGTCTCGATCATCTACATCTCGCACCGCTTGGGCGAGGTGAAGGAGATGGCGGACCGCGTGGTCGGCCTGCGCGACGGACGGAACGCGGGGGGCCTGAGCAAAGCGGAGATCACTCACGACCGCATGGTCAGCCTGATGGTCGGGCGCGACCTGGAGAAGTTCCAGGCGCCCGCCGACGCGGCCCCGAAGCCGACCCGGTTCGCCGTGCGCGGGCTGCGGACGCGGCGCTATCCCGACAAAGAGGTCAACTTCGAAATCGGGGCGGGCGAGATTCTGGGCATGGCGGGCCTGGTCGGCGCGGGCCGCTCCGAGGTGGCGCAGGCAATCTTCGGCGTGGACCCATCGCTCGGCGGGACGCTGACGCTGGACGGGCAGGCGCTCGCCATCCGCTCGCCCCGCGACGCCATCGGGAACGGCATCTACCTCGCGCCCGAGGACCGCCGCCGGTCGGGCCTGATCGTGGACATGACGATCCGCGACAACATCACCATGCCCGTGCTGGCGCGCTACGCCCCCGGCGGGCTGATCCAAAGGGGCCGGGAGGAGACAGTGGCCCGGAAAGCGAGCCAGGCGCTCCGGGTCAAAACGCCGTCCGTGGACTTCCTGGCGCGCAACCTATCGGGCGGCAACCAGCAGAAGGTCGTCCTCGCCAAGTGGCTGTCGCTGGAGCCGAAGGTGATGATCTTCGACGAGCCGACGCGCGGCATTGATGTCGGGGCGAAGGCCGAGATCTACGAATTGATGCGCGGGCTGGCGAAAGAAGGGGTTGCAGTCCTGATGATCAGCAGCGACATGGAAGAAGTCTTGGGCCAGAGCGACCGCATCGCGGTCATGCACGAGGGCCGCGTCACCGGCTTCGTCACGCGCGCCGAGGCGTCGGAGGAGTCCGTCATGCAGCTTGCCGTCGGCCATACGGCGAAGGGGATTCAATGATAAAGCAAGAAACGAGTCAAGGCGGCGGCCCGGACACGCCGCGCCTGCCGGCCCGGCCCGACGGCCCGCGCCTGCCGATCGCCAGCGCCAGCAAGGAGCTGGGCATCTTCGTGCTGCTGGTCGTGCTGTGCATCTTCGTCACCGCCATGTCGCACGGCACGTTCATCACCCCGGAGAATCTCCAGAACACGTCCCGCCTGATCGGCCTGTACGGCATCTTCAGCATCGGCCTGGGAGTCGTCATCATCACCGGCGGCATTGACCTTTCGGTCGGCTCCCTCTTTGCCCTGCTGGGCGTGCTGCTGTCCATGATGCTGACCGAATGGCACTGGCCCTGGCCGCTGGCGGTGCTGGCGATTATAGGAGGCGGCGCCCTGATCGGCCTGTTCCACGGGTTTCTGATCACGCGCGTCAACTTGCAGCCGTTCATCGTCACGCTCTGCGGCCTGCTGGCCTACCGGGGCCTGGCCCGCGTCATCGCCGGCGACAACACTAAAGGCTTCGGCGAGTCGCAGGGCTTCGAGCTGCTCCAGACGCTCGCGACCGGCAGCGTCCTGGGCGTCCCCGTCCCCTTCGTGCTGCTGCTCGTGACTGCCCTGGTCATGGGCGTCGTCCTGCACCGCTCGGTCTACGGGCGCTACCTGTATGCCGTGGGCCGCAACGAGGAGGCCGCCCGCTATTCGGGCGTCAACTCGCGCCGCATCATCACGGGGGCCTATGTGATCTCGGGGCTTCTGGCCGGCCTGGCCGCCGTCCTGATCGGCTTCTACACCAACTCGATCTCGCCCTCCTCGCACGGCCAGTCGTATGAGCTGTACGGCATCGCCGCCGCCGTCCTGGGCGGATGCTCCTTGCGCGGCGGCGAGGGGTCCATCGCCGGCATCCTGATCGGCACCGCGCTCCTCCAGGTGCTGCGGAACCTGGTCAACCTGGTGACGATCAACGGCAAAAGCATCCCAACCTCTTCCGAGGCCGTCGTGGTAGGCGTCGTCATCCTGCTCGGCGTCGGGATTGATGAACTGATCAAGCGCCGCAACGCGGGCAAGGTCCGGGCCTAGTCCCAATCCGTATAGAGGCCGCCGCCGGGCGGCCTCTTGTTTTTCATGCGCCCTGCTTTCTCAGACACTGCCAAAGGGTTCGCGTCGGCGGCGGCAGGGACACTGGCCGGCACCGGCGTCTTCTGGCTGTTCCGCTTCTCGCTGGACAAAGGGCAGGCGTCGCTGCTGTACCTGCCGGTCGTGATCGCCTGCGCCCTCCGGTTCGGCTTCGCGTCGGCCCTCGCCGGGGCGGTCCTCAGCTTTTTGTGTTGGGACTTCTTCTTCCTGCCGCCGTTCTACACGTTCGCCATCAGCGATCCGCGCGACTGGCTTTCGCTGGTCGTCTTCCTCATCGCTGCCATGACCACGGCGCGGCTGGCGTCGGAAGCGCGGCGGCAGACCGAGGCGGCGCAGACGCGCGAGCAGGAGACGCGGACGCTGTACGAGGCCAGCGAGGCCATCAGCGGCGAGGTGGACGCGGCGCGGCTGCTGCCCGCCCTGGCGGAGCGGATCGTGCAGGCGTGCCGGGCAACCCGGTGCGTCGTCCTGAGCCGCGCCGATTCGGGCGCACTCCTGCCCGCCGCCGCGTTCCCCCCGGAGCCGCTTTCGTCCGGACTGCTCGGCCTCATCGCACAGCTCGCGCAGGCGGCGGGTGAGTACCATCAGGTCATCGGGTTCGGGGCGTCCCGCCACCTGTGGGAAAAGGCGCTCGGTGATTCCGGGGCAGGGGGGTCCGAGATCGGCGTTTATGTGCCCCTGCGGGCGCAGGGCGCCCCCGTGGGCGCGCTCCATGTCGGCCCGCGTACCGACGGAAAGCCGTTCACCGAACAGGACCAGCGCCTGATCCTCGGGCTGGCGAACCACGCCGCCGTGGTCATCGCCCGCCAGGCGCTGGCGGACGAGGCCGCCCAGGCGGCGGCCTTGCGCGAGGCGGACACGCTCAAAGACGCCCTGCTGTCGCTGGTTTCCCACGAGCTGCGGACGCCGCTGGCCGCCATCAAGGCCGCCGCGTCGGGGCTGCGGTCGCGCGGGGCGGTCTGGCCCGAGGCCGAGCGCGCCGAGGCGGTCCAAACGATTGACGGCGAGGCGGACCGGCTGACGACTCTGGTGAGCAACCTGCTGGACCTGTCCCGCCTGGAGGCCGGGGCGTGGAACCCGACCAAGGACTGGTGCGATCTGCTGGAGATCGTCGGGACGGCCCTGGACCGGCTGCCCGAGCCGGACGCGGACCGCGTCCAGATCACGGGCGGGGACGATCTGCCGCTTGTGCGGGCCGACTACGTCCAGATCGCGCTGGTGCTGACCAACCTGCTCGGCAACGCGGTCAAATACACGCCCCCCGGCAGCCCCATCCACGTCTCCCTGTGTCCCACCAAGGACGGCCTTCCCGGCGTCCGGGTGGACGTGCGCGACTTCGGCGAGGGCATCACCGTGGGCGACGAAGAGGTCATCTTTACGCGGTTCCACCGCAGCGCCCGCCACGCCAATGGGACGGTCCACGGGACGGGGCTGGGGCTGGCCCTCTGCCGGGCGATCATCGAAGCGCACGGCGGGCGCATCTGGGCGCGGAACGCACCGCCGGGTGAGCCGTCGGGCGCGATCTTCTCTTTCCGGCTCCCCATCGAGTAGACTTTCCCCATGCAAACAGACGCCGCTTCCATTCTTGTCGTTGACGACGAGCCGGAGATCCGCCGTGCCGTCCTGGGCGGCCTGCGGGCGCAGGGCTATGAGGTCCGCGCCGCCTCGGACGGCGAGGAGGCGCTGCGCCTGGCGTCGCTGGCCGCGCCCGACCTGGTCATCCTGGACCTGATGATGCCCGGCATGGACGGCCTGGAGGTCTGCCGCCGCCTGCGCGCCTGGAGCGACGTCCCGATCCTCGTCCTGTCCGCCCGCGCCCAGGAGCGGCAGAAGGTGCAGGCGCTGGACGAGGGCGCGGACGATTATCTGACCAAGCCGTTCGGCATGGACGAGCTGACGGCCCGCCTCCGCGCCGCCCTGCGCCGCCATCGCCGTATGCAGCCTGCCGACGCGCCGACGTTCACGGCGGGCGCTCTGACCATGGACTACGCGCGCCGACTGGTCTTCAAGGACGGCCGGGAGGTCAAGCTGACGCCGCACGAGTACGGCATCCTGCGCTTCCTGACCCAGAACGCCGACCGGGTCGTGACCCACCGGCAGCTCCTGGCCGCCGTCTGGGGACCCGAGGACGTCGAGGAGACCCAATACCTGCGCGTCCACGTCGGCCACCTGCGCCGGAAGATCGAGGACGTCCCCGCCCGCCCCCGCTTCCTCGTCACCGAACCTGGCGTCGGCTACCGCTTCCGAACCGCCGACGGCCCCTCCGGCTAATCTTTACGCAATCTTTACGTCGCCCTCGCCTTTCTTTACGCCTTCTTTATCCGGGATGCGATACAATGCGGCATCAGGATATTCCGAGGTGCCGCCGTGCCGTCCTTCTTCCCGCCGTCCCTTATGCCCGCCCCCGGCGCGCCCGCCGCGCCGCAGCCGTCCGCCGTGGATCGGTGGCACATGTCGGCGGAGGCCGACTACCGGCTGGCCCGCCTGTTCGCGGACCGATTCGACGCCCGCCTGGACCGGACGGAGCACAGCCAACGGGTCGGCTGGGACCGCGACGGGCGCTCCGTCTACGGCATCCTGCTGCCCGACCCCCTGCCCTCCGCCCACCTGACGGACGACGACTGGTACATCTACTATGTGTGGGGCGAGACCCTGTTCCGGCGCACCCGAAAGGAGCGCGCGAAGCTGGGGATGCTGGTCCTGCCCGATGGCGCGGAGGACTGGGCCGAACTGCTACGCCGGGCCGTGCGCCATGACGTTTTCGACGTGCGCTGGGAGCTGAGGCCGCAGTACGTCAGCGCCCTGGGCGAGATCGAGACGGCGCCGTCGGGCTACGAGTTCACGCTGTCGTCCTGCGCGCCGCCCAACGCCGCCACCTGCGCGTTCCGCGTCGCCGGCACGGGCGAGGCGCCGGACGCGGCGGCGCGGGATGCGTGCCTGCGCTGGCTGAGGAGGACAGGCAACGATGTCACTGCTTGAACGACTGATCGGGCCGACGCTGGCCTCGCATGAAGAGGAGGGGCAGAAGGTCGGGCCGCTGGCCGGAATTCCCATGCTGGGGCTGGACGCGCTCTCGTCCGCCGCCTACGGCCCCGAAGCGGCCCTGACTCTCCTGCTCCCCCTGGGCGCGCTGGGGCTGGCCTACATCGGGCCGATCACGCTGATCATCCTGGGGCTGCTCGCGGTCCTGTACCTGTCCTACCGGCAGACCATCGCGGCCTACCCCACGGGGGGCGGCTCCTACACGGTGGCGAAGGAGAACCTGGGCACGCGCCCCGGCCTGTTCGCCGCCGCCTCCCTGCTGCTGGACTACATCCTGAACGTTGCCGTCGGCATCGCCGCGGGCGTCGGGGCGCTCGTCTCCGCCGTCCCCGCGCTGCACGGACACATCCTCGCCCTCTGCCTCCTCATCCTCGCGCTGCTCACCCTCGTCAACCTGCGGGGCGTCAAAGAGGCGGGCGTCGTCTTCATCCTGCCGACCTACCTGTTCGTCGGGACGCTGGCGCTGACTCTGCTCCTCGGGCTGGTCCGGGCGGCCCTGTCGGGCGGGCACCCGCACCCCCTGGAGTCGCCGCCCGCCGTCCCCGCCGCGACGGCGGGCGTTTCGCTCTGGCTGCTGATGCGGGCGTTCGCCAACGGGTGTACGGCGATGACCGGCGTGGAGGCGATCTCGAACGGGATCAGCGCCTTCGCTCGGCCCGCCGTCCCGAACGCGCAGCGGACGCTCACGGGGGTCGTCGTGATTCTGGGGCTGCTGCTGGGCGGCATCGCGTACCTTTGCCGCGCCTACGGCATCGCGGCGACCGACCCGGACGGCGCGGGCTACCAGAGCGTGCTGTCCATGCTGGTCGCCGCCGTGGCGGGCCGGGGCGTCTTTTATTACGTCACCCTGGCCGCCGTCCTGGCCGTGCTGTGTCTGTCGGCCAACACCAGCTTTGCCGGCTTCCCCCGGCTGTGTCGCCTGCTCGCGCAGGACAACTTTCTGCCGTATGCCTTCGCCAACCGGGGGCGGCGGCTGGTGTATTCCCTGGGCATCGCCATCCTCGCCGTCCTTTCGGGCCTGCTGCTGATCGCCTTCGGCGGCATCACGGACCGCCTGATTCCCCTGTTCGCCATCGGCGCGTTCGGCGCGTTCACGCTGTCCCAGGCGGGCATGGTCATGCACTGGCGCACCCACCCGGCCCGCTCGCCCCAGGAGGCGGCCAGGAATCGCACGGCGCTGATCATCAACGCGGTCGGGGCCGTGGCGACCGGCGTCGCGCTCGCCGTGGTGCTGGCGACGAAATTCAAAGAGGGGGCGTGGATCACCCTGCTGGTGATCCCCGGCCTCCTCCTCCTGTTCGAGCGCACCAAGGGCCATTACGCCCATGTGGCCGAGCAGACCCGGCGGCACGAGCCGCTGGACCTGAGCGACCTGAAGCCGCCGGTCGTGGTCGTCCCGCTCCGGCAGTGGAGCACCATCACCGAAAAGGCGCTGCGCTTCGGCCTGCAACTCTCGCCGGACGTGCTGGCGGTCCACATCAGCGCCACGGAAGAGGAGGCGGACCACCTGCGGCAGCGCTGGGCGGGGTATGTGGAGGAACCCGCGCGCCGGGCCGGCATCCCGCCGCCGCGCCTGGTCGTGATCGCCTCCCCCTTCCGGCGGCTGTTCCACCCCCTGTTCGACATCATCAAGACGCTGGAAGGCGAGTACCCGGACCGGATGATCGCCGTCATCATCCCTGAGCTGGTGGGGTCGCACTGGTACGATTATCTGCTGCACAACCAGCGGGCGACGGCCCTCAAAGCCGCCCTCCTGCTGCGCGGCGACCAGCGCGTCGTCGTGGTCAACGTCCCCTGGTATCTCAGCGACCGCAACGGCGGCGCTCAATCGGGCGGGAGCGGGAAACGATGAGCGCGGACATCAACGAGTCAGAAGACGGGATCGCCGAGGTGCGCTGGGCGCCGCCGGTGCGCCAGGACAGGCTCCGGCGGCTGTACGAGGCGGACGCGCGAAGCATCGCCGACGAGGCGCTGACGGACGACGTGGGACTGGCGCTGTACCTGCGGTGCCGGAGCATCCTGACCGTGATGGACGCGGCGGGTGGGCGCGTCGCCTGCCCCCGCTGCGCCCGCGCGGGCGCCCAAAGCGTCATCCACCGGGCCGGGAAGGACCTCAGCCCCGCCAGCAGGGCGGAGGAGCTGCGCTGCGCCGTCTGCGGCTGGGGGACGACCTGGGGGCGGTACTGGCTGACGTACCGGAACCGGCAGCTCTACGGGGCCGGGGGGATGGAGGCGTTCCGCACCTTCCTCACGGACTTCGACCGGGCGCAGTCCGTCCGCGCCAAACTCCACGCGATAGACCGGCTCATCCACTCGTTCCACTACAACCTCAAGAAAGGGGCGAAGGAACACACGCCGAGCCGGCCCGCCGCCGCCAACGTCGTCGAGGGCAGCCTGGGCGAAGTGATCGGCTTCCTGGACCGGCTGACCTACGGCGAGGCCACGACACCCGAGATGCGCGCGACGCGCGCCGCCTACGAGGACCGGCTGCCGCATACCTGGGCGGGGGCGCGGTATCCCCGCCCGGAGTAGCCCCCGTCCCGCCATGAACGACGGCCTGCCCCACATCTTCCGCCACCTCCTGTACAACCTGCGCGGCGGCTTCCTGGTCCGCCCCCTCATCATCGCCCTGGCGCTGGGGCTGGCGGGCATGACGCTTTCGGCGCTGGAGGAGGCGGTCCCCGGCCTCAGCGCCTGCGTGCCGCGCGTGCTGTTCCCGTCGCACGCCGACCCGCAGGTGGCGCAGGTGATCCTGGGCGGCATCGCCGCCGCCATGATGACGGTCGTTTCCATCGTCTTCGCCATCCTGCTGATGACGCTGACGCTGGCCTCGATGCAGTTCTCGCCGCGCATCATCGTGTCGTTCTCCCAGGACCGGGTGACGCAGCAGACTCTGGGCATCTTCCTGGGCACCTTCACCTACTGCGTGGCCGCACTCCCCGCCGCCCACGCCCTGCCGCACCCGTTTGAACCCGTCCTCACCGTCCTGGGCGCGATGCTGCTTTCGCTCGCCTGCGTGGCCTGGCTGCTTTATTTCATCCACCACATCTCGCAGGCGATCAGCGTCAACCACATCGTGGACCGGATCGCCCAGGAGACCGAGGCCGTCATTGACCAGACCATGCCCAAACCCATTCGGAACAGCCGCTTGACCGAGGCGGCGCAGTACGCCGCCGCCCGGATGGAGCCGAGCGCGCGGGAGGCGCCGGTCCTCAGCGGCGCTTCAGGCTACGTCCGCTTCATAGACGCGCGACGGCTGGTCGCCCAGGCGCGGGCGGCGGGCGTGACGGTCCGCGTCCTGCGCCGCGTCGGCCATTTCGTCCCGGAGGGGATACCCCTGCTCCTGGTCTCGCGGGGCGATAAGCTGTCGGACGAGGGCGCCGCCGAGCTGCGGGCCGCGTTCGACTTCGGCCCGACCCGGACGTTGCAGCAGGACGTGGAGTACGGCATCCTCCAGATCGTGGACATCGCCCTGAAGGCCATCTCGCCCGCCGTGAACGACCCCAGCACGGCCATCACCTGCGTGGACCAGCTCAGTCGCATCCTGATCCACTTCGCCCTGCGGGAGCCGCCGGACTCGCTGCTCTATGACCCGCCCGGCGTGGTCCGCGTCAGCCTGCCCTGGCTGAGTTTCGACCGCCTGGTCGAGTCGGCCTTCGAGCAGATCCGCCTCTACGCGAAGTCCGACGTCGCCGTCAGCCTGCGGATGCTGCGGGCGCTGGGCGACATCGCCGCGACCCTCCCTGACCCGGACTACCGCCGGCCGCTGGTCGAGCGGGGGCGGCGGATCGTCGCCGGCTGCGCCGAGCAGCTCGGGGAGGAGGAGATGGGCGAACTGCGCACCCGATTCCGGGCGCTTGAAGAGACGCTTTAAATCTTAACGAAATCTTTATATCACGGCAGGCGGTCTTTACGCCTTCTTTATGCGGAATCGGATACCATGTCGCCATGCCGCACGGGGAGGCGGCTGGGATGCAAGACGCTTTGTTCTTACTGACCACGATCCTGTTCTTCGTGATCGCGATCGGCTACACCTACGGGTGCGAACGGCTGAAGGAGTGACCCATGGAAATCTGGATCGCGGGAATCGCGGCGGTCGGGCTGACGATCTATCTGCTGTACGCGCTGATTCGGCCGGAGCAGTTTTAAGGCCACAACGCTCAAAGGAAACACTATGACTGCCATCGGCTGGTTTCAGATCATCCTCTTTCTTGGGCTGATCCTCGCCCTGACCAGGCCCTTCGGGACCTTCATGTACAAGGTATTCGAGGGACAGAAAACGTGGATGACCCCCATCTTCCGACCCGTCGAGCGGCTCGTCTACGCCGTCGGCGGCGTCAAGGAAGACGAGGAAATGCCCTGGACGACCTACACGCTGGCGATGCTGCTGTTCAGCGTCGTCACCCTCGCCCTCACCTATGCCGTCCTGCGCTGGCAGGCGTTCCTGCCGCTGAACCCGATGCACTTCGGGGACGCCAAGAACGCCCCGTCGTATGCCACGGCGATGACGCCGGACCTTGCGTTTAGCACGGCGGCCTCGTTCACCACCAACACGAACTGGCAGGCGTACTCGGGCGAGAACACGATGTCGTACTTCTCGCAGACCGTCGGCCTGGCCTCGCACAACTTCTTCTCGGCGGCGGCGGGCATCGCCATCGCCATCGCGCTGGTGCGCGGCCTGGGCCGCCGCTCGGCGCAGTCCATCGGCAACTTCTGGACCGACCTCACCCGCGCGACGGTGTATGTCCTGCTGCCCCTGTGCCTCGTTTACGCGCTCTTTTTGTGCTCGCAGGGGGTGGTCCAGAACTTCCACGCTTACCGGACGGTGACAACCCTGGAAGGCGCGTCGCAGACCATCCCCGGCGGGCCTTACGCCTCGCAGGAGGCGATCAAGATGCTGGGGACCAACGGCGGCGGGCCGCTGAACGCCAACTCCGCCCACCCGTTCGAGAACCCCAACGCGCTGACGGACTTCGTGCAGGTGCTCTCGATCTTCCTGATCGGCGCGGGCATCGTCTACACGTTCGGCCTGTACGTCGGCAACGTCCGGCAGGGCTGGGCGCTGTGGGGCGCGATGGGCTTCCTGTTCCTGGTCGGCGTTTCGGTCGCCTATGTGCAGGAGGCGCGGGGCAACCCGCTCCTCGCCGCGCAGGGCGTCGAGACACGGGCCTCCGTGCTGGGTGACAGCGGCGGCAACATGGAGGGCAAGGAGGCGCGCTTCGGCATCGCCCGCTCCGCCCTGTTCGCGACGGTCACGACGGACGCCTCGTGCGGCGCGGTCAACTCGATGCACGACTCGTACACGCCCATCGGCGGCCTGGTGCCGATGGCGAACATCATGACCGGCGAGGTGATCTTCGGCGGGGTCGGGGCGGGCCTGTACGGGATGCTGATGTACGCCATCCTGGCCGTGTTCATCGCGGGCCTGATGGTCGGGCGGACGCCGGAGTACCTGGGCAAGAAGGTGGAGGCGTTCGAGATCAAGATGGCGATGCTGGCGACCCTGGTGCTGGCCGCCGACGTGCTGCTGTTCACGGCAGGTGCCAGCGTGACGCACGTCCCCCACCCCGCCGCCTACTGGAACACGGTGGGCACGAGCGTCAACGCGCTGGCGTCGGCCAACACCAACAACAGCGGCCCGCACGGCTTCTCGGAGATTCTATACGCCTACGACTCGACCACGGGCAACAACGGCAGCGCGTTCGCCGGCATCTCGGTCAACACGCCGTACTGGAACTTGACGCAGGGCATCTCGATGCTGGTCGGGCGATTCCTGATGATCGTCCCGCTGCTGGCGATCGCCGGGAGCATGGTCCGAAAGAAGCGCGTGGCGGCAAGCGCGGGCACGTTCCCGACGGACACGCCGCTGTTCGCGGGCCTGCTGGTGGGCGTCATCGTCATCGTCGGCGCGCTGACCTACTTCCCCAGCGTCTCGCTGGGTCCCGTCGTGGAGCACTTCCTGATGCACTCGGGGAAGACGTTTTAGGAACCCGGCCTTTCAAGGCCGGGAGTCGTGAGAATAACCAATGGCAACCACCCAACAGAATCTTCAAGCGCCGATGGCAAACGGCACGGGGCCGGACGGGGGCGCCCCCTCGGTCCCGCCGACGGGCAAGCGCGCGCGGCCCCTGTTCGACCCGCCCATCGTCCGCCGCGCGCTGGGCGATGCGTTCCGAAAACTGGACCCGCGCGCCGAGGCCAAGAACCCGGTCATGTTCGTCGTCTGGGTCGGCAGTTTGATCACGACGGTCATCTTCCTGGCGAGCCTTGTCCCCTCGCTCGGCGTCCCGATGGGCGGCTGGGAGCGGGCGTTCACCGGCCAGATCGCGCTGTGGCTGTGGTTCACCGTCCTGTTCGCCAACTTCGCCGAGGCCATCGCCGAGGGGCGCGGCAAGGCGCAGGCGGATGAACTCAGGAAGACCCGCACCACGACCAAAGCCAAGCGGCTCGGCAAGAACGGGCAGGTCGAGCAGGTCGCCGCGCCGGACCTCCGCAAAGGCGACGTCGTCGTCTGCGGGGTCGGCGACGTGATCCCCAGCGACGGCACCATCATCGAGGGCATCGCCAGCGTGGACGAGTCGGCCATCACGGGCGAGTCGGCCCCGGTCATCCGGGAGGCGGGCGGCGACCGGAGCGCCGTCACGGGCGGCACCAAGGTCATCTCGGACGGCATCAAAGTGGAGATCACGGCCAATCCGGGCGAGACGTTCATTGACCGCATGATCGGCCTAGTGGAAGGCGCGTCCCGGCAGAAAACGCCCAACGAGATCGCGCTGAACATCCTGATCGCCGGTCTGACCATCATCTTCCTGCTGGCGACTGTGACCCTGCTGCCGTTCGCCCAGTACAACGTCGGCC
>CAXTWM010000103.1:0-14258 GCA_964247915.1 uncultured Armatimonadales bacterium | reverse complement strand
CCAGGGCTTGCTGTACCAGTTCCTGTTCGGTCATGCGTCTTGTCCTTCTTCGTGTCCCTCTTCCGCCAGCCAGGCGCGGGCGACTTCTTGCAGCCGCGCCCGTCCGGCGTTGATCCGCGACTTGACCGTCCCCAGGGGGCAGCCCACAACGCGGGCGATCTCGGCGTAGGGCATCCCTTCCAGGTCTCGCAGGACGACCGCCTCGCGCTGTTCGGGCGGCAGCCCCGCCAGGGCGTCCTCGATGGCCCGTTCCAGGGCGCCCGCGATCACGGCGTCGCACGGCCCGAACGCGCCGGGCAACGCGTCCCCCAGCGGCAAGGTGGGCAGGCGGGGCGCTTTGGCGTGGTCCAGGACGAGGCGGCGGGCGACCGTGAACAGCCAGGTGCGGAAGGCTGCCGTGGGCCGGTACGAGTGCCGCGCCCGCCAGACCCGCAGCCAGCACTCCTGCGCCAAGTCCTCGGCCAGATCCCGGTCCGCTGTGAGCCGGAGCAGATAGTGGAACACGGCGTCCCCGTGCCGCCCCAGCAGGGCATCGAAGGCTTGGGTGTCCCCCCGCGCCGCCCGCCGCATCTGCGCCTCATCCCACTCCCCAGCCTCTCGCATCGTCGCCTCCTCGGCCACTCGCCCGGTTAAACGAGCGACGGGCGGGAAAGTTCGGCAAGGCAGGCGCCGAATCCGCCTGTGATGCAGGAAGCGGGCGCACGGACGGCGAATGAGGAGAAAACGCCGATGGATTTGATGGCGAAGGAGATTTCCCCGATGAAGAACACGCCCCCGGCCCTGCGCCGTGTCCCCCCTGTCGCCCTTGCCCTCGTGGCTCCGGCCCTCGCGCTGGCGGGATGCAGCCACAAGCCCACCATCGTCGGCAAGTGGCAGGGCACCGTCACGCAGCCGCGCGGGACCATGAACGCCACGTTCCAGTTCATGCCGGACGGCAAGGAGACGATGGGCATCCAGGGCAGCGTGGGCGCGATGCCTGTCACCATGAGCGCGGCGGGCACCTACACGGTCAGCGACATCACCCTGACCCAGACCCTCACGTCGGCGACGGTGAACGGCCAGGCGATGCCCATGCCCGCCGCCCAGTCCCAGCCGCAGTCCAGCCCGTTCACGCTGGACGGCGACCACCTGACCCTGACCAATTCCGCAACCAAGCAGTCGCTGACGCTGACGCGGGTGAAGGAGTAGGAAAGGCGTCACATGGGGCTACCCCCCCGTGCTTCACGAGTGCAAGCCCCCGCCTCTGCACTGGTCAGCACTGGCTACCCGGAGGGGCGCGGGCGAAATGCCGTGGGCACTAGCCTTTCTTCTGCCCGCGAAGGCGGGGAGTTGCTTTACCGAAGCACGGGGGTTCAGCCCCGTGTGATGCCCCCCCCCATGTGAACGCCTTCTTTACGGCGTGAATTGCCGCCGGTCCAGGGCATACTGGACGGCGGGGTAGCCCGTCACCTGGCCCGATTCGGGGTCGGTGAACTCGTGTGTGTAGTCGCGCGCGTGTCGCAGCCCGGCTTTCTCCATGACGCGGACCGAGGCGCGGTTGGCGGCCAGGGCGGTCGCTGTGACGCGGGCGGTTCCGAGTTCCAAAAACCCGTGGCGGATCAGCGCCCGCGACCCTTCCGTCGCGTAGCCCCGGCCCCAGGCGGACTTTTGGAGGCGGTAGCCCAGCTCGACCTCGTCGGGATCGTCCCGGCTGGGCCGGAAGTGGAACCAGCCCAGCCAGTCGCCGGTCGCCTGCTCCTCGGCCACCCAGTAGCCGTAGCCCGCGTACCTCTCGTAGTAGGCGAGGTTGCGGGGGAGGAGGACGTCGCGGTAGAACGCGAATGGCGCGCGCCGGCCGTCGAGGTTGGTCCACCGAATCACGTCCGGGTCGCCGTCCAGTGTGTACAGGGCGTCCGCGTCGTCCGGCGTGAAGCGGCGCAGGCGCAGGCGGTCGGTTTCGAGGAAGACGGTCATGGGAACTTCACGGTGCCATTCTACCCGGCGAGCGTGGTTTTCGGCCCCTGAAGGCCGCAGGAACCGCGCCCATCGCCCAGGGGTTATCCCTCACATGGAAACAATGTTTATCGCGCCAGATATCGAGTGCGCCGGCTGCGCCGCCAGCATCGGGAAGGCGCTGGGGCGTCAGGACGGCGTCCAGGCGGTGACGGTGGACGTGCCCGCAAAGAAGGTGACGGTCGCCTTTGACGACGCCCGAACGGGTCGGGCCGAGATCGCGGACGCGCTGACGGACATCGGCTTCCCGCCGCAAGAAGATTAACCCATGACCCTGAACGGGATGGAGCTGGCCGTTTTGATCGGCGGATTCGGCGTCATCGGGCTGCTGTCCCTGTTCTTCTTCGGGCCGAGGGAGGCCGCATCGGCGGCTTCTGCCCCCCAGGAGGGCGGCGCGCGGGCGGACCTCGTCCTCGGCGGCATGACCTGCGCGGCCTGCGTTTCGCGCGTCGAGAAGGCCGCCCGGCGCGTGCCGGGCGTCGCCGACGCGGCCGTCAACCTGCTGGCAAGCCGGGGGATGTTCACCTACGACCCCGCCCAGACCTCGCCGCCGGCCATCGCCGCCGCCATCGAGAAGATCGGCTTCGAGGCCGCGCCGCTGACGCCCGATTCCCCAAAGACGGACCACGCGGCGGAGGGACGAGCGCTGGCGCGTCGCTTCTGGACGGCTGCCCTGCTCACCCCGCCGGTGGTTCTGGGGGCGATGGGGGGCGACATGGGATGGTCCCTGCCCGCCCTGCTCCTTTCGCCCTGGACGCAGCTCCTCCTCACCACGCCGGTCCTGTTCTGGGCGGGCGGGCCGTTCTTCCGGGGCGCGTGGCTCTCCCTGAAAGGGCGCGGCAGCGACATGAACACGCTGATCGCGCTGGGGACGGGCACGGCGTACCTGTACTCGCTCCTGGCGACGGCCCTGCCGCGCCTGTTCGCCTCCCCGCACGTCTATTTCGAGACCGCCGACGTCATCCTCACCCTGCTGCTGCTGGGCCGGATGCTGGAAGCGCGGGCGAAGGGCCGGACCGGGGCGGCCATCGAGACGCTGCTCGGCTTGCAGCCCCCGACCGCGCGGGTGGTCAAAGACGGCGAGGACAGGGACATCCCCATCGAACAGGTGCGGGTGGGGGACCGCCTCCGCGTCCGCCCCGGCGAGCGCGTGCCCGTGGACGGGCGCGTCGTGGAGGGTGCGTCGGCCCTAGACGAGAGCATGATCACGGGCGAGAGCCTGCCGGTCGAAAAGGCCGTCGGCGGCACCGTCGTCGGCGCGCCCGTCAACACGCGCGGCTCGTTCGTCTTCGAGGTGACGCGCGTCGGGGCGGACACGGCCCTGGCCCGGATCGCCGCGCTGGTGCGGCAGGCGCAAAGCTCGCGCGCCCCGATCCAGAAGCTCGCCGACCGCATCACGGCCGTCTTCGTGCCCGCCGTCCTGATGATCGCCGTCCTGACCTTCGCGCTGTGGTTCTCGGTCGGGCATTCGCCCGCGCTGGCCCTGTCCTGCTTCATCGCCGTCCTCATCATCGCCTGCCCCTGCGCGCTGGGCCTGGCGACGCCGACTTCGCTCATGGTGGGAGTCGGCAAGGGGGCCGAATACGGAGTCCTGATCAAAGACGCCGAGGCTTTGGAGCGGGCGGGGATGGTGCGGACGGTCATTTTAGACAAGACGGGCACGCTGACGACGGGCAAGCCCGTCCTGACCGACGTGGTTCCCGCCAACGGCATGGCCCCCCAGGAGATTTTGCGGCTGACGGCGGGGGCGGAGCGCGGCTCGGAGCACCCGCTGGCCTCAGCCATCATGGAAGGGGCGCGGGCCGGGGGCGTGGGCGAAGCGAGCGCCTCTCATTTTGACAGCCTCGCCGGGCAGGGCATCGCGGCGACCGTGGACGGGCATTCGGTGCTGGCCGGGAACGCGGGCCTGCTCGCCGCGCACGGCATCCCGTCCGAGACGCTGACCGACCGCGCCCTCGCGCTGTCCGAGGCGGGCCGGACGCCGATGTACGTCGCCGTGGACGGTCACGCGGCGGGTCTGGTCGCCGTCGCCGACACCCTGAAGCCGACCTCACGCGCCGCCGTCCAGTCCCTGAAGGCGCTCGGCCTGGCCGTGGTGATGCTGACCGGTGACAACGCGCGCACCGCCCGCGCCGTCGCCCGCGAGGCGGGCGTGGACGACGTCCGGGCCGACGTCCGGCCCGAAGACAAGGCCGCCGAGGTGCGGCGCCGGCAGGGGATGGGCGGGGGCGTCGCGATGGTCGGCGACGGCATCAACGACGCCCCCGCGCTGGCCCAGGCCGACGTCGGCATCGCCCTGGGCACGGGCACGGACGCCGCCATCGAGGCCGCCGACGTCACCCTGCTCGGCGGCGACCTTCAGGGCGTCGCCACGGCCATCGCCCTGTCGCGGGCGACCCTGGGCAACATCCGGCAGAACCTCTTTTTCGCCTTCGCCTACAACACCCTGGGCATCCCCCTGGCGGCGGGCCTGGGGTACGCCCTGACCGGCCACGGCCTGCTCTCGCCCATGCTCGCCTCCGCCGCGATGGCCCTTTCCTCCGTCTCCGTCGTCACCAACGCCCTCCGCCTGCGCGGGTTCAAACCGCCAATGAGCGTTGCCAAGTAGCCATAAACGGGGAGCCGCTAGGAAAACCGGATGCGGAAGTAGGTTTTATTGGCCGCAGGAATCATACAGCGAATGAAGAATACTATTCCTGCGGGGCCGTCACAGCTTTCGGTAGTAGTGGCGTAGCAATGGAGGAACGGATGCTAGACTCTTACTTTATGAGCAACCGCTATGAGGAGGCTCTAGATCAATTTGCCTCATTTGCGCGAAAGCAAGATTGGCGCATGAGCTATCGCGCGGAGCTATATGAACATGCCCAGGAAGCTTTCGATCTGGAACTCCCTTTGGAACGAAGGCAGGCAGCCTTCGTAAAAGTTTACAACGGTCTTGACCGGAACTTTGGTGTCTTCCGAAATTCGACAGGAGGGCATTGGGATGTGGATCGGATATTCAAAGGGCTAACGGAGGATTGTAAACCCGTCGGGCGCGGTAGTGGGCGAACGCTGGCTCTGCTTCGGAATGATGCTAAAGATTTGTATGCATTGGAGGACTCAATCCATGACCTTGCCGGAATCAAAAAAATCAGCGAATATCCACATATGCCGGCATCAAAATTCCTGCATTTTTACAACCCCAAACTGTTCCCAATCTACGACAGGCAGGTGATCTGGGAGCAAGTGCTATGCGGTCCATTTAAGTCAGAATGGCAGGGTGTGTGCCGACGCATGGGCATAATTTTTGCCGAGAGAAGCGGAAAGTTCAACATCAGCTACACCCGCTGGGCAGCAGAAAACATCCAGAAAGCCGATCCCAGCTTCATGCCATATTTCGCGGCGTGGTTCTGCAAGGAGGCCCAAATTGGAGCGGACACACTGCCTGGTCTTGAGAGCTACTATGCGACTGCATTTGAGTTCGTTGCTATTGGGGCAATGATCATAGCCAAAGGTGACAATTAGTAAGGCGTAGACTGGGTTGTACCAATGATCGTTACTGTGCTAAGGCCGTTGACGCCTGAAATACAGACAGGGCCGCCGGACTTTTCGGCGGCCCTGTTTTTTTGCGGAAGGTCCGCGCCGATTCGTGGAACAATGCCCTTATGGCCGTGCGGACCTAACCCAGCTCGCGCAGATCGCCGATAATGCGCTCGGGACGCCACTCCGGCGGCGCGGCCCCAGCCTGATCCGGGCTGGTCACGCCGGTCAGGACCAGGAGCGTGTGCGCGCCCGCGCGGCGCCCGACGGCGATGTCCGTGTCCAGGCGGTCGCCGACCATGACGCTCTCGGGGGCGGTGACTTTGGCCGCTTCTAAGATGGCCTCGTAGCCGTGCGGCTCGGGCTTGCCCATGTTGACCGGCTCGCGTGCCGTCGCGGCGGCCAGGGCGGCGACGAGCGACCCGCCGCCGGGCACCTCGCCGTCCTCGGTCGGCAGAGTCGTGTCCCGGTTGGTAGCGATGAATTGGGCGTGGCCGCGCGTGATGGCTTCATGGGCGAAGCGCAGCTTGTCGTAGGAGAACTGCCGGTCAATGCCGACCACGACGTAGTCAATGTCATGGAAGTCCACCGCATCGGGCTGGGTGACGGGGACCAGGCCCGCCGAGTCGCGCAGCTCGGCGGCCAGGCCCGGCTCGCCGATGACGAACGCGGAACGGCCCGCCGCGCCCCGGTGTTTCAGATAAAGGGCGGTGGCGTAGGCCGACGTGAAGATCGCCGACTCGGGGACGTCCAGCCCGTTCACCTGCGCTAGCTTCGCGCGGTACGCGGCGCGGGTTTGGGCGGAGTTGTTGGTGAGGAAGAACACGTTCTTCCCCGACGCTTGCAGTCGGCGCACCGCCTCGGCGGCGTGGGGGATGGGCGTGTTGCCCAGGTAGAGCACCCCGTCCAGATCGAAGACATAGACCGTGGCGTTCGGGAACGGGGCGGCGGAGGGATCGGCAGAAAAAGCAGGAGTATTTGGCACGCGCCAGTGTAGCACATCGCGCCGGGGGTTGTCAAACGCGCCGCGTTCTTAACCTGCCGTCAACCTCCCGCCGGGGCCGTAGGGTTCAAGCCGGGAACCGCCGGGTAGAACATAGTAGTCAATAATGGGGGAGCGCCCGCGCATTTCTTCCCCCAGAAATCACAGCATAAACCCTTCTGCGCACGACTGGCAGGGGCCTAGAAGGTAAAACTCACATGAAATCCTCTACGGAAATAGACATCAACCAGCGCGTGTACGCGCTCCAGCATCTCGACTCGGGCGAATACATTTGCCTGCTCCAAGAGGGCACGGACTACCTCGCCTGCTTCTCCGACGGCGACAGCGCCCTCGAGTTCCGCTCCTCGCTCGGCTTGCAGGAGCATGTGGACCTGCGGACCATGACCCTGGACCGCAGCCCCTTCAAGCACTTCTGGCTGGACGGCGAGAACGTGGACATCCGCAAGGAGCAGGAAGTCGCCAACTAGCGACCACGCTTCAGTCGCCAAGCAAGAACGGCCCGCCTCCGAACGCATAGAAAGCGTTTGGAGGCGGGCCGCTGTTCGTGCGGGGGGCGGAGGCGCATGGAGGCGGCGGATTGTAGGGGCGGGGTCCCCCCGCCCTCCTAGTCTGCCTTGTTCCCCGCCAGCCCCCGCAGCGCCTCCAAAAACTTTTGCCCTTCTAGCTCCAACACCTCATACCGCGCTCCCTCCTCATACAGATTGCCCAACGCCTCCCGCGTCTCCGGGTCGGGCATCGTTTCCGTCACGAATGCCTTGCCTACCACCGCTTGCAGCCGCTCCCCGTCGTGGTAGAAATACTCCTGCAACAGCGGCACGATCCGCCGATACCAGGCGAATTGCAGGTCGTCCGCGTTCTGGACTGCCATCAAATAACTGTGCCCGATCCGGTGATCCGGGTCCAGCAGCAGCGCCACGCGCTCGTTGATCTGCGTCAGCACGGCCCGCAGGTTGACTCCCGCCACATCCTCGGACAGCAGTTCCGGCTTTGGCGGCATCTCCACGAATGTGAACCTGCGCCGCAGGGCCAAATCCAGCAGGGCGATGGAGCGGTCCGCCGTGTTCATCGTGCCCAGGATCGTCAGGTTCGGCGGCACCCCGAACCGCTCCCCCGAATACGGCAGCGTCACCTCTATGGCATTGTCCCGTGTCAGCCGCTTGTCGTCCTCGATCAGCGTAATTAATTCTCCCAACACCTTCGCGATGTTCGCCCGGTTGATCTCGTCAATGATAATCAGGTACTCGCCGTCCGGGTTCTTCTCCGCCGTCCGGCAGGCCCGCTTGAAGACGCCGTCCACGACCGCGTAGCTCACCTGCCCCTCGTGGATGACCGGCTTGACCCCTTCCACGAACTCCTCATAGGCGAACGACTGATGGAACGTCACCATCTCCACCTTGTCTGCGTCGGTGAACGCCCGCGCGAACTGCGTCACCAGCCACGTCTTGCCCGTCCCCGGCGGGCCGTAAAGGAGGATGTTCTTCGTGCGCTCCGCCATTTGGAGCAGCGGCTTGACGGCTTCGGGAACGGGTGGCGGTGGAAGAGGGTCCACGACATCGGCCTGTTCCAGCGCTGCAAATGCCTGGCGGAGATCAGCGTCGTCAGGATAGCACATGAGATATGCCTGCTTAATTTGCTTCCACTTCTGATTATCCAAGGAGCTAATCGTGCGGATTTGGAGGCGAAAATTGGTGAAGTCCACGGACTTCTGAATCAGCCAATCCACCCGCCGGGATTGAGTAAGCCAATCATTCGGGCGGACGTTCGCGGGGTCATCAGGCGGTAGGTAGTCACTTGTGATCCGTCCCACTCCAATGACAGTCCGACGGCCTTTGTTGGCGACAACAATGTCACCTGGTTTCATACCATAGGTGAACTGACGGATCGGCGTGTAGGCACTGGGCGGGGAACCAGCGACCGCGAGGGCATTTACAACCTCCTCTTTGGTCGCGAGCGTCCGATAATCAGTGCTAGCAAGCCAGCCGATGGCGATACAGCCCCGGTTGCGGCAATCGTTCCAGGCGTGGGCGCCTTCGCCGGGTGCAATCTTCCAGAAGTGGGGCGCGTCAGTAGTTACATCTATGCCGTCGTCATCTTCCGCTTCCTCTTCTTCCGGCAGATAAACAGGCTCCGGTAAATCCGTTTCGAGATATCCGCGCAGGTATCTGAGAACGCCCGGCGAGTGTGCGCCTTCGACGCGCGACCCCATCCGTGCGAAGCGGGTCGCAGTAAAGATGACAAACTCCTCTGTTGGCGTGAGAAGATGCCGCAGGATTTCGTCTACCTTTGCATAAGGAATATAAACACAGCGGGAACCTGGCAAGCGTCTGAATGCGCCATTCCACTTCACCTTGTTTTCCAGCGCCGTTCGTACTTCCGGCGCAAGAGCATCCTCCATTAAGGAAACGAAGAAGTCTGCCGACCGGACCCAGCAGGCGTAAAAGCCACTGACATTCAGCGCAACCGCATTCGGGTAAAGAGTGACCCCCCATTTCGCTTCGCCTTGTTGATGAGCTATGAGGATGGCCTGTGCAAAGAACGAAAGCACTTCTAAGCGTACCTCCTCCTGCGGCAGCAACTTTTCTAAAACAACTCTGGCCGTTTCCTCGCTAGTGCGGTCAAAACCGCTTGGTGTTGCTTCCTCTACCCGCTCTACAAACTCATCTTCTCCTAACAGTTCTTCTGTTTCAGACATGGTTACGCTGCCTCCTCCAATATCATCTTCAATTCTTCAACCAACTGCCGAACACCTTCCGGCTTGCCTAGCTCGACGCGCAAATCCAGCGTGGCGGCTTGCACCGTGCCGCCGCCTTCCAGATCGAACCGGAGGCGGAGGGGGGCGGCCATGCCTGCGGTTTGGGGGTAGAGGAGCAGGATGCGGGGGCAGGCGTAGCGGCGGGCGTAGGCGTGCATCTGGTACATGTCGGCGGGTGTGATACCTGCCGTGTTGTTCTTGGCGGGCGTGAGGGCTTTGTATTTGGTGTCCAGCAGGAGGGGAAAGGTGCCGTCCCCTGCGCGCAGAACGATGTCGGGTTTCAATCGGAAGACGGGGCGGCCCTCGCGCCGGGCGAGGTGCCGGTGAGTCCCTGCCGACTGCGGGAGCAGGGTGCAGTCGGCCAAAGTAGGAGGCAGGATGGCGGCGCGGTGGCGGCGGAGGAAGCCGAAGACGAAGGACTCGAACAGGCGGTTCATGTCGAAGACGAAGGCGAACGATTCGTGGCTGCCGCCGGAAAGCTGCAAGGAGCCGCCGTCGAGAAAAAGCCGGGCCAGCGTCAGCAGGGGCGCGTAGGACGGGTGCAGGCGCGTCAGGGACACGGCGGACGCCTCCCCGGCGGTGACGGCGGGGAGCAGCGTGACCTCGTCCATCCAGGCGCGCAGGGTGGACAGGGCGCGGCGGTTGTCGCCGTCCCGTGTCAATGTCCACAGGCGCTCGGTGACGAAGCGCAGGACGCGGTTCAGGGGGTTGTCGGGGGTGAACTCGTCGTAGGTGACGCAGAACCGGTGCCGCCGGGCGGGGTGGCGAAGCTGGGCGGTCAGCCGCCACTTGCCGCGCAGGAGGGGCGAGTCGTCGTCTTCGATGGGGACATAGCCCCGGACGATGCCGCGCTGCCAGGCATCGGTGAGGTGGGTCGCGAACAGGCGGGTCAGAACCTCGAACCAGTCAGCGCTGCGGCGCAGCAGGGGGGCGAGGTCGTGTTCGCGGACGGGCAGGTCGGCGGCGACGGCAAGCAGGTGGAGCAGGTTTCGCGCGGCCTCGTCGGCGCTGCACTCCTCATGCCGATAGATTTTGTGCAGGATTTGAACCGTCTCCCGGCCCAGGCGGACGACGCCGACATGCTGCGTGGCCTGCACGGCGGGGCTAGCGTCTCGCCCGAAGACAGGGCGCAGGATTTCCTCCCCCTGCGCCCGGTTCATCCGCTCCAGCGCGGCCAGTCGGCGCGCGTCCCAGGGAAAAGGGACGGCCTGCGTTTGGTGCTCGAAGAGGGTGAGCATGGGCGTGACGAGGGCGAACACGAGAAGGGCGAACAAGCCGAGAGGAAGGGCGAACACGAGGTTCGCCCCTACGCGATTGGAATGTAGGGCGCGAACCTTGTGTTCGCCCTCGTTTCTCTTTACTGCTTGAGACGGCTCAGAAATGCAGCCCCGCCGAGACGACGAAGCCGTCGGCGCGCTGGACGGCCTGGTACTTGGCGCTGATCGTCACCAGCCCGCCGGGCAGGCTGTAGCCCAGCTCGCCGTAGCCGCCGACCTTCTGGGTGGTCGAGAGCTGGTCCAGGACGCTGCTGTTGCGGTGCTGGTTCAGGAAGTAGTAGCCGACGCCCGCCCCGGCGTACAGCCCCCCGCCCAGGCCGATCTGCCCGCCGGCCGTGACCGGGACGACCGTGGAGTGGCTGCCGGACTTGGAGCCGGTCTCGACGCCGACGCCCAGCACGACGCGCAGGGGCGTCGGGTTCGGGATGGGGAGGCCGTAGTGGAACTCGACGTCGAGCTGCGTGTTACCGCCCGCCGACTTGGCCGCGCCGGAGGATGGGATGAAGACGCCCGCCGTGATGGCGTTCGGGCTGCCCAGGATCGGCAGGGCCGGGCCGGGCGCGGCCTGGGCCATGCCCGCGAAGAGGCTGAGGGTGGTGGTGAGCGCGGCGAGCGCGCCCGTGAGGCGAAGGTTCATGGTTTTCTCCTAGAGATCAGTCCGAGTTGGGTCAGAACCGGACGCCCAGGGTCAGCGCGGCGCCGCCGGCGCGGTCCACCAGGCGGTACTGGGCGTTGACGAAAAGCGCCTCGGTGACGTTGTAGCCGGCCTCGGCATACGCGCCGGGGCGCGCGAAGGCATGGGAACCGTTCAGGTCCGCCCCGTAGACGCCCGCCCCGAACCCCGCGTAGCCGGCCTGGGCCGCAAGGGGGGAGCGCGCCCCGCTCAGGCTGTAGGTCTGGCCGACCGTGCCGATGACGACCGTGGAGCCTTCGCCCCGGCTGCTGTGCGCCGCGCCGACCCCCAGGACGGTGCGGGACGTCGCGGCGGCTTTCGCCGGGAGCGCGTAGCGGACATCGGCGAGCAGGAGGCTGCCGGTGGCGCGGGCGCGCGTGTCCGAATCCGACGGCAGGAAGACGCCCAGGCTGATGCTGACGGGTTTGGGCGTCTGCGCCCACGCCTGGGACGACATAAGCGCCAGTGGCAGCAGGAGGAGTGGGGCGGCAACTCTCATAGCTGCACCAATCGGACCGTCTCCATGCCGTCCACCTGCCGGATCTGCTCCAGAAGGCCCTCCGAGGTGGGCGTGTCCAATTTCAGCACCATCAGCGCGCCCTGGCCCTCGCTCTCGCGCCCGACGTGCATCCCGGCGATGTTGATGCCCGCCTCGCCGATCAGGGTCCCCACCTTGCCGATGACGCCGGGGCGGTCGGTGTGCTGGGTGACGAGCATCGGGCCGGAGGGCCGGATGTCTACGCGGTAGCCGTCAATGGTGAGGATGCGGATGTTGTCGCGGCTCAGTACGACGCCGCAGATCTCGCGGTCCTGGGTGCCGCCGCGCTTGCGGACCGTCAGGACGCACCCGCCCTCGCCCGACGCGGGCGTCCGGCTTTCGGTGATCTTGATGCCGCGCGCGGCGGCCAGCGCGGGGGCGTTGACGTAGTTGACGCCCTCCTGGACGACGGGTTCCAGCAGCCCTTTCAGCACGGCGCGCGTCAGATGGACAGTGGGCAGGCTCTCAAAGTCGCCCGCGTAGACCACTTCCACCTCGCTGATGGGGCTGGACGTGAGCTGGGCGTGGAGGCTGCCGATCTTCTCCGCGAGTGTTAGGTACGGCTGCAAGCGGGCCAGCATGTCGGCGGAGACGGACGGCATGTTGACGGCGGCGCGGGCGGGCTTGCCGTTCAGCACTTCCACGATCTGCTCGGCGATGTCCAGGGCGACGTTCACCTGCGCCTCCTCGGTGCTTGCGCCGAGATGGGGGGTCGTCAGGACGTTCGGGATGCCCAGCAGGGGGTTGTCGGCGGGGGCCGGCTCGGTCGTGAACACGTCCACGGCGGCCCCGGCGATCCGGCCCGACTTCGCCGCCTCGGCCACGGCGGCTTCGTCCAGGATGCCGCCGCGCGCGACGTTGACGAGCCGCACGGTGGGCTTCATCAGGGCGATCTTGTCGGCGTTGATCATGCCCGTGGTTTCTTTGGTCTTGGGGACGTGGACCGTGATGTAGTCCGACTCTTTGTAAAGCGTGTCCAGGTCGGCGAGTTTGATCCCCAGCGCCTCAGCCTGCTCGGGCTTCAGGTACGGGTCGTAGCCTAAAACGCTCATGCCGAACGCCTGCAAGCGGCTGACGACCTCGCGGCCGATCTTGCCCAGGCCGACAACGCCCAGCGTCTTGCCGTAGACCTCGGACCCCATGTACTTCTTGCGGTCCCACTTGCCCCCGCGCAGGGCCTGGTCGGCGGGCGCGATGTTGCGGGCCAGGGCCAGCAGCATGGCGACGGTCAGCTCGGCGGCGGCCAGCGTGTTGCCCTCGGGGCTGTTGACGACCAAAATCCCCCGGTTGGTGGCCGCCTCGACATCAATGTTGTCCACGCCGACGCCCGCCCGCCCGATGATCTTGAGCTTCCCGGCCTGGGCGATGATCTCCGCCGTGACCTTGGTTTCGGACCGCACGGCGAGGGCGTCATAGTCCCCGATGATGGCCGCCAGCTCGTCTTTCGTTAGGCCCGTTCTGACGTCCACCTCGGCGACCGTCTTCAGTATCTCGATGCCCTCGGGGGCGATGGGGTCCGCGACCAGTACCTTCGGCATGAATAAACTCCCTTGTTTTACTTCCCGTGTTTTATGTGGCCGTGCGTGAGGCCGGAGCAGAAAGGGTTCGTCTTCGCAAAAAATGCGCATTGATTATTTGCGGACTGCCTTCCCCGAAATAAAGTCTAGCCTCAGCGTGTGAGCGTTCGTTTTGACAAATTTCATGCCTCTGTCGCTGCCGCTCTTTGCTCTCATTCCGAGAGCAGGAGGTCCGGGCCGATGAACGGCCCGTCTGGAAGAGCGGCCGTCCTGCGGACGGGAGAACAACGGGAGACCAAGGAAGAACTGAATGGGAGACGCGCCCAGCACCCCTGCGTCGTCAGTTCCTCCTTCTGCAAAGCACCTTCCGTCCGCAGGACGGCCGTTCTTCCAGACGGGCCGTTCATCGGCCTAGAGCGAGAAAGCAAAGTTGCCAAAGATGATTTCGCTCTTTGCAGGCCAGCCCGCCAGTCCTCCGCCGCATCGTAATCGGGCCGCGAACTTCTCCGAAGCACGGACGGCATAAACCCGCTCCGGGTAATCCTGGCTTGTCGTCACGCTGGAGCCGTTTCGTTTGCGGCAGTCGCCAGAGCTTTCGCGTCTGCCGCGTGTGACCCGTTCCGCTTTGACCGTGCGGCGGTGGCTCTCGCTTCCAGGCGACGGTCAAGCTCCTCGGAGGTGATCCACCGTCCGGCGGCGATGTCCGCCGCGCTTTCGTCCAAGCCTGCCAGTGTTGCTTGAAGCTCGGCTTCGGCTTCTTCCAAATCGCGGGTCAGCAGGGCGTTGGAAAGCTGCTCCGGATCAAGGGCCAGTTTTTCGGCATACGCGCGGAGGCGCATCTCGGTGTCGGGCGTCAGTGTCACCGTCATCATAGTTACCCCTTCCGCTGGGCGAAGTCCTTGAGCAGTTCCGTCAGCGCCTTAACGCCGACCTCGGGGAAGGCGTTGTAGATGGAGGCGCGGAAGCCGCCGACGCTGCGGTGGCCTT
>CAXTWM010000102.1:0-14287 GCA_964247915.1 uncultured Armatimonadales bacterium | reverse complement strand
CGCCGCGATCCCTCCGGTCGGCACATCCCCCGCCGTTCCTTCGGTGAGTCCGACCCTGCCCGCCTCGGCTTCGCCGGGGGGCAGCCCCGTCTCGCCGCTTCCGCCGACCACCAACACGCCGGGCGGCGGGCCGCTGCTCCCGACGGCGCAGGAGACGCCGCTGCCGGGGAGCGCGCCCGGGTCGGCCGGCGCCCCCACGCCAAAGGACGAAGACGTCCATCTCCGGGCCGAAGCAACGGAACTGACCCCGGACGGGCATTACATCGGGCGGGGCGGCGTGCATGTCGCCTACGAAGGGTATGTGCTGACCGGGGACCTGGCCGACTATGACGCGAATCGCGGCCTGGTCACGTTCTTCGGCCCGGTCCACCTGGTCGGGCCGACGGGCCAGACGGCGGACGTCGGGCCGAACGGGCGGCTGCGGCTGAACCTGAACCGGGGCACCTACACCCTGACGGGGACGCGGGCCGTCATCCAGCCGGAACAGGTCCAGGCGCAGATCGGCCTGATCCAGCCCCTCTACGTCTACGGCGGCGTCGTGCGCGGGCGGCCCGGCTTCATTGATTCGCGCGACGGCCAGTTCACGACCTGCGACTTCCCCGACCCGCACTACTCGTTCGGCGCGCGGGAGGCGTACATCATCCCCGGACGTCGGCTCGTCGGGCGCAACGTCTCCTTCTACCGCAAAGGCCACCGCGTCTTCACCATCCCCTACCTGTTCCTGCCCCTGGACCAGAGGCTGGCGCGGCAGACGATCTTCCCGACGGTCGGGCAGACGCCCGACGAGGGCTACTTCATCAAGTTCGCCTTCGGGTACGCCCTGGCGGCCAGCCTGCCGGGCATCCTCCGGCTGGAGGAGTTCCAGAAGAAGGGGACGGGGCTGGGCTTCGACCAGACCTACGGCACCCCCGACCGGCCCACGCGCGGGGCGGGCCTGCTCACGCTCTACAGCCTGTACGACAAGAGCCAGGGCACGGAAGACCTGAACGGCAGCCTGAACCACGCGCAGCGGTTCGGCACGGTCAGCGCGACGCTGAACACGCAGTTCCAGCAGAACTCGTACTTCGCCGGCCTGTCCAAGAGCCAGTCCCAGAACACCACGCTGGGGCTGACCCGGAACGTCGGCAACAACGCCACGTCCCTCACGACGACCCTGACCCAGAACTCGTTCGGCTACGGCCGCTCGCAGACCCTGACGTCGTCGCTGGACAACACCTACCAGCCGACCGCCGGCTCGTCGTTGGAAACCAAGTTCGACTTCTCGCAGTTCAACTCACCGGGCTTCGCCGGGCTGGGCGGGGACAACCGGCAGGAACTGGACTCCAACCTGGACTACCGCAGCCGGGGGAAGCTGTTCGACACGGAGGTGCTGGCGACCAAGTACACGCAGCTTTCCAGCAGCAGCTCCGCGCGGTTCCTCGGCGGCCTGGAGCGGCTGCCCGAGTTCCGGGTGGCGACGGACGCCGTTCGGATGCCGCTGCTGAAGCGCCTCCTGCCCAGGACCGCCAGGATGGACCTGTCCCTGGGCGCGTTCAACGAGCCTGCGTCGCTGACCAAGTCCCAGCGCGCCCGGTTCAACCTGGACCTGGGGACGACCTCGCAGAAGATCACGGGCCGCAGCACCCTGGACTACGGCGGCTCGTTCCAGCAGGGCTTCTACGGCGACGACACGGCCCAGTACGTCCTGAACGGCCAGAGCGCCTACCGCCTGCGGGTGGGGGCGAAGTCCACGGTGGGCGCGACCTACACCTACCTGCGCCCCTACGGCTATACCCCGTTCCAGTTCGATTACACCGGCAACACGAACCTGGCCGGGCTGAACCTGGCCCTGCAAGACTCGCGGGTTTTTCAGCTCGCGGTCGGGACCGGCTACGACTTCAACCGGACCGGGAGCACGCCGGGCTACCGGGCGACGCCCTTCCAGACCGTTTCCGCCCAGGCGCTGTACACCCCGGCCCAGGCGCTGCGCCTCCGCACGACGCTCTCCTACGACCTGAACAACAGCCGCCTGCTGGACATGACGAACTTCCTGCGCCTGCGCGGCCCGGACCAGACCGCGCTGGACCTTTCGGGGCGGTTCTCGCCGATGCTGCACCGGTACACGACGGTCAACGGCAACCTGAACCTGCCCTTCCTCCGCGACCGCCGCGAGGACGCCGGCTACCGCGTCCGCGCCATCGCCGGCTACAACGGCGTCACCAGCCGCTTCGACTACAAGGGCCTCGCCCTCACCCGGTCGTGGCACGACTACGAGCTGAACCTGACCTACCAGGACACGCCCAACGGCCTGCGCCCCGGCTCCACCTTCAACCTCACCTTCCGCCTCAAAGCCTTCCCCGCCTACGAGCCGTTCGCGACGGGCCAGTACGGTCAGGCGCTCGACACCGGCATCGGCGAGACCTTGTAGCCTTCTATGAGACCAGACGCCTTCCTCCAGGCCCTGCACGGCTGGCAGAACTTTTACGCGCTCCTCGGCGAAGCGTCGGCGACTCTCACCGGCCTGATGTTCGTGGCCGCCAGCCTCGGCGCGCGCCTGATTAACGACGACGCTGACCCGAAAGTGCGGACGTTCCTCACGCCCACGGTCGTCCACTTCTCGCTCGTGCTGCTGCTGTCGGCGCTGATGAACGTCCCCACCCAGACGCGGACGGCGCTGGCCGCCCAGCTCGCCGCCCTGGGCCTGTTCGGGGCCGGGTACAGCCTGTCCCACCTGTCCCGCCTGCGCGGCTTCCAGCACGACGGCGGCCTGAGACGCCAGACCTGGGTGTGGAACCTCGCCCTGCCCCTGCTCGGCGCCCTGTGGCTGGCGGCCGCCGCCCTCGGCCTGCGCCGGTCCGTCTCCGGGGCGCTGGACGCGGCGGCGGTCGGCGCCCTGCTGCTCGTCATGGTCGGCCTCCACAACGCCTGGGATGTGACCCTCCGCCTCGCCCGCCGTACCCCGTCGGCATCGTGAGGCCATAGCCGTTCTGCTACTCGTGAATGTCGCTCGAGGCGGAACGTCCGGTCGCGTCTATTGCGTATTTAAGTAGTCCGCAAGAGTGGCAACAGGAGGGGTGTTTGTCACGCGTGTTCCATCGTCCGATGAAGTACTTTTTACAACGCGGGCACTTGAATTGAGAGAGACGCATATTGGCGAGCACGAGCAGGGGAACCCAGACACAGGCCAGCCACCGAACGGTGGCGGCAGACGGCCAGATCATATAAATGACCGCGCAGGGGATAAGGCTCGCCAACGCCAGCCAGTAAACCACCCAGCGTTTCCGGTAGTCCCGCCAGGCTTCCCGGTAGCTTGGTTCTTTTTGTGTCGTTCGCGCCAAAGCCTTCATGCCCCCCTTCCACTCCTAACGTTGCGAGCAAGCAAAACGGTTCACCTGACCACATCCACATTCCTATCCGGTCGCGTCGGATTGTGTCCAATTGCAGCCGATTACAGGGCCTCCCTCCGGCAGCGACGAGACGTTACAGCGGGTGTGGTAAAATAGTAGCACGACCGGAGGTAACGACAAATGACTGCGCTTTTAGAGAAGGTCTTGGCCCAGGTCTCCCAACTGCCCGACAGCGAACAGGACGCGGTTGCCGCGCGGATGCTGCAAGCGCTGACGGAGTTCGAGCAGGAGAACAAGCAGACTGGCAAGAAGCCTCGCCCGCAGTCCGGCAGCGCGAAGGGGATGTTCACTCTTTCGCCGGACTCCGATGAGCCGATCACGGACTCCCAGGAACAGCAGTCGCCAAAACGCAATGCGGGGACAGCGAAAGGCGTTTATTGGATGGCGGAAGATTTTGATGCGCCACTCGAAGACTTCAAGGAATATATGTGATGCCTCTGCTGGATACTCACACGTTCATCTGGTTCGTTTTTGACGCCCCTCAATTAAACATCACAGCGAAGAACCGCATCGAGACGGAAGACAGCGTTTTATTGAGCATCGCCAGTGTGTGGGAAACGGCAATCAAGGTCAGCACAGGCAAACTGATTTTACCCATGCCCGTTGAGGATTTCGTGGTAGAACACGTCGAGCGCAACAGTATCCGACTTTTGCCTATTGGGATGGCACACTTGGCCCTAGTTTCTATGCTTCCGTTTCATCATCGTGACCCATTCGACCGACTCATCATCGCACAGAGCCTCACGGAGAACATGGCTGTGGTCAGCGCGGACAAAGCCTTCGATGCCTACGGCGTCACCCGGCTCTGGTGACGCAGATGCAGCCCCCGCGCAGCCGCCTCACCTACGCCCTCCTCATCGCCCTGACCATCCCCCTCGGCCTCGCCTCGCGCAAGTTTTCCCATCTGCTGCCGCCGTGGCTGGCGAAGAACGCCGGGGACGTGCTGTACGCGACGATGGCCTTCTGGCTGGTCGGCTTCCTTTTCCCGCGCCTGCCCGCCCCCCGCGCCGCGCTGGCCGCCACCCTGTTCTGCTTCGGGATCGAGTTCTTGAAGTTCTCGCAAGCCCCGTGGCTGGTCTCGGCCCGACACAGCCGCGCCGGGGCGCTGGTCTTCGGCGTCGGCTTCCACGCCTCGAACCTCGTCTGTTATGCCGTCGGCGTCGCCCTCGCCGTCGCCCTCGAAAGCGCGCTCAGGCGAAGACAGGCTTGAGGAGGAGCGAGGCGGTGTAAAGCAGGCCGAAGAGGAGATGTGTCTGCGCCGTGCCCGGCACGCTGCCCGTCTTGTAGGCGCTGAGGAGGAGGGGGACGGCGAGCAGGGTCGCCAGGCTCCAGACCGGGAGCAGGTGCAGCAGGACGCCCCCCACAGCGAAGACGACCGGGCCGAAGAGCAGGAAGACCTGCAAACCCTGCGCCGCGTCCGGCGGCAGCAGGGTCGCTAGGGTGCGGACGCGGGCGGCGCGGTCGTTGGGCGCGTCCCGCAGGTTGTTGGCGTGGAGGATCGCGTCCACCAGCAGGCAGACGGGGACGGCGTACAGCGAGACCAGCAGCCACTGGCGCGCGGACAGCGCCCCGGCCTGCACCCCGTAGGCGCCCAGCGTCAAGCCCAGGCCGAAGGCAAGGATGATCAGGAAGTCGCCCAGGGCGTAGCGCTTCAGGACGGCGGGGTACAGCACGGCGCAGCCCAGCCCGATCAGGGCCAGCGGCAGGACGACGGCGGCGTGGCCGGGCAGGAGCGCCAGCCCGCACGCAGCGGCCCCGGCCATCAAGGCCGCGCCGAACCCCAGCGCCTGCCGCGCGGTCATCTGCCCGCCGGTCAGGACGCCGCTGCCGTGCTCGGGCCGCGTGTCCACGCCGTTGACGAAGTCAAAGTAGTCGTTGAGGACGTTCGCCCCGAAGTGCGCCAGGACCGCCCCCAGCAGCGTCAGGGCGAAGACAAACCCGTCAAAGCGGGCGTGGCCGGGGAAGGCATAGCCCCGCGCGGCCAGCGCCGTCCCCAGCAGGACAGGGATCACGCTCGCCGGGGCGGAGTAAGCGCGGGTCGCGCGCCAAAGGACATCAAAGGTCATGGGACCTTGTTCGCGAAGCCCCCGCGAAATTCCTTGCTGCTCCTCTTGACAAGCCTCCGTGCCGGGTGCTAGAATGAGGCCGACCATTCGACCGGCGGGAGAATCGGCATGACGCCTTCCCCACTCACGGACGCGCGCCGGCGACCTTGTACGCACTTTTAACCTTTCTCGAATCACTCACACTGTAAGAACGGTCTATGGAGGGGATACCCATGAGGCAAAGGATTGTCGCCGTCGCCGCACGCCCGGAGGTTTGGCTCCTGGGGCTGCTTGGCTGGCTTCTGCTGTCGGCGGGCCGCAGCCTGGGGACGCCCTGGGCGCGGGTCGCGCTGACCGAAGCCCTCCGCTGGAGCGCCGGGATCGGGCTGGCGCTGGCGCTGGGCCTCTTCTTCCGCCACACCAAGGCGGCAGCTCGGTTCGTCGTCATGCTGGCGGGGGCGGTCGCCCTGCTGGGCATCGCGGACGGCCTGAGTCCGGGCGGGGGCGGCCTGACCGGGCCGTACCAGGACCACCAGCTTTACGGGAGCGTCCTGCTGCTGCTCCTGCCACCTGTCGTGGCCGTGGCCCTGACGGCGCGCGACGAGCGCTGGCGCTTGGGCGGGGTCGGGGTGGCGGGCATGGGGGCGCTCTGCCTGGCCCTGAGCCAGACGCGCAGCGCGTGGGCCGGCGCGCTGGCCGGCGCGCTGGTCTTCGGCAGCCTGTGGCTGCTCCGCTCCGGGCACCGCCGGCGGGACGGGCGCAGCGTGCTGGTCATGGGGGCGGCGCTGGCCGGGGCCGTTCTCGCCCTGTGGCTGCTCCTCGCGCCCCCCGACCTGCGCGCGCCGCTGGCGTCACGGGTGGGGACGCTGTCTCAGCTCAATGCGGACGAGAGCTGGCAGACCCGCCTCACCGTCTGGCGGGGGGCCGCGCGGCTGGCGGCGGCGCATCCGGCGGGCGGGATCGGCCTGGGACGCTACCCCGGCGCACAGTGGGCGTGGACGCGGGCCGGTCGCCCATTGGAGCCGTCGGAACGTCCCTCGCTGTCCGAGGAGGCCCATGACTTCTACTTGCAGACGGCGTCGGAGACAGGCCTGATCGGGCTGGGGCTGTACGGCGCGGCCCTGACGGCGTTCGTCTTCGGGGGCCTGCGCCGGCTGCATCAGACGCGGCACCGCCGCGCGTCCACCCAGACCGCGCTGGTGATCGCCTCCCTCAGCCTCGTCGCGGGTCAGGCCGTGGACGCCCTCGCCAGCCCTTCCTGGCAGTTCGGCGAAGCGTCCCTGCCCTTCTGGGCGCTGCTGGGGCTTGGCCTGGCGGCGATGCGCGGCGAGGAGCCGGAGACCGTCCCGGCCCGAATCCCCCGCCCCCTGCGCCGCGTCGGCAGGCTCGCCCTGTCCGGCGGCGTCGCGGTCGCCCTGGCGGCAAACGTCCTACCGTTCAGACTGCTGACACCAGTGGAGGCTTATACAGCGCCGAGTGGATGGACTTATGTCGCCAACACGACGGTCGTGACGCCTCTGACACAGTCCGGCGCACAGGGGCATACAGTGTATATCACCCTCACCGCTCAGTTTAGAGATGGCAGTGGCGGCCTGCACACCGTCAACGTCTCCAATGACAGTACCGCGAGCTACAACGCGGTGATTGCACCAACAGGAACGACAGCCGTAGGGCAGTTTACGAAAGGAGCGGTGACGTATTCATCTGCCGACAGAGTTGCCTTTACCATTCCAAGCGGCACGACATACAGCAACAAAACACTGAACATCAACGGCTTATTCAAAGTGGGCGCCGCCACCTACTACGCCAGTCCGCAAGCAACTTTAACCATCAGCAATTAGTGGACAAATCCTGGTTGACTGGCAGGTATAATACCTGTGTTCATCGTGCCTTCAGGAGATGCCCTATGCCCCTTTATGAATACGTCTGCCGTGCCTGTGACACTGACTTTGAGGCTTTAGTCCCCGCCAGCCGCCGCGACGCCGCCGACGCGGCCTGTCCGCAATGCGGCGCAGTCAAAACGGCCCGTAAGATTTCGCTGATGGCCCAGGCCGTGGTCAGGGAAGGCGGGCGCTCCGGCGGCACGGCCGAGCCGTTCGGCTGCGGCGCTCCCGGCGGATGCTGCGGCGGGGCGTGCGCGACCGACTGACGGGACAGGCCGACGATCATTCTACAGGCCGACGATCATTCTGCCGAAGGCCGCGCGGGTGGGCAGCCACCCCGCGCGGCCCTTTTCGTGTCCGGTCGCTCAATGTCCTATCTTAATCGGCCGCCCCGTTAGCGCGGGAACACATCGGGGTAAACCGGGGCCATGCTGGTAATGGTGCCAGGCCATTCATCACCCCTTCCCTGCTCCGAGTCTAGAGAGGACTTCCTTTCGATGTTCCAACGTATTGACAAGCTCCAGGTGGAGCTTCCCAAGAACACCAACCCCGATCCCGCAGCGGCCGCCGCCGTGCAGGAGCTGATGGGCGGTCGCTTCGGCGAGATGTCCACGCTGAACAACTACATGTACCAGTCGTTCAACATGCGCGGGCGCAACGAGATCCTGCCGTTCTATGACCTGGTCGCCAGCATCACGGCGGAAGAATTCGGCCACGTCGAGCTGGTCGCCGCCACCATCAACCTGCTGCAAAACGGCGGCGAGCCGGACAAAGCCGAGCCGGACGACTCGCCGCTCACCAAGCTGAACGGCGGCAACGGCATCCGCCACCAGTTCCTCAACAACGGCAACAGCGCGCTCGCCGCCGACGCCCAGGGCGCTCCGTGGCGGGGCGACTACGTCTTCAACAGCGGAAACCTCGTGCTGGACATGCTGCACAACTTCTTCCTGGAAAGCGGCGCGCGCATGGGCAAGCTGCGCGTCTACGAGAGCAGCACCAACCCCGTCGTCAAGCGGCTGACCGGCTACCTGCTGTGCCGGGGCGGCGTCCACCAGCTCGCCTACGCGGTCGCCCTGGAGAAGATCACGGGCGTGGACGTGCCCAAGATGCTGCCCATCCCCGACATCCGCACGGACAAGATTCCCGAGTGCCGGGAGTTCATCGCGCAGGGCCTGCACCGGTCGCTGTACCGCTTCAGCCCGGACGACTTCAAGACCATCGGCGCGGTCTTCAACGGCACCCACCCCGAAGACGGCCAGCCGCTGGAAGTGCGGGAAGGAAACCCCCAGGGCCATCCCCTGGCCGATCTGCCGCCCGCAGCCGCCAGCGGCGTCCCCTCCTTCGACATGGGCGAACTCAAGGAGATCACCGCGCGCCTGATGAAGAACATGTGAGCCACTCGGACGGCTCCTGGCCCGGCGCACGCTGCGCCGGGCCTTTTTGTTGCCGCCGGGCATCGAATTCGGGTAACATAGCGCCCATGGACAAGACATTCTACGTCACGACGCCTATCTACTACGTCAACGGCGTCCCCCACGTCGGCTCGGCGACGACGACGCTGCTGTGCGACGCGCTGGCCCGCTTCCACCGGCTGCGCGGCGAGCGGGTCTTCTTCCTGACCGGCACGGACGAGCACGCGCAGAAGGTCGCGGATGCCGCCGCCAAGGAGGGCATGGACACGCAGGCGTTCGCGGACCGCGTTTCGCAGCGGTTCCGGGATTGCTGGCAGTATCTGAACATCTCCAACGACGACTTCATACGGACCTCGGAGCCGCGCCACAAAGCGGTCGTGGGGGAGGTCTTCCGGCGGCTCCAGGCGAAGGGCGACATCTACGCGGGCAAGTACGAGGGCTGGTATTCGGTCGCCGATGAGACGTTTTTCCGTGACACCGAGGTCGAAAACGGGCGGGCGAAGGAGAGCGGGGCCGTCGTGGAATGGGTGTCCGAGGACGTCTACTATTTCCGCCTCTCGGCCTACGCCGACCGGCTCTTGGCGCACATCGGGAGCCACCCGGAGTTCTTGCAGCCGGACACGCGGCGCAACGAGACCCTGGCGTTCATCGGGAGCGGCCTGCGCGACGTCGCGATCTCCCGGCGCAACACCGGCTGGGGCATTCCCGTGCCGGGCGACGAGTCCCAGGTCCTTTACGTCTGGTTCGACGCCTGCATCAACTACCTTTCCGCGACCGGCTGGCCGGACAACGCCGCCTGGGACCAGGTCTGGCCCGCCGACGTTCACCTGGTCGGCAAAGAAATCTATGTGCGCTTCCACGCCACGCTCTGGCCCGCCATGCTGCTGGGGCTGGGATTGGAGATGCCGCGCACCGTGCTGGGGCACGGCTGGTGGCTGATCGGCGGCGAAAAGGGGGCCAAGTCCAAGGGTAACATCCCCACCCCCCAGCAGGTCGTGGACGCCCTGGTCGCGCGGAGCGGCGCGACGGCGGAAGTCGCCAAAGACGCCCTGCGCTTCTACCTGCTGCGCGACATCTCGTTCACGAGTGACGCCGAGTTCTCGGTCGAGAACCTGATCGAGAAGCGCTACAACCCCGAACTGTGCAACAAGCTCGGCAACCTGCTGAACCGCTCGCTGAAGATGCTGGCGCAGTACGTCGGCGGCATCATCCCGGACGGGGCGGCCCGCACGTCTGACGGCGCGCTGGCGTCCCTGTCGCGCGAGGCCGCGCAGGATGTCGAACGGGCCATGCTCGCGCTCGACCCCGGCGGCGCGCTTGGGGCCGTCATCCGCTTCGTCGAGGCCGTCAACGGGGACATTGACCGGGCCGCCCCGTGGAAGCTGAACAAGGCCGGCGACACGCAGGGCGTCGCCGACGCGCTCTATTCGGCCCTGGAAGCAACCCGGATCATCAGCGTCCTCCTGACGCCATTGCTGCCGCACGTTTCGGGCCTCATCCGCGCCCAGCTTGGCCTGGGCGACGCACCCCTGGCCGACTGGGCGCACGAGACGCAGTGGGGTGGCCTGCCCGGCGGATTGAAGACCGAGGAAGCCCAGCCGATCTTCCCGCGCATTGACACCAAGAAAGACACCCCGCCCCCGGCGGACAAGCCCAAAAAGGAGACTAAGCCTAAAATGGCCGACAATACGCCCCCCCCGCCCCCAATTCTGGGGGAGCCTGAGAAACTAAGTGCGGACGCGCCCGCGTCCAACACCATCAGCATTGAAGACTTCGCCAAAGTGCAGTTAAAAATCGGCGAGATCAAGGCCGCTGACCGTATCGAGGGCGCGACCAAGCTGCTCAAACTGACGGTGGACATCGGCGAGGAGACGCCCCGCCAAATCCTCGCCGGCATCGCCGAGTCCTACGCCCCCGAGGACCTGCCCGGACGCAAGATCGTCGTCGTCGCCAACCTCGCCCCCCGCAAGATGCGCGGCCTCGAATCTCAGGGGATGCTCATGGCCGCCACCGACTCCGAAGGCCACGCCGTCCTCCTCCACCCCGCCGACCCCGCCGCCGTCCAGCCCGGCGCGCAGGTGAAGTGATGGCGATTGACGTGTTGTTGCAGAACGAAGAAGACACTGGATGCCGTAGGCTATCCTCTTGACAATTATGGGCAAGAACTATACCCCTTTGGGGACCCGGCGTTTCCTCTGCTTGGGTCTCTTGATCCGTATGAGGATGCAGTGTTCAACACGCTCCAGATGCAGCCTTTTCTGACAGAGTGGCAACGCCTCTACGCGAAGGCGCAGACCGCAGACGAGCAGGAATTCTTACGGAAGGTCGAATACCTTGCTTCACGGTGCCAGGACCAGCCTAATCTGTGCTTGAAGTTCTTGGGCGACTGATCACACAGAAGGCCCTTGTTCTTCCTTTGCGATGAGATCAAGAACTTGGCTTCGCAGGAGAGGCGCTTCTTCCGTCGCCGCAACCCACACGATCGACCACTGGACGCTGAAATAGGCATGGACGGCGATGTTGCGGAAGGCGACGATGTCGGCCCAGGGGATGTGCGGCGCGTTCGCCTTTATCTCCGGGCTGAGTCGGGCGGCGGCCTCGCCAATAATCGTCAGCTTTTGCAGCACGGCGCTTTGCAGCAGATCGCTGGCAAGGAAGGCGTCCTCGAAAACACCGGTGAGGAAGCGACCGATGGCTTCGGCCGCTTCGGTGATGTCGTCCAGGTACAGGCGGTCACGCCGCATAAACAACCTCCGCTTCGGCCAGCACTTGCCCCCGGATCGTCGGCTTCAGGCCTGCTTTCGGCACTAAATCTACGGGACGATGCAGCAAGGAAGACAGTTCGCGGCTCAGACTGGACAGCGTGAGGAAGCCGACGCGCGCCTGCGGCTCGAACTCGACCAGGAAGTCAAGATCACTGTCGGCGCGCAGCTCGCCCCGCGCCGCCGAGCCGAACAGAGCTAGTTCGCGCACTTGATATCTCCGGCAGAGGTCCCTAAGAGCGGTCGTCGACAGGTCAGGCGCTTGCGTGTTCATAGTTTGCCTCCCTGCCATTGTAGCACAGGCGGAGTCACTCCTCCGCCCACCCCCGCACAATGGCATCACTCACTTTCGCCACCCGCGCCATCTCGCGCACGTCATGGACGCGAATCATGTCCGCGCCGCCCGCGATGCTCAGGGCGACCGTGGCCGCCGTGCCTTCCTTGCGGTCGTTCGGGTCGTCCGTTCCCAGAATCTTCCCCAGGAACTTCTTACGCGATGCGCCGACGACAAGGGGCAGGCCCAGGGCCTTGAGTTCGGGCAGGCGACGGAGGAGTTCGAGGTTGTGCGCGGCGGTCTTGCCGAAGCCGAGGCCCGGATCGAGCCAGAGCTGGTCGCGGCGGACGCCGTGCGACTCGGCGTAGGCGATCTGCCGGGCGAGGAAGGCGAGGACGTCGGCGACGACATCGGCATAAACGGGGTGCGTGGGCAGGTCGCGGGGGCGGCCCGGCAGGTGCATGAGGATGAGCGGGACGCCGCGCGCGGCGGCGAGGGCGGCCATGTCCGGGTCGAAGGTCAGCCCGCTGATGTCGTTGACCAGGGACGCCCCGGCGTCCAGGGCGGCGCGGGCGACTTCGGCCTTGTAGGTGTCCACGGACAGGGGGACGTGCGGCATCTCGGCGGCGAGACGGGCGATAACAGGAAGGATGCGGCGCTTTTCTTCGTCCGGCGGCAGGGGGGACTTGTCGCCGAACGTGGCGGGCCGGGTGCTCTCGCCGCCGATGTCCAGCAGGTCCGCGCCGTCGGCGACGAGCGCGTGGGCATGGGCGATAGCGGCCTCCACCGTGTCGTACCGCCCGCCGTCGGAGAAAGAGTCCGGGGTGACGTTCAGGACGCCCATCACCAGGGTGCGCGTGCCGAGAAGAGCCTGCCAATCCCCATTCACAGCGTCAATTGTACAAGCCCATGCCGCCCCAGTGGACGGGCGCGGGCCGGTCGCCGATCCAATCGGGGAACTCGTGCGGCAGGAGGTGGCTCAGGCGGCCCAGCCCGTCTTCGCTCAGAAAGAAGCCGCGCTCCCCGACGGCCTCGGCCAGATCGCGGCGCAGCTTCAGGAGGAACAGGCGGTCCCCCGAGGCCAGCAGGAGGATCTGCCGGGTCTGGCTGTCGTCCAGCTCCTCCAGCGCCTCTTCGGCGTCTTCGTGCGTCTCGCTCTCGGGGTGGGCCATGTCCAGCGCGCGTCCGTAGGCGCCGACGGCGGCCTTCAGGTTGCCCTGCTGCTGGAACAGCAGGCCGCGCCGGAAGTGGTGGGTGGGGTTCAGCGGGTCCAGCCAGACCATCTCGCCCGTCACCTGCAACGCCTTGTCGAGCCGCCCGAGCTGCAAATACGAGACGCTCAACACGTCGCGGGCGAACAGGCTGCGGGGGGCGACTTTGATCAGGGCGCGGGCCTCCTGCACGGCCTCATGGTAGCGGCTGGCTTCCACCAGGGTCTCGGTCAGCGCCTCGCGCGGGTCGCGGTCGGCGGGGCTGAGGTCCGTCGCCTGGCGCAGCGCCTGGACGGCCTGGTCCGTGCGCCGGGCCTCACGGCACAACAGGCCCAGCCGGAAGAAGGCCACTGAGTCGTCGGGTCGCAGGCTGGTGACTTCGCTCTGGCAGACGATCGCTTCGGCGAAGCGCCCTTTCTCCGCCAGCGTTTCCGCCCGCTGGGCCAGCCGCCGGGCGCGGGCCTGGAGCCGCCGCCGGTCAGCGGCCTGTTCGGAGGAAATGGTTTGAGGCGTCATGGTCATTCCACGGTGTCCTTTGCGGCGCGGGTCCAAGCTGCCCCTAACTTACCCGGATTTACTCGGTTTCATCGGAATCGAGGCGCGAAGCCGCGACAATCCCGTCAGAATACCGGCAGGGACGTGCCGCCGGCGGGCTTGTCCCGCGTCGGCACCGCGCAGGCGGAGAGCGCGCCGCTGCTGACACAGTCCGCGCAGCCGCCTTCGGCGTGGTCCACACAGCCGGGGACTTCGCCGATGTCTTTGGCGCGCACCTCGACGAACTGCCCGTTTTCGAGCTGGACCGTCGCCATCTGCTGGACCGCGTTGACTTCCTCGACTTTGGCCCGGCCCATCGGGGTCATCACCACCATGCCCGCCTGGGGCATGGCCGGGCGGCCCGGCTCGTCCCCCTCCTGCTCGTACCGCAGGCAGCACATCAGCTTGCCGCACAGGCCCGAGAACTTGGACGGGTTCAGGACCAGGTTCTGGTTCTTGACCATCTTCATCGAAACCGGCTGGAACTCGCGCAGAAAGGTGGAGCAGCAGGTGGGCCGCCCGCACGGCCCGACGCCGGGGAAGATGCGGGCGTGGTCGCGCGCCCCGACCTGATGCATCTGGACACGGGTGTGCAGCGCAGCGGCGACCTCGCGGACCAGGGCGCGGAAGTCCACGCGGCCCTCGGCGGTGAAATGGAACGTCACCTGCGCCCCGTCAAAGGCCCACTCGGCCTCGATCAGCTTCATCGGGACCCCGAGATGGCCGATCTTCTCTTTGCAGACGCGGAACGCCTCGGCCTGCCGCCGCTCCCCCCGTTCC
>CAXTWM010000101.1:0-14301 GCA_964247915.1 uncultured Armatimonadales bacterium | reverse complement strand
GACCATTCCTACGCCGGCAGCCGCACGTTCAGCGGGGGTGGGGACCGCACGATGTACGCGCACCGCACCTTCCAGGGCGCTGCTCAGGGCGCATCCCGGTCCTATGGCGGCGGCAACGCAGGCGGTCGTTCCTACGGCGGCGGAAACGCGGGCGGCCGTTCCTATAGCAATGGGGGCAGCCGCTCGTACAGCAGTGGGCGCTCGGACAACGGGGGCCGCTCGTACAGCGGCGGTGGTCACTCCGACGGGGGCGGTCACTTTGGAGGCGGTCGCGGTCGTTAGAAACGGGCTAACAGAGGCCGCCGGTGTATTCACACCGGCGGCCTTTGCTGTTTTGGCCTGCGGACGGAGGTTACTCCGGTCCGGCAGCGCGCTGGCGGCGCAGCCCCATCGGGCTATCGCTCTGAACTTCGGCTAGTGCGGCGGGGTTCTTCATCCGCTGCAAGTGTTGGCGTATCTGATTAACCTGCGACAGCACGGCCGCGCTGAACTGCTCATCCAACACCGCGGCCCCTTCCTGCGCCCGTTGCAACGCCGCAGACACAAAAATCTCTTTGAGGTAAGCCGGGGTGAACCCGTGGCTGCGTTCAGCGACCTGCTGAACCAGCGCCTCACGATCCAGGGAAGACGTCAGAAGTTCGGACAGCGAAGAACGGGCTAATATTTGGCGGCAATATCGGCGACGCTCTTCCATTTCCGGCAACGCTAGGTGAAACACGCGATCAAACCGGGAGGGCCGCTTCAGCAGTGCTTCGTCTATCTTGCCGGGGTGGTTGGAGGAAGCAACGATCAGAAGGCCGTCGTTGTTTTGGAAGCCGTCAAGCTCGTTGAGGAAGACGGTCCGGTTGCCTTCATCCACGAACCCGTCTAAATCTTCAAAGGCCAGGACACAGGGCGATAGCCTCCGTGCCCGTTCAAAGATCGCCTTGATCGGATCTTGCCCGCCGGTCTTACGCAGGTCGCGCACATAAAGGAAAGGCAACTCAGGCAGCGAGGCGGCGATGGCCTTGCACACCATCGTCTTGCCCGTGCCAGGCGGCCCCACGAGCAAAATCCCCCGCCGCCAGGCGAAGCCCAGCCGGGCGAACATGGAGCGGTTGGCAAAGAACCCTTCAACGGCATCCCGTACCTCGGTGAAAAGCTCACTCGGCAGGACGATGTCCTGCCATGTGACGTTCCCAATCTCCGCATCCAGATCGGGCGCATTCTTCCAGCCGCCGCTGAACTGCAAGCACTGCCCCGCCGGGCGCAAGGCATAGTCCGTCATGGCCTCGACGAAACCGGAAACAGATTTTTTATCCGACGCGAAGCAAACTACCGCCGAAGCGGATGGGCCGGACCCCAGGGCAACTTCAACCGACCTTCCTTGCCACTCTGCCTCGTACCAGGCCACATAAGGGTAGCTCTGATCAGACGCGGTGATGATCCTCTTATACGAGTCAACGCTCCCAGAAATGAGGCTTCGGAAGCGAGTGGTTTCGTTCTCCAAAAAGCGAAGCAAGCCCAGCCGGTCCGCAAACGTGACCACTGCCGCGCACCCCGGCGAATGCCGACGTATCTCCCTGAGCAAGACTCCGGTGCTGTCCCCTTCTTCCGAGTGCAGAGTCAGCACTTTCTCGATCGCGCTGCTGCGCCAATCCAGGCCATCAGTCTCTTCAATGTCCAGTGTCATAAGGTGAGTGATCTCAGTGTCCCCCGCCCCCAGCGGGTTGAGGGCGTTGAAGTATTTGCGGACGTCGCTAGTGCGACCGGCTGCCGACATGCGCCGTGGAGCCGACGGTCCCCGCCGCCTCGCGGGTCTGGGCCGGCTCCATCAATTCCCCCTCATCGAGTACCATATCGAACTTCCCGCCGTCGCCGGCGCAGAAAGTCACATCGTAGGCGGGCGGCGTCGTGCTGTAGCGGACCCAGATGACGCCGGTGTCGCCCGCGCTGAGGCCGAGACCTGGGTAATCTTCTGTGAGAGCGACCACGTCGCCCTCGGCGAATCGGAACATCAGCATAGTCCTTTCATTGGTCGTCGGCACCGGAGTAACCGATCTGCTCGGCAAACTCAAGCGCAGTGTGGGCAATTCGGTCCACCTGACCGCGCAGGAACCTCGCCCGCTCCAAGTTATACGCCCGCGCTAATCCCGCCTGAACACCCACCATCTGGCTCGCCAGGGCCTCATACTGCTGTGCCGCCGCCTCGCGATCCTCCAGAGTCATTTCGGCCAACCGGCCGTTGTTGCGGAAGGCTGCTGTGGCGGCTTCTTTGAGCCTCTTCGTGATCAGCACCTATTTGGGCCTCCCTTCCCTCATTCCACACCAGCCGTAACAGATCAGCGCCCCCCGGCGGGCGGGTTGAGGGCGTTGAAGTATTTGCGGACGTCGCTGCGGTAGGCGGGCGGGATGTCCTCCTTGTCCATCGTGGACTCGGCGCTCTTGCGGGCGGGGGCGACGTAGTCGTAGTAGGGCACCTTGCTGGCCGTCTGGCCGGGCGCGGCGTTGGGGTTGGAGCCGACCTTGCGGATGGGGCCGGTCTTGCTGGGGCCAGCGTTCAGGGGCTTGCCGAAGTAGAGCTTGACGTTCTTGGACATCTTGGACGGGTCCATCTTGCCCAGGTGCTTCAGCGGGCTGCTGCCCTCGCCCGTGTCGCCGGGCTTGCCGCCGGCTTTGCCGCCGGCGCCGGGGCCGGCGGTGGCCTGGGCGCCGGCGTGCCTGCCGGTGGCCCCCTGCAGCCCGTCGCCCTCGCCGTCGCCCTCACCCTGGCCTTGTCCCTGCCCTTTGCCCTTGCCTTTCCCTTTGCCGTTCCCCTGGCCCTGACCGGGCTGGCCCGAATCGTCCTGGATGTCGCCCGCGCTGTTCGCGCCCGCCATCTCGCTTTCCGCCCCCTCGGCGGCGTCCTGGGCGTCCTGCATGGCCTGCTGGTCGGCCTGGTCGCGCGCCTCGCGCTCGGCGGCGTCGGCGGCCTTCCGCATTTCGGAGGCGGCGGCCTGCTTGTCACCGCGCTTCAGGGCGTCGGCGGCGGCCTGGGTATGCTTCTGCGTTTCCGGCATCGGCGTGTCTTTGAGCGCGTCGGCCAGCTTCTGGAGGTCCCCGGCGGCCTGCCCCTGCTCGGCGGGGGACAGCTTGCCGGACTCGGCGCGGCTCGCCATCTGGCGGAGCTGCTCGCTCAGGCCCTGCGAGTCGTTCTGCTGCATCGCCTGGGCGGCCTTGCGGAGTTCGGGGGTCGGCGGCGGGCCGGACGGGGACTGGCTCGCCTGGCCGGCTTTGTTCTTGCCCGCGCCGGGGACGTTGAAGCCGTGGAACGGGTCGGCGGCCCCGTTCTTGCCGCCCTGGCCGCCGTTCTCGCCCGGCTTCTGGCCGGCCTTGTTGCCGCCCCCTCCCCCCTTCTGGCCCGCGCCCGCCGCCTTGCTGCTGCTGCCCGAGGCGGACGCGCCGGCCAGGGCCTGGGCGAGCTGCGAGCCGGCCTGGGCCATGCTTTTGCTCCCTGCGCCGGGTCCGCCGTTCGCCAGGGCCTTTTTCATCTGCTCGGCCTTCATCTGCTGGGTGAGGTGGGCGATCTGCACCATCGCCTGCTTTTTGTCCATCTTGCCGGTCGCCAGCCGCTTGCCGAGCCGCTGCATGGCGGCGGCGGCGCGGCGCGTCCCCTCCAGGTGCTGCCCTTCGGCCTGCTTCCCGATCAGGCGGGCCGTCTTCTGCATCTTGTCGCCGGTCTTGTGGACGATCGCGCGCTCGGCGAGGACGCCGGGCGGCAGGAAGACTGGCAGCGTGGGCAGGAACAGGACTAGGGCGAGCACGGCCAGACCGCCGAGCACGGCCTTGGCCTCCCAAGGCCAGCGCAAGGGCACGGCCTCGACGGCGCGGAGGCCGCGGGCGTGGACGGCGGCGTCCTCCTGCTGCAAGCGCATCAGGAGCACGGCGTCGGGGGCGACGGCGGCCTGCGGGGCGCGCTCGAATTCCAATGCGGACGACAGGCGCTCCTTCAGGCCCAGCCGCGCCTCGGCCAGCCGGGCGGCGTCCATGAGCGAGATCGGGCGCAGAAAGGTCGTGATGGTGCCCCCGATGATGCCAAGCAGGATCGCGCCCGGCAGGACGGCTTCCAGCGGCAGCCAGTCGGGGAGGACGTCGAAGTGGGCGCAGACGGCGGCGACCAGGGCGACGGCGACCCCGGCCAGCGCGCCGCGCGCGGCGTGGCGGACCCAGCGGGCGAGGCGCAGCCGCGCCGTCACCTGGGCCAGCGCCTCCCCGATGGCGTTGGGGCCGGGGCGCGGGATAGGGCCGGGCTGCGGTGCGGGTGTGCCGGGTGTGAGGGTTGTCGCCATGATGTCGCCTTTCAACAGGAACCTAACCCCGGCGCGAGCGCCGACCCTTCCCTCTTAAGGAAGGGTGATGGTGAACTGTGATACTGACGCATCCTGACAAGACGCACAGCCTCGCTACAATCGTCTTACCCTTCCCTAACAGGGAAGGGTCGGCGCTCGCGCCGGGGTTAGGTTCTCTATTATACGCGATTGGAGGCGCGAACGGTGCGCCGACTTCAACCGGGATGCTCACGGGTTCCGCAGGTGTAGCGGCGTGGCGGGCAGGGGAGCGGCGGGCAGGGGGACGAGCTGGTTCAGATGGACCTGCGGCCCGAGGGAAATGACGCGGGTGGCTGGGTCCGCCCCGGAGCCGGGCAGGGGCTGGAAGACCAAGACGTGCCGCCCGGCGGGCAGGGACACCCACCCGCCGCGCGCCAGGTCCGGGGAAGGCCGGCCGTCCACCTTGACCCACTCGGCGGCGACCGGCAGGAGCTGGGGCTTTTGGCCGGGCGGAGTGATGGGGAGCCAGCCGGAAACCGAGAGCCAGCCGACGGGCGAGGAGGCAAGCCGGGCCGTCGGCGCGGGGAAGGGAATCTGCTGGCTCAGATGGGCCTGCGCCGTCAGGTCAATGTTCCAGGTCTTGGGGCCGATCCCCAGCGCGGGCGTGGGCTGGAACGTGACGACGTGCTTCCCGGCGGGGAGCTGCGCCCACCCGCCCAGCGCCAGCGCGGGGACCGGGCGGCCGTCCACCTTCACCCACTGCGCGGACGCGCGCACCAGAGGGAGTGGGTGACCGGGCGCGTCGCCGGGGACCCAGCCGGAGACGGTGTACCACCCGACCGGGAGGGCCGCGCCCGCCGCCGGCGCTGCGGGACGCGCGGCGGCCAGGAGCACGCCGGAGCCGGCCAGGAGGGGCAGCAGGATCTGCTTGCGGACGTGCGCGCCGGGCGTCAAGGTCACCACGACATCCTTGCGCGGGGCGAAGCCGCTCTTGGGGTCGGGAACGAAGGAGACGAGGTGACGTCCGGCGGGCAGGGAGGTCCAACGGCCCCCGGCGAGGTCCGACGCGCGGTAGCCATCCACCCAAACGGACTGCGCGTTGATGCCTGCCATGCGCTCCGCTGGCCCCAGGGGCGCGAGGTTCTGCCTGGCAAAGACGTACAGCCAGGCCCGCCCCGGCGCGGCCTTTGCCACAGCCCGCCCTGCTTTCTTCGGCTCCACCGCCTGTGCCGCCGGGGGCAGCGGCCTGGGCGTCAGGTGCGGATGGGCACGAACGGCGGGGGCAGCCGACGCGACTAGCCGACGCGCGGAGGGGGCGTGAAGGCCCTTGGGACGGGCCGGCGCGGAGCCGCCTGCCGTTTGGACGGGATGCGGCTGAAGGCGGCGGGCCGCCACGGCGGGTTTCGGCGGATGGACGGCGGCCACCGGCTTGGGCGGGGGCACCGTCGCGACGGCCACGGGTTGAGCGCGGGACGGCGCAGCGGGCGGAGCCGCCTCCGGGAGCAGCGGGCGCGGCGGCGTGACTTGTCCCCCATGGGCCATCTGAGCGCTTTGCGCCGGATGGGGCACGGTGAAGATTCCCGTTTTCCACAGGGCGACGCCTCCCAAGAGGAGCAGGGTCGCCCCGGCCATAGCCCCCGTCAGCGCCCCGGTTCGGCGGGACGCGGCGGCCGTCGCGGGCTGCTCCGGCACGCCCGCCCCGGCCTCGACGGCGGCGCGCAGGGCAGCGGCGAACTGGCCCGCAGACAGGTAGCGGGACGCGGGCGCTTTGGCCAGCCCGCGCAGCACCGCGGCCTCGACGATGGGCGGGAGGTCTTCCCGGTAGAGCCGCAGCGGCGGCGGGTCGGCGAAGACCTGCCGGTGCATGACCGAAAGCTGCGCCTGGGTGCTGTTGTCGGAGGCGCGGAACGGCGGCGTCTTGGCGAGCGCGAAATAGGCGACGGCGGCCAGGGAGTAGACATCGCTGCGGGCGTCCGGCGTCTCGTTGCCATGCACCTGTTCGGGGCTGGCGTACTCGATCGTGCCCAGGATGTCGCCCATCACCGTCAGCGGCGTTTCCTCGTCAATGTGAGCCACGCCGAAATCGTACAGCCGGGCCGGGCCGCGCTGGGGGAGCAGGATGTTGGACGGCTTGACGTCGCGGTGGATGATGCCCTGCGCGTGCGCGCAGTCCAGGGCGGCGGCGATCTCCTCAATGACCCGCGCGGCCCGGTCGGGCGTCAGCCAGCCGTCCGCGTCCACCAGTTCGGCCAGGGTCCGCCCCGGCACATACTCCAGGACGAGGGCGGCGGGGTCGCCGTCCTGGAACCGGTACAGCGCGACGATGTTCGGGTGGCGCAGGCGCTTCATCACGGCGGCCTCGCGCCGGAACCGCTCGGCCGCGATGGGATCGCCCGTCGCGCGCTGCACTTTGACGATCACGTCACAGCGGCGCCCCCGGTCCCACCCCCGGTAGACGGCGGCGAACGGGCCGAGGTGGAGCGGCTTGGGGGCCAGCGTGATGTCGGGCAGGACGGGGAGGGCGGCGGGATCGGCTTCAGGGGCCGTGGAAGAGGACGCGGCAGGAGAAGACGCGCCCTTTGAAGCGTCCTCCTCGGAAGAGGGCGGCTGAGGCGGCTGCTTGTCGGAACGGTCGCTGTTAATGGTTCGCTCCTCACCAGTTCGGAAGGCCGGCGCTCGTCGGCGGAAAGGTCAGCCGCCGGAGGCGGCGTCCCGGCGCGGGGACGCTTGGGCCTCCCGGCGGCGCTCCGCCAGGGTGCGCCAGACGGTCTTGACCAGGAACGGCAGGTCGCGCACGAAGTAGCGGTGCCACAGGCGGGTCGGCTCCTGGACAAAACGGTAAGCCCATTCCAGCCCGCACTCCTGCATCCAGGACGGGGCGCGCTTGACGACGCCGCCCGCCATCTCGAAGCAGCCGCCGACGCCGATGGAGACCGGGACGCTCAAAAGGTCTTTATTCGCGGCGATCCATTTTTCCTGCTTGGGTGCCCCGAATCCCACCAGGAGGATGTCCGGCTGGGCCGCGCGGACGACGTCGTGGATGCGCGCCTGCTCGTCCGGGTCCGCGAAGGTCTTGATCGGCGGGCAGTAGGTGCCGCAGACCTGCGCGCCGGGGTGGCGTTTCAGGACGGCGTCCCTGGCGAGGTCCGCCGCGCAGGGGGTGCCGCCGAGGAAGAACAGGCGCAGGCCCGTCGCCTCGGACGCGCGGGCCAGCTCCCAGAACAGGTCGCTGCCGGTCACGCGCTGCTTGAGGGCCGGGCAGGCGGGCGTGGCGGCCAGGCGCGAGAGCAGGACGACCGGCTTCCCGTCGGCCAGCGTCAGGTCCGAAGCGCGGTAGATGGCCCGGAACTCCGGGTCGCGCTCCAGCGTGACCAGGTGATCCAGGTTGCCGGTGCAGACGTAGCGCGGCTTTTCGGTCTTCTGCGCCATCTGCACGATGCGCGCGACCGCCTCTTCCATGGTCACGTTATGAAACGCCACGTCGGCGACATATATTTTGCTCAAGACATCCATGACTTTCTTGCATTATTCCGTGGACGGTCGCAGCTTCGGCTGGAGCGTCGTCCACATCCCGGCGGCGAATCGGCCCAGGCGCTCATGCCCCTGCGCGTCGGCATCCAGGCTGCGCGTGAACCGCAGAAAATAGACCGGCGTCCCGCGACGGCCCAGCAGGGCGCTCCAGAGCATCGCCGCCCGGATCTGCGTCGCCTCGTTGATCACCTTCCCGTTCACGACGTAAAGGTACAGCATGTCCGTCCCGCCTGCGCCGGGCGCTCCGACGGCGTGGCAGGCGCGGGCCTCCACGTCCGTCCCCGGCAGGCGCTCCAGGTGGTCGCCCTCGACCTGCATCCCCGCCCCGATCAGGCAGGAGCGCGGGTCGTGGAGGGCGCTGCGGTCCGTCCCCCCGATCAGCACGAAGTTCACCGCGTCGCCGCTCTGAACATAGGTGCGCGACAGCAGATCGGCGGACGACAGGGCGGCCCTGGTGTCGTCCGGGATGGGGTCGTCCGACGCGGCCCGGTAGCCGCCCAGGGCGCGCGGCACGTCCCCGCCCCCGACGCCGAGGAAGCGCGGCGGCGGGGCCGGCTTCCACGCCATCGCCGTCGCCAGCGCGGCCCCGATCAGCAGCGTTAAAAGATAGCCCATCCGGCGAATGTGCGGCATCCGAGTCCTTTCGCCAGCCCGAAAAGGGCGGTGAATCCGAGCACGAGCGTGATCAGGCCGCTCCAGTCGTGGAAGACGTGCGCGGCACCGGCCCCGACGCACTCGCCGACCACGCCGATCAGCGCGATTCGCACGCTGTTGACCAGGAGACTGAGCGGCAGGCTGAACAGGAACAGCCCCCACCGCCGGGCGGGCTTGCCGTCCACCAGAAACGCGAACGCGGCGCTGAAGGTCAGCAGGGCCAGCAGCAGCTTGAACCCGGAGCAGGGCACGTCCACGAACAGCGAGTAGTCCTCCATCGTGATGACGTTGCCGACCAGCGTCGTGCTGAACGTCATCAGGTGCAGCAGCTTATCGGCAAAAACCGTGGACAGCATCTGCACGCGCAGCGTCGAGTCGTTCAGGACCGGGCCGGGCAGCGGCGCCATCAGCCACAGGAAGAGGAGCGGGAAGGCCGCCGCCCGGACGAAGCGCGTCCCCAGGGCCAGCCAGACGCCGCCGCAGACGGTCAGCAGCAGCCCGGTCGATTCCAGCGCCTCCGCCTGCGTCTTGATGGCGAAGACGAGCAGGGCCAGGGCGGGCACGACCAGGGCCAGCGCCCCCCATGCCGGCGCCTTGGGCGCGGCCCGCAGGGCGCCGCGCCGGTGCCAGAGCATCAGCCCGACGATCAGCGGGATCAGCGGCGCGTGCCCGTAGTAGGATTCGGGCTTGGTGTACTCGTAGTCCCAGAAGCGCAGGACGGGCCAGGCCAGGGCCGCCAGCAGGGCCGCCGCCAGGGCGAACGGCGCCAGCGTCGGCCAGTCCAGCCGGGGCAGGACGGGGGACAGTTCCCGCGCCCCGTCTTCAGCCTCCGCGCGTTCCGGTTTTGGAGAAACAACAGCCATGATCAAAAACAAGGACGAGAGCGAAGAGCGCCTTTCTATCGCGGACACTTCTATCTTCGGCAGAATGCGGGCGCGACGGACACCATACAATTGCCAGGTTTTGGGAGAAAAAAACAGGGCGGCGGGTTGCCGTAACAACACCGCCACCCATTCGGATCGGCGTTCTCGGGAGCGGCCCGGACGGCGACCGAAGCCGCCGTTCCGAGCCGTCCTGCCACTCCCTTGTCTTATTCCCGTGTCCCACTTCCAGTGCGGACGCGCCCAAGAAACGGGTTCTTATTCCAGTTTCTTAGGCCGCCGCGCCGCTGGTCCGGCGGGTCTTGCGGGCGATCAGGCCCAGCAGGCCCAGCCCGCCCAGCGCGAACGGAACCAGGCTGGCCGGCTCCGGGACGCTGCTCGGCAGACTCGCCGGCTGATAGGACAGAGGATTCACCGTGTTCCCATCGCTGACGCCGGCGAGGCTGAGGATGTAGCTCGGGGCATCCGTGCGGATAACCAGCAAGTCGGATGTCGTACCCCCCACCAGAGCGCCGATGCCGGAGTTCCCGGTAGTAGCTTCCAAACGGAATCCGGGCGTCACACTGCCGAGGCGGAACGCATTGCTGGGAGCGATGGTGCCGCTGCTGGCGTCATAGAAGGCGCTGGTCTGGAACCCGCTGAAGGATTGGTCGGTAAACCGATCCAGAGGCTCTATGCTGCCGGCATTGTTCGTGATCTGGAAAACGAACGTCAGGCCGCCGAGCGGGTTAGCCGCCGCAGTCTCCCGATACACGGCAGAGTACAAGCTGCCACTGTAGTTCGGCGGGTTCGGCGCGATCGTCGGAGCGACGAAGGCCTGCGTCTGTGAGGTGATCAGAACCCCGTTCAGCGTCGTGGCGGACGGGACGATGGTGCTGTTCGGCGCCAGGTTGCCCTGTGCGAAGGAAGCGCCGGCCGCCACGGCGGTCAGGGCCGCCGAAGTGAGGATGACCTTGATGGATTTCTGAATGTTCATGTGTGTTTTCACCTCCTTTCTGTATGAATATGTCTCGCCCTCCATGAAGAAGGGCGAAAGTCGTGCTGTAAAAAATCGGTAGAGAGCGAAAAACGGAGAAGGAGAACCAGGCGGTCGGGAACGCCATTCCCGCACCGCCGGCCTTCCAAACCCCCTTGACAAAGCTTTCAGGCTTTTGTTTCTAGTATAGCGCCGGACTGCCGAGAAATACAATAAGCCGCACCGCCGAATGCGCGAGGGTTATGGAACACTGGCCGTCTTCTTGCTCTCGTCCTGGCCCACCGGATATTTCTGGTACTCATCAAAATAGGCCGCGTACCTGTCCGAGCCGAAGGTCGGCTTGGCCGTCTGGTAGAGACGCGCCATCTCGGCCTTCGGGTTGGGTGCCCGCTCCAGACGGGCCTCGCGCTCCACCAGGGGGCGAATCTGCGCCAGCGGCGGGAGCGTCTCGCGGCTGCTCTTGGTCACCTGGAAGGTCAGAAAGAGCGGCCCCTGGTGCGCGGCGGGCACGGCGGCGAGTTGGAAGGTCTTCACGTCGCCGACTCGGGCCGCGTTGACGAATTTACTGATCTGCTGCCGGACCGTCAGCGGCAGAGTCGTCAGGTCCGGGTTGTAGCCGTTCGCGCCGACCACATGGAGGCGCGGCGTCCGGGCGATCACGTCCGGCGGGGTCTTCTGGCGCAGCAGGCCGGCCGCGGTGGCGGAGTCCACGGCGTTATCGGTCACGACCGTGGTGGCCCGGATCTGCTGCGGCAGCGCAAATCGCGCCCTGTTTTTGGCGTAAAAGGCGGCCACCCCGGCGGGCGTCAGGGCGACGTCTTTGATCCGCAGGTTTTCCAGCGCGAGGGCGGTCTGGAGGTCCTGCCGGAATTCGGCCATTTTGGCCGGGTCCTGCGCGTAGGGCACGAGGACCTGCGGCGAGCGGCGCTCGATGTCCTTGATCTGCGCGTCCACATCCTGCGCCGTCGGCGTCACCCCGTCGCGGGCCGCCGCCTGCGCCACCAGCCGGTCGAAGACCATCTTGCTCAACACCTGCTGGCCCGCCTGATTCTCCAGATGGTCCAGATAGTCTTTTTTCGTGATCACGTCGCCGCCCACGGTCACCAGGGGACGGCTGGTGGAGTAGTGCAAGTGCTGAACGACGTTGCCGATCAGTGACAGCACCGCCACGACCGCCAGAACGCGCGCCGAGAAAGATTTCATGGTGAGTACAACCTTTTTGAAACCGGGAAGGGGCCGTGAAGCCCTCCCCCGTAGATTAGCTATGCACAAACCATGCCAAAGTGCCGTGTGGCGTGAAATTCATGCAAGAAATATTACGGAGCGTGGTCCGAGGGTCACGCGCCGATGGTCGAGGACCGGGTGTGACGCCCTGCCTGACCCTCCGGAGCGCTCCGGGCGGCCTCGCTGACGGACTGGGCCAGGCGCGCGGCCCAGCGGTCCAGGGCCGCGTTCTCTTCCACCCAGCGCCGGGCGTTGCGACCCAGCCGCTCGCGCAGGCCGTCGTCATCCTGGAGGCGCGTGATCGCCCGCCGCCAGCCGGCGACATCGCCCGGCGCGACGAGCAGCCCGTTCTCGCCGTCCGTGATGACGTCCGTCTGGCCCGTGGTCCGCGTGGCGGCGACGGCCTTGCCCATCGCCATCGCCTCCAGGATGGTCGTCACGCCCGCCTGGAAGTCCGTCTCGCGCAGCGGCACGACCACGAAGCTGGACTCGGCGTAGAGCGCGCGCAGCCCGGCGTAGTCGTAGCGGCGGGCGTCCACGTTCGGCGGCAGCGCGCGGCCCGCCGTCTGGTCCTCGTGCTTGGACCACGGCGAAGCGGCGGCCAGCTTGACGGACAGGTGGGGCAGGGCGGCCACGGCTTCGATCAAGGTCGGGTAATCCCGCCACTCCAGGCCCGCCGAGCAGATCTGATTCGGGTTGACGGGGGCGGCCAGCGGGCGGTAAAAGCGGTCGTCGGCGTGGAACGGGATCAGGGCCAGCGTTTCCGGCGCGATCCCCAGCCGGTCCACCCCCCAGTCGTACTGCGCCTGCGCGTAGACGAAGATCTTGTCCAGCCGGCGCTGCGCCTTCAGAACCCGGAAGAAGACCTGCTTTTTGCGCGTCGAAAGCCGGTGGCCGATGGTCACATGGCCCGGCCCGCGCGGCACGGCCCCCAGGAGCAGGGCCAGCGGCACGCCGACGTTCTCCCCGTTCGAGAAGATGGCCGCGTAGTCCTTCCGGCGGGCGAACGCCAGGGCGGCCAGGGCGGCGTCGCGCCCGCCGAGTTTCCGGGCCAGGCGGACGGCGGGCGTGGCGTCCGCGTCCACAGCGGCGTAGTCGAGGATGTCCACGGCCAGGCCGTGGCGGTCGCGCAGGGCGGCGGCGAGCGCGTGGTAGTCCATGGTCGGGTGCCGGTCCGCCCTCACCTCGTCGTCCAGCCCGGTCTTGAGGACGCTCGGAATCAGCAGCAGCGTTTTGGCCGCACGGGAGTTAGTCATGCTGTTCCTCTTATGCATGAACCGTGCCAACTGCCCGCACCGTCTCGACAAGGCGGCCATAATTTTTTGCGGCGTCGAACCGCTCCCGCCCGACGGCCCGCGCCTGACAAGCCAGCCGCGCCCGCAGCGCGCCGTCCCCCGCCAGGGCGGCCAGCGCGTCGGCCAGCGCGCCCGCGTCGTCCGGCGGCACGACCCAGCCGGTCTCGCCGTGCGTGACCGCTTCCGGCAGGGCGCCGACGGTGGTCGTGACGACGGGCAGGCCCGAGGCCAGCGCCTCCATGACGGCGAGGGGCAGGCAGTCGCCCCGCGTCGGGAAGACGAACAGGTCGGCCTGGGCGAACAACCGCAGGAGCGCCTCCGAATTCGGCGCGACGTCGCGCCACACCGTCACGCCGGGCAGGCCCTCCCCCACCCCGCGCGTCTTGGTGACGAGGTGCAGGCGGACGTCCAGGGCGGCAGGCAGGCGCGCGAAGGCTTCCAGCAGGGTGTCGCCGCCCTTGCGCGCGAAGTCGCCGCCGACGAACAGCAGGTTGACCGGCCCGGAGCGCGGGACGGAGCGGTCGAAGTCCCAGCGGTCTGTATCAATGCCCGGCGGGATGACCGTGACCTTCTCCGGGGAAACGCCGTAATCGGCAACCAGCGAGTCTTTGGCCCACTGCGACCAGGAGACCAGATGCCGCGCTGCCCCGAACGCGCGCTGGTTCAGGCGCTTTTTCAGCGCTTCGATCCGGGCGTCGCCGCTCGGGACGTGCCCGTAAAAGGCTCCGAGCGCGTCGTATTGCAGCGGCGTGGCGTCCAGCGAGATCACGGACGGCATCCGCCGCATCAGGCCCGCCGAGAACAGCGCCGTCACCTGCGTGTGGAACAGCGCGCCGTCCAGCCGCCCCGCCCGCCCCCGCAGGCCGAGCCAGGCCCCGAGCGAGGCCCGCAGCGACCAGTTGGAGCGGACGCCGGGCAGGCGAGTCCACGCGCCGGGGAGGCCGTCATACGGCAGATCAACGTAGGTCGGGACGATGTCGGTGCGGCCTCGCAGGACGTCCTTGAGGTTCTGCGCGTGCGTCGTGTGGCCCAGCGAGTGTTCGAGGGCGAAGCCGAGGTTCATGGGCACCCTGCGGCTTTCATCACGTCCAGGATGCGGCCCAGGTTGGCCCGGCAGTCGAACCGTTCGCGCGCCCACTGGAGCGAAGCGTCGCCCATCCGCTGCCGCAGGGCCGCATCGGAAACGAGCTGGTCCAAACGCAGGGCGAGGGCCGGATAATCTCCCGGCTCCAGCCCGAAGCCCGTTCGGCCCTCGGCGATGATCTCGGGGATGCCGCCGAGCCGCGAGATGACGACGGGCAGGCCGCAGGACATGGCCTCCATCGCGACCAGGGAGTAGCAGTCGGCCAGCGTCGGCAGCACGAACAGGTCGGAGCGCTGGTACAGACGCACCAGCTCGGGGCTGTTGTTGGCGACGCCGTGATGCACGATGACATGGGGGATGGGAGGGGCGG
>CAXTWM010000100.1:0-14378 GCA_964247915.1 uncultured Armatimonadales bacterium | reverse complement strand
CCCGAAGGGGCGGCCCACCGGCGAAGCCGGGAGTAGACCGGCCCTTTAGGGCCGGTGCCGTTGTGCAAGAGTTTGAGCGAATTACATATGATCCTTGAAGCCGTCTTTTTGGACCGGGACGGGGTGCTAAACCCGCACATCCCCGGCGGGTATCTGCTGGCCGCCGACGCGCTGGTGGTCCTGCCTGGCGTCGCCAAGGCCGTGCGGTGGCTCAACGACGCCGGGCTGCCCGTCATCGTCATCTCCAACCAGCAGGGGGTCGGCAAGGGGCTGATGACGATGGACGATCTGCGGGCGATTGAGCGGCGCATGGGCGAGGCGCTGAGGCAGGAGGCGGGGGCACATCTGGACCGCTGCTACTACAGCACGGAACTGGCAGCGGACCAGTCCCCGCGCCGCAAGCCCGGTCCGGGGATGCTGCTGGAAGCGGCACAGGACTTCGGGCTGACGCTGGCGCACACGGTCTTTGCGGGCGATTCGCCCACGGACATCGGGGCGGGGCGGGCCGCCGGTGTCGGGAAGACGATCCTGCTCCTCTCGGGCGGCACCGAAACCTACGCCCAAGGCGATCTTGACCCTGCTCCCGACCTGGTCTTCCCCGATCTGCCTCAGATGGTCCAGTTCCTCCTGGAGAACCGCGCATGATCCATGCCTCCGCCCCCGGCCGCTGCGGGCTGGTCGGCAACCCGACCGACATGTACGGCGGCAGCGTCCTGTCCTGCTCCACGCGCGAACGAGCACACTGCACCCTGAGCCGGGACACCAAAGAGACGGTCATCACGGTTTCGGGGCGGAGCCGGACGCTGCGGTCGGCGGACGACCTGGCCCTGCGCCCCGGCGACTATCTGAACGTCGTCTGCGCCGCGCTGGTCGCCCTGGAAGTGGACCCGGCCACCGCGCCGCCGTTCCACCTGGCCGCCGAAACGGACATCCCGATGCAGGCGGGGCTGGCCGGCTCGACCGCCATTCTGGCCTGCATCGTCGGCTGCCTGCTGGCGCATCTGGGGCTGCGGCTGAACCCCTACGGGACGGCGGAACTGGTCCGGCAGATCGAGTACGACGTGCTGGGCGTCGTCTGCGGCTTCCAGGACCACTACATGACGGTCTTCGGCGGCCTGAACTTTATGGACTTCCGGGACAAGAACAGCGCCCACACGACCGACGAGGACACGCCGTTCGCCACGATCGAGCCGCTGGCCCCCTTCGTCGGCGATCTGCCCTTTGTCCTGGCCCATACCGGCGTCCGCCACCACTCCGGGACGGTCCACACGTCCCCGCGCGAGCGCTGGCTGCGGGGCGAGCCGGCCGCCGTGGACGGGTATCTGGAGGTCGGGCGTCTGGGCCGGCGCGGCAAGCGCGCCCTGCTGTCCTGCGACTGGGACACGCTGGCAGGCCTGATGAACCGCAACCATGCCGTCGTGCGCGATTTGGGCGGCAGCGGGGAGGCGAACGAGGCCATGATTCAGGCCGCGCTGGCGGGCGGGGCGACGGCGGCAAAGCTGGCCGGCGCGGGCGGCGGCGGGACCATCCTGGCGCTGACCCACGACCGGGACAAGACGGTCGAGGCGTTGCGCGCGGCGGGGGCGGATGCCATCCTCTTTCCCGGCCCCCAGCCGGGGCTGACGGTGGAGATGGCAGGGTAATTCATCGGGTACAATGGCCTCATGGACTACCCGAAACCCAGCCACCGCTCGCGTCGCCTGCGCGGGACGCCTGCCCTGCGCGGGATGGTGCGCGAGACCGCGCTCTCCGTCGGCGATCTGATTGACCCCCTGTTCGTTATGGGGGGCGTGGGGCGCGAGCGCCGCTCGATCTCCTCGCTGCCCGGCGTCGCGCAGCTCACCGTGGAGGCCCTGCGTGTCGAGGCCGAGCAGATCGCCGCGCTGGGCCTGCCCGCCGTCCTGCTGTTCGGCCTGCCCGAGTCCAAAGACGACCGGGCGACGGGGGCGTATGCCGATGACGGCATCGTCCAGCGGGCGGTCCGCGCCCTGAAAGCCGACAATCCCGACTTGCTGGTCTTCACCGACGTCTGCCTGTGCGAGTATATGTCCCACGGGCACTGCGGCGTCGCGTCCGGCGAGCGCATCCTGAACGACCCCTCGCTGGACCTGCTGGCCCGCACCGCCGTTTCTCACGCCGCTGCCGGGGCGGACATCGTCGCGCCTTCCGACATGATGGACGGGCGGGTCGCCGCCCTGCGTCACGCGCTCGACGCCCAGGGGTTTTCGGACACGCCCCTGCTGTCCTATGCCGCTAAGTACGCCTCGGCGATGTACGGCCCGTTCCGGGAGGCGGCGGACAGCGCGCCGCAATTTGGGGACCGGCGGACCTATCAGATGGACCCGGCGAACCGGCGCGAGGCGCTGAAGGAAGTGGAACAGGACATCGCCGAGGGCGCGGATATGGTCATGGTCAAGCCCGCCCTGGCGTTCCTGGACATCATCCGGGACGTGCGCGAGATGACGCACCTGCCGGTCGCCGCCTACAACGTGTCGGGCGAGTACGCGATGGTGAAGGCTGCGGCAGCGAACGGCTGGCTGGACGAGCGGGCGACCGCCCTGGAGATCTTGACATCCATCAAGCGCGCGGGGGCGGACCTGATCTTCACCTACCACGCCAAAGACGCCGCCCGCTGGCTGAATGAATAAGGAGACACGGAATGGCTAACACCAAAGAGATGCTGATGACCTTCTTGAAAGAAGAAGGCTACTTTCCTGCTCCGGAGGGGGACATGGGGATTGTATTCAAGAAGGAGGGCCGGACCTACTTCACCATCCCGGACGCAAACGACCCGAACTTCTTCAACCTCTATTCCTACTTCGACTTCGCGGACGCCCTGACGAGCCGCGCGCAAGCTTTGGAAGCCGCGAACGACATCAACAAGGCTGTGAAAGCCGTCAAGGTCACGCTGATGGAGGACGCCAACCCCAGCCGCGTCAGCTTCGGCCTGGAAGTGCCCCTGCCGCTGGCCCAGAGCTTCAAGGGGATTTTCGACCGTTCCCTGAACACGATCGGGTACGCCGTGGAGCAGTTCGCGCAGCGGATACAGGCGCGGCCGGGAAGTTGAGGCGGAGGCTGCCCCGGAGGGCGGGGATTAGGAACATATCCCCGCTGACCAAAACCTTATCCCCAGCCCCAAAGGGGCGGCCCTTCCGTATAGACCTGCCCTTCAGGGCAGGGGGGCGATCCTATGGACACACTTGAACAACCCACCGTCTGGCCGCCCGCTCCAACCTTTGTGCCGCCGGAGCGAGGCAAGCCTCCGTTAATACTACACTTCCATTTACCTCGGCCAGTCGCAATGTTTTTGTGGTGGACTGCCTGCTATGCGACGGGATGCGGAATCAAGATAGCGTGCGATGCTTATACGGGACGCCCCTATAGTTTGCGCCAAACGATGTTCTATGGTGTTGGATGGTTGCTAGGCACAGCGTTCTCGAAAAGCCTGAGAAAGCTATGGAGCATGAGGAGGAAGAAGCCTTGAGCGGCTCCCTATGACTTCGGCAGGGTGAAGCTGAAGACGCTGCCTTTGTTGTATTCGCTCTCCACCCCCACCGCCCCGCCGTGGTTCTCGACGATGTGCTTGACGATGCTCAGGCCCAGGCCGGTGCCGCCGGACGCGCGGCTGCGGGCTTTGTCGGCGCGGTAGAAGCGCTCGAACAGGCGGGGGATGTCGTGGGACAGGATGCCGATGCCGGTGTCGGCGACCGAGACGGTCACGGCGTCGGAGGTCTCGACCGCGCTCAGGGTGACGTGGCCGCCGGGCGGGGTGTAGGCGATGGCGTTGTCCAGCAGGTTGACCAGCACCTGCGCCATCTCATCACGGTCGGCGGGGACGACCAGGGGCGCGCGGAGGGTGTTGGTGAAGGTGATGTCGGCCTTCTCGGCCTGCGGGGCCAGCCGGGAGGCGACTTCGGCGACGAGGGCGGTCAGGTCAATCGGCGTCTTCTCGATGCCGCGCGCCTCGACGCGGGACAGGTCGAGCAGATCGGCGGACAGGCGGACCAGCCGGTCGGACTCGCGGATGATGGTCTGGAGGAAGCGCGGGGCGGCGTCCCGGTCCTCCAGCGCGCCGTCCAGCAGAGTCTCGGCCATGGCCTTGACGGACGTGAGCGGGGTCCGCAGTTCGTGGGAGACGTTGGCGACGAAGTCGCGGCGAACGCGCTCCAGGCGGCGCAACTCGGTCAGGTCGCGCAGGACGAGGAGGTATTGGTCTGCCCCAACGGGCGTGATGCGGACGTGCAGGGTGCGGACTGAAGGCTGGCTGAGGGTCACTTCACGCTCGACACCGCTCCGGCGGCGGATGGCGGCGCGGTACAACTCTTCCAGGTCGCTGCTCAGGGTGCGGGCCAGCAGCGTACCGCCCGCCGAGGCACCAAACAAAGAAGTGGCGATGGGGTTGGACAGCAAAATGCGCCCCTCGGCGTCCGCCACCAAAACGGCATCCTCCGTGGTCTGGAGCAGCGCTTGCCACAAGGCGGAGTCGGGCAGACCGGAGTCAGCGACAGGGTCGCCGGCAGGCGGATCGTCCTTCGTCCGGCGCGTCCAGGGAAACAGACTCACCCGTTCAACCCTTCGCTCAACCTTTGAATTTGTAGCCGATGCCGCGTACCGTCAGCAGCAGTTCGGGCTTGGCCGGGACCGGCTCCAGCTTCTCGCGCAGCCACCGGATGTGGACGTCCACCGTCCGGTCGTCCACATAACAGTCTTCGCCCCAGACGCGCGAAAGCAATGTCTGGCGGTCAAAGACCCGGCCCCGGTGCGCGGTGAGTAGGGTCAGCAGATCGAACTCCTTGCGGGACAGAGTCAGCGGGTGACCGTCTTTCAAAATCTCGCGCCGGTCGGCGTTGATCTCCAGGTTGTCTACAACGAGGGTCCGGCTCCTCTCCGCCGTCGGGCTGCCGGGCTGGGCTTCGGCGTGGGCACGGCGGCGGAGGTGGGAATGGACGCGGGCCATCAGCTCGCGCATGGAGAACGGCTTGACGACGTAATCGTCCGCGCCCGCGTCGAACCCGCGCAGGCAGTCGGCCTCGGCGGCGCGGGCGGTCAGGAGCAGGACGGGCAGCGAAGCGTTGTGGCGGTGCAGGCGGCGGCACAAGTCCAGCCCGCTGCCGGAGGGCAGCATCACGTCCAGCAGGACCAGGTCCGGGCTGCCGGACAGGAAGCGGTTCATGCACTCGTCGGCGTCGCCCGCCGTTTCGACGTCGAATCCCTCTTTTTTGAGGTTGTACGAGATGGCATCAACGATCGGCTCTTCGTCATCCACGACCAAAATCTTTGACACGCGGACCCCCTAGCGGCTATTCGCCTTATCACACATGTTTCGCACTCGCCGTCAGTATACCCAGGTTCGCGTTTCTTGTCTATGCTGCTTGACAAAGCTCTTTTCTGCTGTTACAATACTACAAAAAAGCAGGTTCGGCGTGGACAAACAAACAAAAGAAGCCTTGAAGCAGATGCAGGCGGAGATGCGCCAGGAGATCCGGCAGCTGCAAGCGCTGGTCGCTGAGCAGCGCGCCGAGCGGAAGCCCGACACCGCCCCATCGGAGGAGCCGGCGCCGGGATCGAAGGGCAAGGCGGACGGGGTGGTGCAGTACAGCGTCAGTCGGCCCGCTTCGGGTGACGGCGACGCGCCGTTCAAGACCGGCGCGGTGGTCGTAACGGCGGCGCAGATCGCGAAGACGACGGACGAGGCGGCGGCCCTGCTCGGCTATGCGCTGTCGTCCCCGCAGAAGGTTTCCCTCCTGCGCGCGCTGCTGGGCCGCGAGGCGGAGAGCGCGGCCGCGCTGGGTGAGACGACGAACCTGAGCACGGGCAGCCTGTACCACCACCTGCGGGACCTGATGCACGCCGGGCTGATCGCGCAGTCCAGCCGGAACCAATACGGGATCACGCCGCGCGGCCAGCGCGTCCTGCTCCTGCTGCTGGCGCTGGCGGCGGAAGGATAACAGGAGGGAAGAATGGCGGAACGGTATACGCTGTCACACGAACGGCTGACCGGCGACCTGCCGGTCCTGGTCGTCAGCCGAGAAGTGCTGGGGGCCGACGCGCCGCTGGCGCTGGTGCTGCACGGGCTGGGGGGCAGCAAGGAGAGGATGCTGTTCGCCTTGTATGAGTTCGCCCGGATCGGCTGCCGGGCCGTCGGCCTGGACATCCGGCTGCACGGCGAGCGGCCCGGCGCCGGGGAGCGTGAGGCGCGGCTGGGGTCGGACTACTTCGGCACCGCAGCGGACATGATCGAGGGGACCGCGCAGGACGTTTCGCGCCTGCTAGACCACTACGGCGCGGGCCGGGCCGCCGTCCACGGCATCTCGCTGGGCGGCTACATCACCTTCGCCGCGCTGGCCGCCGAGCCGCGCCTGCGAGTTGCGACCGTGGCGATGGGCAGCCCGGATTGGGCCGGCCCCCTGCGCCGGTTCGGGCTGGGGCCGGGCCACCCCGCCTATGACCGGGCGGTCCGGCTGAACCCGCTCGACCTGCTCCCAGCCTCGCTCCCGCCCCGGCCCCTGCTGATGCTGCACGGCGCCACTGACGAGGTCGTATTCCCGGACGGCGTGGTCGCCTTGGAAGAGCGGCTGCGCCCACTTTATGCCGCCCACCCCGACCGCCTGGCCCTGGAGATTTATCCCGGACTGGGCCACTCCTACACCGACAACATGCTCCGCCGCAGCGTCGAGTGGGCGGGCAAGTTTTTGGACAGCCTGCCGCTCCCATGACGGATGCCGTTCATCATCAGACTCAGCTTTCGGTCTATCAGGTCGCCCGCACCCCCTACCGGTCGCTCCAGGCCGAGATCGAGCACGGACACTGGGCACTCAGCTTCGTCCGGGAGGGGGACGTGGAGACGCTGACGCGCGGGAAGCGCCACGCCGCCCCGCGCGGCACGGTGATGGTCCACCCCCCGTCCCTGCCGTATGCCGAATACGCCGAAGCGCCCGGAACGCACGAGTGGATCGTGTTCGAGTGTGACCTCCGCCCCGGCCTCGCCCTGTTCCGGCGTTACCCTGTGGCCCCCGTCGTGCCGCTGGCGGAGCCAAGGGCCTTTTCCGCCCTGTTCGACCCCTTGCTGCGGGCCTGGGAGGGGCCGTCCGCCTTCCGCGACGTGCAGGTTTCCGCGCTGACCCTGCAGATACTGGCTCTGGTGCTGGAAAGCTGGGAGGCGAGTGGCAGCCCGCCGCGCCCGCCCGCCCTGATGACGGCCCAGGACAGGTTCTCCGGGTTGATCGTCTACCTCAGCCAGCACCTCGACCGGAAGCTTGTCCGTGACGACATCGCAGCGTTCGCCCACTTGCAGCCGAACCACCTGGACCGCGCCTTCCGGCAGGCCTACGGCGTCGCCCCCATGCGGATGCTCCGCGACCTGCGGCTCCAGCGCGCGCGGCACCTGCTCGAAAGCTCCGACCACACGGTCGCCGCCGTCGCCGAGATGTGCGGGTTTGAGGAGGCGGGCTACTTCACCCGCGTCTTCCGCCGGGCCACGGGCCGGACGCCGGGCGAGTACCGGCGCAGCCTCGGCGCGGCCCGCCGCACCTACTCTGATGTCCCGGCGCAGGAAGATCCGGCGCAGGAAGAAGCGTAAAAAGTCCCTTCTTGTGTCACTCCTCGCCCTTGCCGCCGGCGTCCGCTCCGGCCACAATAGCTTCTATCCAACAACGAGGAGACACGAGATGACGACTGCCGATACCAGAATGGATAGTGAGAAGCGCGAACAGCTCCTCCGAGACGGCTACTGTCGGTTCGAGCGCGTCCTGTCGCCCGAAACGGTCGCCCGACTGCGCGCGGCCTGTGACACGATGCTGGACGCCCTGCCGCCCGAGCAGGCGGAGAAGTTAAGGGCGCAGGGCAGCCTGCTGCCGACGACGGGCGACCCGCTGTTCGCCGACCTGATCGCCGACCCCGCCGCCCTCGGGGCGCTGGTTTCGCTCGGCTTCCCCCGCCCTACCTTCTCCGACGGCTACGTCATTTCCAAGCCCGGCCACAGCCCGCCCCTCTTCTGGCACTATGACTGGTTCGCCTGGGACGACCCGTATTCCTTCGGGCCGGACCCGGCGCAGCTTTTCGCCATGTATTACCTGTCCGACACGTCCCGCCGGAACGGCTGCCTGCGCGTCATCCCCGGCTCGCACGTCCGCCACAACCCGCTCCACGATGACCTGCGAGAGCCGCACTCGGCCCTACTCAGCCAGGCGCGAGACCTGAGCCTGCCCGAGTTCTCGACCCGGCCCGACGAGGTGGACGTGCCCGTCCGGGCCGGGGACCTGCTGATCGGCGACGCGCGCCTGCTCCACGCGGCCCATGCGAACGAGACGGACGAGCGGCGGACTTTGATCACGCTCTGGTATCAGCCGGACCTGCGCGCGATGCCGGACCCGATCCAGGCGCAGATGGCGGCGAAAGTCCAGCGCGCGCCGGGCAACTGGCCGCAGGAGGCGCGGGACAAGTACGACGCCCTGCTGGCGACCTATGACGGGCCGGCGGAGCCTCATGCCCGGCAGTTGTACCGCCCGCGCCCGGCGGGTTGAGGCAAAAAGAGGGGGGCACGGCAACCGTGCCCCCTCCCCGCGCCGCTCTACTTCTGCGCCACCGGCCCCGAGGGGTGGTCCCGGACGGCCAAATGCTCGCGGTCCAGGGTGTAATGCAGGAACGCGATACACATCTCGTCCGTCGTTTGCTCGCCCCAGGTCACCGCCTTGGGCGGAGTGTTCGGGTTGCGCGGGTTGCGGGCCGAGTTGTCGTAGGTCGCGGTCATCACGACGCGCGTCCCGACCGGCAGGGCCAGCGGCTTCTTGTAGAAGTAGGTGGACTGCCAGTTGAAGTCCCAGTCCGGGACCGAGACCAGGGGGACGCGGGCGCCGTCGGGCTTGATCGCCGTCAGCGCCATCTTGCGCCCCAGCAGGTGCATGTGCGGCGTGACCGCGATCAGGTGGTAGTTCACGGGCGACGGGGCCGAGGTCGTGCTGACCGTGTAGCGCGAGGCACCGGCCGGGATTTGCAGGCCGTGGATGACCGGGATGACGTGCAGGGTCTTGTCCACCGGCCCCTTGGCGAAGTAGATGCCCACTCGTGAGAGGTCCGTCTCCGGTTTGCCGTCCTTGTGGTAATGCACTTGCAGGACGATCCGCGCCCCCTTCGGCACCTGCGTCGCGACGCCCGCTGGCAGATAATGAGCCGTGATGCCCGGCGCCCAGCCGCCGAGCGCGCCCGTCGGCGTGAACCCGACTCCGCCGAAGCTCGTGTACCCCGGTTCCTTCTCGTGCCCATCTAGGTTGGCGGATTTGCCGTCGCCGTCAATGAAGGCAATGACGTGATGCACCACGGCGCGGTTGCCCGGCTGCACGTCCACGGCGGAGACGTAGCGGTCCTGGGTGAAGTCGGTCGGGATGACGTAGCAGCGGTACACGTCCCCGCCGTCCGCGTCCACATGGTAGGCGCGGGACGGCTCCAAGACCATATCCGGCGTGCCCAGCGCCCAGTCGTCGTGGAAGTGCGGCGGCGCGGGCAGGTCCTTCGGGTCGCCCTCGGGGGCGCCCGCGTCGGCCCATCGCGCCAGCGTTGCGATCTCGTGGCTGCTCAGACGCCGCGCGTCCTGGAAGTCGCCCGCGCCCGGATCGGCCTTCCACGGCGGCATCTGCCGACTCTCGGTGTACCGCTTGATGTCCCCGCGCCACGCCGCCGCCTGGGCGTAAGAGTTCAGCGCCATCGGCCCGATCTGTCCGGGCCGGTGGCACGTCTCGCACTGCCGCTGCAAGATCGGGGCCACGTCGCGGGCGTAGGTGATCTGCGACGACGCCACGAGCGCGGCGGGCCGCCGGATGATGCACCCGAAGGCGACCGTTTTGGCCCGCGCCACGGGCCGCCCCGCCAGGACCGCGTCCAGCGCGTCCTTCAAGTCCCGATGATGCACCGTTGAGGCGTCCGCGCTGTCATCCACGCGCCCGGAATACACGACTGTCCCCGCCGGATTGACGACAAACGCCTGCGGCGTCATGGTCGCGCCGAACCGTGTTGCCATCGCCGCGTCGCCGTCCCGCACGACCGGGAAGGTTATTCCCCGTCCCTGAGCGTAAGCCGTGACCTCGGCCTGACCTTCCTGCATGTTGGAAAACACGCCGACCACCTGAACGCCGCGCGCCCCATACTCACGCGCCAGCGCGTTCAGTCGCGGCGCGTACACTTTGGACACGGGACATTGCGTGGACAGAAAGACAAACACCGTCGCCCTGTGGTCCGCGTAGGTGTTCATGCTGTCTGCGGCGGCAGGCAAAACATTATGGGCGGCGGGCTTTGGTGCCCCACCCGTCAGTAGCAGCGTCGCCCCCGCCAGCAATGCCGTCGGGGCCAGAACCGCCGCGAGGCGAGCCGTTTTATTGAGGAGAGGTGTCTTCATAAGCATAATATTCTGTCAAAACACTGGAATCAGGAGAAAAGTTTTGGGATCAAGGAATAGGGTACTTTTCTGTAATACCCCTGCTGTTCGTAATGAACAGTCTGTCTTTCTCAAAGCTCCCTCCAACCACAGAGAAGCGCTCGACGCCAAATGGAAAGCCAGAGATAGCTGATGTGGACAGTGGAGGGCTGTCCACCAGCCGCCCCATTCCTAGCGGCGCATGACGGGGCGCAGAGGACAGTACATGAGAAGGCAGGTAGCTGGTGCTGTAAGCGTACTCATAAGTACCCGACCGGATCGGTCTGCGTGCTGGTTTAGGTGAGGCGATCTTACCAGCCCGATGCTTCACATGGGTGGATGCTTGCCCCTGTGCCAGTAGCGGGACGAATGAGAAGCCGAGAGCGATGACTACGGGATATGCGAGTCGTATCTGCGTCTATCCTCCACGGCCTCTACGTCAAGGAGCAAGCCGATGTTTCATCAACATAATAGCCTAAGCAAGCGTTCCCCGTCAAGGGCAGCCGCGAGGGGCGCGTTCGTTGACAACCTTCCGCCCTCTATGGTACACTATGGCCCAACGAAACGCCGCATTCTCCCGCACCGTTTTGTCCTAATGTTTGAAATGTCCCGAAGCAGCACACAGGAGTAGCCCATCCATCATGCAGGTCACCAAAGAGGCGCTTGAGCCGTGTCAAGCCGTCCTCACCATTGAAGTCGAGCCGGACAAAGTCGTCGTCGCCGTGGACCGCGCCTACCGCGAGTACGGCAAGTACGTCAGCGTCCCCGGCTTCCGCAAGGGCAAAGCCCCCCTCTCGTTCGTCAAGCAGCGCGTCCCCGAAGCCGATGTCCGGCAGCGCACGGCGGAAATCCTGGTCGAGCCGGCCTATGCCGAAGCCTTGGAGCAGGAGGCCGTCGAGCCGTTCGCCCAGCCCAAGCTGGAGCTGGTGCAGCTCGACATGACCGCCACGCCCTTCATCTTCAAAGCCATCGTCCCGCTCCGGCCCGAAGTCGAGCTGGGGACCTACACCGGCCTGACCGTTGAGAAGCCCAAGTACGAGCTGACCGATGAGAACGTCGAGGCGCAGCTCCAGCGGATGCGCGAGCGCGCGGCGGACTTCCCCGTCGTCGAGCGCCCCGCCCAGGTGGGCGACTTGATCGTCGCGGACCTCGCGGCCCTGGTGGACGCCAAGCCCGACGCCGCCGAGGCGCGGCCCACCATGATCGAGATCGGCGCGGACAACATCCCCGGCTTCGACGAGCAGCTCGTCGGCATGACCAAGGGCGAGGAGAAGACCTTCACCCTGACCTACCCCGAAAACTACCCCGATGAGGAACTGGCGGGCGAGGAGGCCGAGTTCACCATCTCGGTCAACGAGATTCACGAGAAGCAGATTCCCGAACTCGACGACGCTCTGGCCCAGAAGCTGTCCAACGGCCGCTACCAGACCGTGGACGAGCTGCGCCGCGAGATGCGCGTGGACATGGAGAAATCACTGGCCGCCAGCGCCGAAAGCGAGGCGGACAGCAAGCTGATTGATCAGATCCTGGCGAACTCCACCGTCAAGTACCCGCCCGTCTTGGTCGAATCCGAGGTGGAAGACGACATCAAGGAGCTGATGGGCCGCCTGGAACGGCAGAACGTCACCGTCCCCGAGTACCTGGAGCGGATCGGCAAGACGCAGGACCAACTCGTCAGCGAGATCACGGGGGCCGCCGCCAAGCGGATCGAGGTCGGGCTGGTGCTGGGCAAGGTCAACGACGCCGAGAACCTGGCGCTGACCGACGAAGACCTGAACGCCGCCCTGGCCGAGCGCGCGGGGGAGGAGCGGACCTCGCCCGCCGCCGTCCGCGCCGTGCTGGAAGGCAGCGGCGGCATGGACGCCCTGCGGAACCGGGCGCAGGCGAAAAAAGTGCTGGACTTTCTGCGGTCATCGGCCATAATCGAGGAAAAGGTCGTCTCCGCCGACAGCGCCGAGGAAGCCACGGAGGACGCCGCCGACGAGGCGGCAGACGCGCTGGAGGAAAGCGCTGGAGGAGGTGGAAACGAATGACCTGGATACCGACAGTCATCGAGCAAAGCCCGCGCGGCGAGCGCGCTTATGATCTCTGGTCGCGCCTGATGAAAGACCGCATCGTCTTCATCGGCGATCAGGTACACCCGACGATGGCGAACATCATCGTCGCCCAGTTCCTTTTTCTCGAAAAAGAGGACCCCGACAAGGACATCGAGGTCTACATCAACTCGCCTGGCGGCGACGTCATGGCGGGCCTGGCGATCTACGACACCATGAAGCACATCAAGCCCGACATCGCCACCACCTGCGTCGGCATGGCCGCCTCCATGGGGGCGGTGCTGCTGTCGGGCGGCACCAAGGGCAAGCGGGCCGCCCTCCCCAACTCGCGCATCATGATCCACCAGGGCAGCGCCGGCTTCTCGGGGACGCCCTCGGACATTGAGATTCAGGTCCGGCTCGTGATGAGCTTCAAGGAGAAGCTGACCGAGATTCTGGCCGAGAACTGCAACAAGGAGTTCTCCCAGGTCTCGCGCGACGTGGACCGCGACTACTGGATGACGCCGCAAGAGGGCGTGGACTACGGCATCATTGACACCGTGCTGGGCCGGTAGTCACCACCGCCCCGGCCCCGCGAGCGGGGCCGGGGCTTCTGAACACAAAGGACGGACATGGCGAGAATCGGCAACGAGCGCAACGACAGCCGCTGCCTGCTCTGCGGCAAGGGCCGCGAGCAGGTGAAAAAGCTGATTCTGGGAGTCCACGGGGGCGTCTGCCTGGAATGCGTGGACCTGTGCAACGAGATCATCCGCTCCGACGTGCAGCAGGCGGACGACTACAGCAGCGTCGGCGCCATTCCCAAGCCCAAAGAGATTTATCGAATCCTCTCCCAGTACGTCGTCGGCCAGGAAGAAGCCAAGCGGACGCTGGCCGTCGCCGTCTACAACCACTTCAAGCGCATCAACGTCCAAAGCTCCGATGTGGAGCTGCAAAAGAGCAACATCCTCCTGCTCGGCCCGACCGGCAGCGGCAAAACGCTCCTCGCCCAGACGCTCGCCAAGATTCTTAATGTGCCCTTCGCCATCGCGGATGCCACTTCGCTCACCGAGGCGGGTTACGTCGGCGAGGACGTGGAAAACATCCTGCTGAAGCTGCTCCAAGCGGCGGACAACGGCGAGAACATCCAGACTGTCGTCAAGAACGCCCAGCGCGGCATCATCTACATTGACGAGATTGACAAGATCACCCGCAAGTCGGACAGCCCCAGCATCACGCGCGACGTGTCCGGGGAGGGCGTCCAGCAGGCCCTGCTGAAGATTCTGGAAGGCACCATCGCCAACGTCCCCCCGCAGGGCGGGCGCAAGCACCCCCAGCAGGAGTATGTGCAGATAGACACGACCAACATCCTGTTCATCTGCGGCGGCGCGTTCGAGGGCATGGAAGAGACGATCGAGCGCCGCTTGAACCAGAAGTCGTTGGGATTCCGCGCCAGCATCCCCAGCAAGCGTGACCGGCGGGCGGGCGACATGCTGGGCCACGTCATGCCCGAAGACCTCCTGCGCTACGGCCTGATCCCCGAGTTCATCGGGCGGCTCCCCGTCGTCACGACGCTGCGCTCGCTCGACCACGCGGCGCTGGTCAGCATCCTCACCGAGCCGAAGAACGCCCTGGTCAAGCAGTACGGCAAGTTCTTTGAGTTCGACGGCGTGGACCTGCGCTTCACCGAGGACGCCCTGCACGCCATCGCCGAGGAGGCCATCAAGCGCTCGACGGGGGCGCGCGCCCTGCGGACCATCATCGAGCAGGTGATGCAGGACATCATGTACGAGGTCCCGTCCCAGCGCGACGTCCAGAAGGTCGTCATCACCGGCGACATGGTGCGCGCCCGCGTCGCCGCCATGCCGGGCGCGACGCCCGAACTGCGCGCCGCCTCTTAAGTTCCGAGCCGCATCCTAAAGGTCCCCCCACCCCCTATGGCC
>CAXTWM010000099.1:0-14426 GCA_964247915.1 uncultured Armatimonadales bacterium | reverse complement strand
GCTTCCAACGGCACGAGGGTCAGGACCGGTGCGGGGGCTGCCTTGACCCCGTTGCCATTGCTGGACGGCGGCGCGGCGAACGTCGGCGGGGACGGCGGGGCGGGTTGGGACGGCCGCCGCATCAGGCGCAGCAGGGCCATTTCCAGCAGCAGCCGGTGCTGGTTGGAACGCTTGGTCTCCCCCTCCGCCGCCGTCAGCGTTTCCAAGGCTTGGAGCAGCGCGGCGGGCGCGAATCGGGCGGCCTGGGCGCGCATCCCCGCGCTGTCGTTCATCTCGCCCGGCGCGGCGGGGCGGGCGCCGACGCCGACGAACAGCATGTCCCGGAACCGCTCGGCCAGGCTCTTCAGGAACTGCCGGATGTCCTTGCCGCTCTCCAGAATGGACCCGGCGAGGGCGAACGCCCCGGCGGCGTCTGAGTCGGCGATCAGGTCTACCACCTGGGAGAGTAGGTCGTCGTCAATCGTGCCCAGCACGACGGTGACGTCTTCCTTCGTGACGTGTTCGCGCTGGTACGCCAGCACTTGCTCCAAGAGCGAGAGCGAGTCGCGGTACGAGCCGTCGGCGGCACGGGCGATGAGCGTCACGGCGGCGGGGTCGGCTTGGACCCCCTCGGCGTGCAGCACCTCGGTCAGCCTTGCCCCGATCTGCGCGACCGACCCGCGCTTGAACTCGTAGACCTGGCAGCGGGAGGCGATGGTGATCGGCAGCTTGTCCAGCTCGGTCGTGGCGAGGACGAAGACCACCCGGTCCGGCGGCTCTTCCAATGTTTTGAGGAACGCATCCATCGCGTCCCGCGAGAGCTGATGGGCCTCGTCAATGATGTAGACCTTGTAGCGCCCCTCCATCGGCGGGAACTTGATGGAGGCCACCAGGTCGCGCACGTCGTCCACCTTGCCGTGCGAGGCGGCGTCCATCTCCAGCACGTCCACGAACGACGACGACGCGATGCCCTTGCACGGCCCGCAGACGCCGCAGGGTTCGGGGTTAGGGGCGTCCCGCGCGCCGTCCGGCCCGATGCAGTTCAGGGCTTTGGCGAGGATGCGCGCGCAGGTCGTCTTGGCCGTCCCGCGCGTGCCGGTGAACAGATACCCGCTGGCGATCCGCCCCTCAATAATGGCGTTGCGAAGCGTCGTCGTGACGTGCTCCTGCCCGACGACATCCTCGAACGTCTGCGGCCGGTATTTGCGGTAAAGGGAGATATAGGCCATACCCCGTCATTATACCCCAAGCCGGGGCCGGAAAGATTTTCGCCGGGCCGGGCGGAATCGTGTCCGCTTTCGCCTCCGGCCGTAGATAACAGGGTGAAAGCCAACAGAAAGGAGGATCGCGCATGGACGACCGGCGGTTGCTGCGGCGGTTCGTGGAAGAAAACTCACAGGAAGCCTTCGCCGCCCTGACGGCGCGCTATCTCACTCTGGTCTACTCGGTCTGCCGCCGCGAACTGGCCGACACCGAGGCGGCGGAAGACGTGACCCAGGCCGTCTTCCTGATCCTCGCCCGCAAAGCGCCCTCCCTGAGCCGCCACGTCGTCCTGTCCGGCTGGCTCTTCCAGACGGCCCGTTTTGCGGCCAAAAACGCGCGGACACGAGAAGCGCGGCGGAAGGCTTACGAGGAAAGGGCGGCGCGATTGGTGCCTGCGACGGAAGAAACGGACGCCGCCTGGGCCGAGATCGAGCCGCTGCTGAACCCCGCCCTGGCGGCCCTGGCGGAAGGCGAGCGCCGGTGCGTCCTGCTGCGCTTCTTCCAGGGGATGACCTTCGCCGAGGCGGGCGCGGCCCTGGGCCTGTCGGAAGAGGCAGCCCGCAAGCGCGTGACGCGGGCCTTGGAAAAGATGCGGAAGTTCTTAGGCAAGGAAGGCGTCGTCGTGCCGGGCGTGGCCCTCGCGGTCCTGCTGACTGCCCACGCCGCCACAGCCGCCCCCGCGCCCGTCGTCGCGGCTGTCGCACAAATCACGCCCGGCACAGTTCCTGGCCCCGTTTCTCAGATCACAGAAGGAGTGTTACACGCCATGAAGATCGCAAAGATGAAGGTGTTCGCCGGGGCCGCCGCCCTGGCGCTCGTCGGGGCAGCGGCCACCTATGGGGGTGTGCGAGGCTCTGACCTCATCAAGAAGATGACAGCGGACAGTACGCCGACGGAATACCGCACCGTGGCGCTGACCGGAAAGGTCCGCCTTTCCGACGGCACGGGGGCAGCCAAAGTCCATATCGTCGCGCAGATCCAAAATGCTTCCATGACGAAACTGGACGGCAGCGGCCTGCCTTGGCAGGAGGTTCTGGAGAAAGGAGCGAGCCTCACCCACACCCGGCCGGACGGCACCTATACACTTTATGTGGGGGAAAACCTGGCTTATAACGTCCTCGTGGTTCCTGACGACATCATGGCGAGAAACCAGCCCGACACTGGGCTGGTCGCCGCCGCTGCGGAAGGCGTGTCCGGCAGGAAGGGTGCCACTGTTCATGTCCCCGACCTGATGCTGACGCCGGGCGGTTTTGTCACCGGGACTGTCACGAACGATAGCGGGAAACTGATCCCCGGCGTCTCCGTCGGCAGTTACGGGCCGCACCGCCCGGCGTCGAGCGCGGCAATCATCTCGACTCGGACGGACTCCCTCGGGCGGTATCGCCTGCGGGTCGCGCCTGGACAGAGCCGCGTGTATATCGCCGACGACCGTTACAAGGAGCGAGGGGTGGAAAGGGGAGCCACCGTGACGGTCGCAGAGGGGACAACGGGGAGTGCGGACTTCCGGGTCACTCCCTCTAAGCCCTAAGCGCGACAAAAAGGCCGGGAGAGCAGCGCTCTCCCGGCCCTTTTCTGACTCAACCCCCTACGCCGCCTGTCCTGCCTCGACAGGCCGACGGCTGGAACGGGCGAGTTCGGCTTCCTCTTCCTCAATGATGTCCTAAACCGTGTAAAGCGGCTCAAAGCCCGCGCGCATCCCCTGCTCTTCCGGGGGCGGTCTCATCCGCTCCCGCAGAACCTGCTTGGTGGCTTCGATCCCCGGCAGAGGGACTTCGACCTTTGGCAGTTTTATCGCCGACGTTCCCGCGCCGCTCGGCATCGGCAGTGTGAAACTGGCGGGCGGATTTGTCGTGAATGGATTTGTCTGGAAGCCGTTCGCGATGGAAGCGGCGACCGAGATCACGGATTTTGGCGGCCGGCGGGATTATCTCGCTTTCCTATCCCCTCGCTGATGCTCGCGTTGGAAATCAAGCGGCCCCGTCTTGCAGGGGCCGTGCGTTGTCAGCCCACACTTCGGGTAAGACGAAGATGCTGGGCGATCCGTCCCCGCCCACTGGAGAGAAAGACCCCATGTTCATTCGCCTTGGCTACGAGATCGTGTTTGACGTTCCGAGACCCCTCCCCATGATTCTCCTGCTGCACACGCTGCCCGACCGGGCGGCGGACCTGCGCCGGCCGGAGCGGCTGCGGGTCACGCCGGAGACGCCCACCACGGAGTTCATTGACCGCTTCGGCAACCGCAGTACGCGCCTGCTCGCGGCCCCCGGTGAGCTGCGCCTGTGCAGCGATTTCGTCATCGAAGACAGCGGCGTCCCCCTGCCGATCAAGCCGGACGCCGTCCACCACGACGTCGAAGACCTCCCCGACGAGTGCCTGGAGTTCCTGCTCCCCAGCCGCTACTGCGAGGTGGACCGGATGGGCGACATCGCCTGGGACCTGTTCGGGCGCTTCCCGCCGGGCTGGGCGTGCGTCCAGGCGATCTGCGATTGGGTCTACGAGAATGTCGAGTTCGGCTACCGGTACGCGCGCCCCACCAAGAGCGCTTACGAGGTCTACGAGGAGCGCCGGGGCGTCTGCCGCGACCTGACGCATCTGGCCGTCACCTTCTGCCGCGCCCTGACCATCCCCGCCCGCTATGCGACGGGCTACCTGGGCGACATCGGCGTCCCGCCGAACGTGAACCCGATGGATTTCAGCGCCTGCTTCCAGGTGTACCTGGGCGGCGAGTGGCACCTGTTCGATGCCCGCCACAACGAGCGCCGCGCCGGGTGGGTCTTGATGGCGACGGGCCGCGACGCCGCCGACTGCGCCATCACGACCTCTTACGGCCCGAACACGCTCAAGAAATTCGTCGTGTTCGCCGACGAGGTCGCCTCCCCGTCCCTGCCGCAGCCCCGCTGCTGAGGGCATGTTGACAAGACACGGGCATTGTTTTATAATAATCCCCGTATATGGTATAGACCGCGAAGCCGTCGCGGCCCTCGTACTTGGGCTGCGGGTGGCTTTTGGATGGCATCGCAGCACACTGTTCATGTCAAAGGAGATAAACGATGAGACTGCTGGGTTGTTATAAAACTGGCAAACTGCTCGCCGTGGGAGCGGCGGCGTTCGCCGTTCTCCTGGCCGCCGACCGTCCCGCGTCCGCCGTCACCCGCGCCGACGCCGACACCGCCGTGAAGGCCTACCTCAAAGCGTTCGTCCGCCCCAGCGGCGCGGGCGCCTTTATCAAGGGCGACCAGAAGGGGGGCGACCCCGGCTTCTGGCAGGAGGCCGAGGAGATCGAAGGCATCGAGGACGCCAACGACCGGAGCGGCGGCGCTTATAACAGCCAGGTCGCCGCGCTGCTCAACGGGTTCAGCAAGGCGCACGGGACCGACTGGTCGTGGAACATCTACAACGACGACATCTGCTGGGCCTCCATCGCCTACACGCGCGGCTATCAGGCCACCGGCAACGCCGCGTTCCGAACGGTCGCCAAGAACAACTTCGACATGATGTTCGCCCGCGCCTGGAACCCCGCCCGAGGCACCCTCTACTGGACCACCAAGAACACCAGCTACAACTCCTGCATCGAATGCCCCGCCGGCATCGCCTCCTGCCTGCTGAGTCGGGCGCTCCACGACGACAGCTATCTGTCCAAAGCCCAGGACCTGTTCGCCTGGGAGAAGACGCACCTGTTCGACGCCTCCACGGGGGCGGTCCAGGATGCGGTGGACACGCGCGGCAGAGTGGGCACCTGGTCCAGCACCTACAACCAGGGCACGTTCGTTGGCCTGGCGAACTTCCTGGGGGACACCGCCAGCGCGAAACTGGCGGCGGACTACACCATGAACCATCTGGGGAAGCCCGGCGCGGGCGGCTACCAGATCATGCCGGAGTACGGCTCGGGGGGCGACAACAACTCCGGCCTGAACTCCATCGGCCTGCGCTGGATCTCCCTGTTCATGCGGGACCGCCATCTTCAGGGCGACTATGGGGGCTGGCTCCAGGCCAACGCCGACACCGCCTGGGCCGTCCGGCGGACTTCGGACGACCTCTCCTGGTGCCAGTGGCTCCGGCCCACGCCGGACGGCGTCCTGCACTCGTGGGACTGTATCAACTCCGTCGTGGCATTGCAAGTGGCGTCCGCCGACGGCCCCACCCGGAAATCCTAGAGCGTTGAGAAACGCCCCGAAAACTACTCGAACATCACGAACGACAACCATGAAAATCCGACCTCTCGCATCCCTCCTGTCGCCGCTCCTGGCCGCGCTTGCGTTCCCCGCCGCCGCGCAGGATGTCGGGCGCGTTTCGCCCGCGTCGCTCCCGCTGCCGCTGCCGGCCGCCGCGCCGATGCCGCCGGACCGGCTCCGCGCCCACAACCCGTGGAACCTGCCGATGACCGGCCTCTGGCGGTTTCAGCTCACCTACGGGCAGATTACGGCGGGGCAGTTTCAGCCGTCCGCGCCCGTCTTCGCCGGGCTGACGGCCTCGACCAGTCAGCCCGAAAACCCGCCCGAGAATGCGTTCGACGGGACCAATGACACGCGCTGGTGCGCCAGCAGCGCCGACTACCCGCAGTGGCTCCAGGCCGACCTCGGGAAAACGCGGCACGTCTCCGGCGCGACCCTCGCCTGGGAGAACGCCGGGGACCGCTACCAATGCCGCATCGAAGGGCGGCTGAAAGGCGGCGAGTGGAAGACGCTGGCGGACGCGACCGCCGCGCCGGGGATCGCCGACGGCCCGGTCACGCTGACGCCCGCCGACGTCCGCTACGTCCGCATCACCGTGACCGGGACCCCCAGCACGCACTGGGCCTCGCTGCGGGAGTTCCAGATTCGGACGGTCGAAAACGGGCAGGAAGTCGCCTGGCGGCCGCCCGCTCCGACGCCGGTAGAAAACTCGCCGGCGACGCGGGATGCGTTCGCCTCCACCGGCTTCAGCGACGCAGGCTGGCACACCCTTCCGGTGCCGTACAACTGGGAGATGGCCGGCTATTCGCTGCCGACTTACAACAAGGTGGACAACACCGTCGGCCTGTACCGGCGCTACGTTGCCGTCCCGGCGGCCTGGACGGGCAAGCGCATCTATTGGCACTTCGACGGCGCGCTCGACGGCGCGGAGGTGTTCATCAACGGTCAGAAGGCGGGCTACCACGAGAGCGGTTATACGGGCTGGGACATTGACCTGACGGGCTTGGTGAAGCCTGGGCAGCGCAACCTGTTCGCCGTGCGCGTCTCGAAGACGACTCCGTCTTCCGACTGCGAGACCGGCGACTTCCAGGCGATGGGCGGCATCTACCGGGACACGTCGCTGATCGCCGTCCCGCAGACGCACATAGACGACATCGTCGTGCGGACGCCGCTGGCCGCGAACTACAAAGACGCGACGCTGTTCACCCAACTGAGCGTCAAAGGAGCGCCGGGCCAGGCCGTGGCCGTCGTGGGCAGGCTGATGCACGGCGACGGGCGACCGGCAGGGGTGAGCGTCTCCGGCTCGGGCCGCATCGGGACGGACGGGACCGTCCAGGTCGCGATGAGCGCCCCGGTGAAGGCGCCCGCCCTGTGGTCGGCGGAGAAGCCGAACCTTTACTATGTGGTGTTCTCGATGACCGGCAACGGGAAACCCGTCGAAACAGTCGAGGAGCGGTTCGGGTTCAAGCAGATCGAGGTCAAGAACAACGTCGTGCTTTGGAACGGAATGCCCATCAAATGCACCGGCATCTGCCGGCACGATTTCTGGGCCGACAAGGGCTTCGCCTTGACCGAGGCCAACTGGGTCAAAGACCTGACACTGATGAAGGCCGCCAACATCAACGCGGTCCGCACCAGCCACTACAACCACGCCCAGCGATTCCTGGAACTCTGCGACGAGAAGGGCATGTACATCCTCGACGAAGTGCCGTACTGCTGGATCGGGGACAAGGTGAAGGACCCCGCCTATGCGCCCTACCTGCTCCAGCGCGGGCAGGAGACGGTCGCGCGGGACAAGAACCGGCCCTGCGTCCTGGCCTGGAGCCTGGGCAACGAGAACCCCAACGGGATCGACTCGCAGATGGTCACGGACCTGGTCCGCAAGACCGACCCGACCCGCCCGGCGTTCGTCTCCGGGCAGGACCCCGACAGCATCAAGGGTCAGCTCTGGAAGGACGACCACTACCCCGGCCCGGAGGCGGTAGACCGCTACGCCAGGAACACGAAATGGGGCACCAACCTCACCGAGCATCCGCATACCTTTTACGAGAAGGAAGTCCAGGACTACGACCCCGGCGCGTCCGATCTCTGGTCCGAGACGCTGGTGCGGACCTGGGACAAGCTGTGGAGGGCGCCGAACATCCTCGGCTCGTTCATCTGGGAATGGCAGAACCAGGGCATCGCCGACAAGAACGAGGACACGACGACCGACTTCTTCTACGGCCCGGACCACATGCGCCAGGAGAACAACAAGGGGGTCGTTTCCGCCTACCGCGTTCCCAAACCCGAGTGGTGGATCGTCAAGAGCGTCTACAGCCCGGTCGTCGTCACGGCCCGCGCCGTCAGCCCTACGGGCGGCGCCTGCACGGTCCCGATCACGAACCATTACTCGTTCACCGATCTGAAAGAGCTGACCTGCCGCTGGACCGCGCTGAACGGCGGCGCGAGGCTGCAAAGCGGCGTCCGGCCCATCGCCTGCGGGCCGATGCAGTCCACGGCGGCCTCGTTCCCGGCCCCGGCGGGCATGACGGCGCTGCGGCTGGAGTTCCTCCATCCCGACGGCACTCCGGTCATCGCGTTCAACCTGGCCGTGGCGGGTGTCCCCCTCCCCGCCGCGCCTCCGGCGCTGGCGTCGGGCGGCGCTCTGACCGCGCAGGACGGCCCCGACACGCTCTTGGTCAGCAACCCCGTCCAGCAGGTCGCGTTCGACAAGCACACCGGGGCAGTTTCGTCCTGGCGCGTCAACGGCCGGGACATGCTGCTGGGCGGCCCGACGCTCAATCTGGGCGAGGAGAAGGCAGGCAGCGAACGGGGCATGTACCGCGCCAAGCAGCCGCCGGTCACGACCGATGCTCACGTCGCGGCGACACAGGGGGCGGGCGGCGCGATGCACGTCGCCGTGACCAGCACGGTCCTCGCGGCGGCGGGCGGGTCCACACTCGGCACGCTCGTTTCGACTTACGACATCGCGCCTGATGCCGAGATGACGGTCTCCTGGACCCTGAACTGGACCGCGCCGGACACCAGCCTGTGGGAAGAGGGCGTCACGTTCTCGGTGCCGACGGGGATGACCCGGATGGCCTGGCAGCGCGACTCGTTCTTCACCGACTACCCCGCCGGGCACGTCGGCGAGCCGTCGGGGACGGCTCGGGTCGGCGACACCCTGTTCCGCGCCTCCAAGCGCGGCCTGCACTGGCTCACGCTCTCGGACAGCAGCGGCGCGGGGCTGGCGCTGCTGCCGACCGATGTCCCGCTGGTTGGCCGTGCCGGCACGACCGCGACCGGCACGACTCTGTTTGCCAGCCGCGAAGTCGCCGGGCCGCACGGACTCAGCGGCAGTTGGGTGGAAGACCACGCGATCCATGCCGTCACGGGGAAGTCGCTTTCCGGCTCCTTCACCCTCCGCGCCATCAACGCTCCCGGCCTGGCCGCCGCCCTGAAGTGAGGGAGGAAGCAAAGCGGCCGGCGGAAAGAGGCCCAACGCGATGAACCCGATAGACATCGAGGCCCTGGAATACCACCGCCGCGCGCCGCACGGCAAACTGGAGGTCGTGCCCACGAAGCCCTGCTTCACCCAGCACGACCTCGCCCTCGCCTATACCCCCGGCGTCGCCGCGCCCTGCCGCGCCATCCAGCAGAACCCGGAGGAGGCGTTCGTCTACACCGGGCGCGGCAACCTGGTGGCGGTCATCACCAACGGCACCGCCGTGCTCGGCCTGGGCAACATCGGCGCGCTCGCCTCCAAGCCCGTCATGGAGGGGAAGGCCCTCCTCTTCAAGCGCTTCGCCGACCTGGACGCGATTGACCTGGAACTGGACACGCAGGACCCGGAACAGTTCATCCAGGCCGTCCGGCTGATGGAGCCGAGCTTCGGCGGCATCAACCTGGAGGACATCAAGGCGCCGGAATGCTTCGAGATCGAGGAGCGGCTGCGCGCGGCGATGAACATCCCGGTCTTCCACGACGACCAGCACGGGACGGCGATCATCTCGGGGGCGGCCCTCCTCAACGCGCTCGGTCTGGTCGGCAAGCGGATCGAGGACGTGCGGATCGTCTTCAGCGGGGCCGGCGCGGCGGCGATCGCCTCGGCCCGCTACTACCGGGTGCTGGGGGCGGATCGCCGCAACATCCTGATGGCGGACATCCACGGCGTGGTGCGACCGGACCGGCAGCCCCTGCCCGACCCGGCGCAGGCGGAGTTCGCGGCGGAGACGGACTGCCGGACGCTGGCGGACGCCCTGGTGGGCGCCGACGTCTTCATCGGCCTGTCGGCGGGCGGGATCGTCTCCCCCGCCATGATCGCGCCGATGGCCCCCCGCCCAATCATCTTCGCGCTGGCCAACCCCGACGCCGAGATCGGCTACCTTGAGGCCAAGTCGGCGCGGCCCGACGCCCTCGTCGCGACGGGCCGCTCGGACTTCCCCAACCAGGTCAACAACGTGCTCGGCTTCCCGGCCCTCTTCCGGGGGGCGCTGGACGCGCGGGCGACCGAGATCAACGAGGCCATGAAGATCGCGGCCTCGCGGGCGCTGGCCGCCCTGGCGCGTGAGGACGTGCCCGACGCGGTCGCCAAGGCTTACGGCCTGGACGTGCTGCGTTTCGGCCCCGACTACCTCATCCCGAAGCCGCTCGACCCGCGCGTGCTGCTCTGGGTCGCGCCCGCCGTGGCGCGGGCGGCGATGGAGTCGGGGGTGGCCCGTGTGCAGATGGACCTGGAGAAGTACCCGGAACGGCTCGAAGCGCGGCTGGGCAAGTCGCGCGAGATGATGCGGATCGTCTTCAACAAGGCCAAGAGCGACCCTCGGCGGATCGTGCTGTCGGAGGGCGAGCACGAGAAGATGATCCGGGCCGCGTACCAGCTCGCCGAAGAGCGGATCGCCCGCCCGGTCCTGCTGGGGAACGCGCAGACCATTGCGGCGAAGGCCGCCGCCATGGTGCTGGACCTGAAGGGCGTCCAGGTGCTGGACCCCGCCCTTTCGGAGCGGCGCGCGGACTACGTCGCGCACCTGCTGGCCCTGCGGCAGCGCAAGGGGGTGACGCGCCGCGAGGCCGAGGAGATGATCCGCCGCCCCGACTATTTCGCCTCGGTCATGGTCGATCTGGGCGACGCCGACGGCATGGTCTCGGGCATCGGCTCCCACTACCCTGACGGGCTGCGGCCCCCCTTGCAGATCATTCGGGCCGCGTCGGGCGGGCGCAACGTCGCGGGCGTCTACCTGGTCGCCACGCGCCACAAGGTACTCTTCTTCGCGGACACGACGGTCAACATTGACCCCGACGCCGAGACGCTGGTCGAGATCGCCCTCCTCACCGCCCGGCTGGCCGAGAGCTTCGAGGTCAAGCCCCGGATTGCCATGCTCAGTTTCTCGAACTTCGGCAGCGTCCGGCACCCGCGCGCCGACAAGATGCGCCGCGCCGCCGAGATCCTGGCGGCGCGCGCCCCGGACCTGCATGTGGACGGCGAGGTCCAGGCCAACACGGCTCTGATGGCCGATCTTCTGAACGGGACCTACCCGTTCAACCACCTGGGGGCGGAAGCGAACGTCTTGATCTTCCCGAGCCTGGAGGCCGGCAACATCGGCTACAAGTTGGTGCAGCAACTGGCGCAGGCGGAGGTGATCGGGCCGATCCTCGTCGGAATGCGTAAGCCGGTCCACGTCTTGCAGCGCGGCGACGAGGTCAAAGACATCGTCAACCTGGCGGCGCTGGCGGTCCTGGAGGCGCAGAAGAGGCATCTCGTGCAGGCGCCCGCGTAGGGCGCGGGTACGGGGAGGGCGAGCACGGGGGCCTGCCCTCCCCGGTCGCCCCTCACCGGAGCGTGACCCAGTGCCCGGAGGCGGCGTTGGGGAAGCGCAGCAGGAGCGTGTGCGTGGCCGCGTCCCACTCCCGCGCGCCCGGCGGCAGCGCGCGGCCATCCAGGGCAACGGACTTCGGCGGGGCCGCCAGCCGCAGGCGGACCGCCGCTTCGGTGTTGTCCGGCCCGGCGGCGTGGAAGCGGAAGCCGCCCGCCGGAAGACGCCGCGCGCCGCGCGTCTTGCAGGCCGCCGCGAGAATAAGAGGCCCCTGCGGTCGGCCCCGGTCCAAATCCAGCAGGAGCGCGCGGTTGCCCGGCGTTAGGGTGACGGCGTTCAAGATCGGCAGCCCGGCGTCGAAAAGGTCCACAAAATGGCCGGTCAGGCGGCGCGGGGCGTCCGGCAGCGACTCGTCCAGGCCGGCGGCGACGACATACGGGCCGCGACGCAGGGCGAGGAAGTTGGTTTCCCGGTACGGCAGCTTCGCCGCCCGGCAGGCGTCCTGGACCAGTTGGCGGACATGGTCCGCCCCGTCCGTCCGATAGGTCAGGGCGGCGGGACCGGCACCGTCATAGATCAGCTTGCCCCTCCCGACCGGATGCGTTCCCGGCGCGGTCCCTGCGGCAAGCCCTAGCTGGGCAAAGAACGCTTCGCGCGGCGTCGCGTATTGGTTAGGCGTGGTGTTCCACCAGGCGCGGACCCGGTTGAACGAGTCTTTGTCGTCGTCCACGAAGACGAGGACGCCGCCGGCCTTGACCCAGGCCGCCAGCGCGAGGCTGTCCTCGGCGGACGGCGGCTTCATGCCCTCATAGGTCATCAGCAGGACCTTGTACGGCTTGAGTGCGCCGGGCAGGACCGCGTTCTCCATCTGCACCGGTTCGACCGGCAGGCCGCGCTTGATCAGCGGCATCGCCAGGCCATAGAAGGACCCCAGGTGCGGGTCGGACGGGGACGGCCCGCCGCGCTGGAACATCATTGTGTCCGCGACCACCACCCCCACCCCGCGCGTCCCGCAGTCCCACTCCGTTTGCGGCTGCTTCATGTCGTTGAGGGCGTTGATGACCGTCATCAGTTCGGTCCCGTAGGCCGAGGGAAGGGCTTCCTTCTCGACCTTCGCGCCGGGCGCGCGTTCCGCGCGGTCGCGGGTGGGGTACTTGCCGTGGAAGATGCGCTCCGGCCAGGGCATCACCTCGAAGCGCCAGACCTGCGGCCACAGCAGCGAGGCGGTCAGCGTGCTTTCCCAATTGGCCCGGTAGTTGCGCCAGGAGTAGTTCGGGTTGTCCTCGATGGGGTCGTTCAGGAACCAGACGGTCGCCCCGCTCGCCCGGACGACGTTCATCATCGCGCCGTATTCCAGAAAGGCGGTCTCGAACGTCCGCTCCTTTTGGCGGCCCTCGTAGACGTTCGGCTCGCGGGCCGTGCCGGTCCACACCTGGGCGATGAAGCCGTCCGCGCCCACTTGGAGCAGGCTCGATTCGGGGCTGACGATGGACCAGTGGGCGTAGTTGATCAGACTGTGCGTGGGGACGTAGCACCGGGCGTGCGTCCCGTGCTCCTTATTGTAAGCCTTCACGAAGTCGAAGATCTGGGTCAGCGCCCGCCGATAAAGATAGTATTTGAGCTGGGACGCCCGGTACTGAGCGTCGGGGGACGAGTCCGGCGGGACCCAGTCCTCGCCGTAGAACGCCTTCCACTCGCGCCGGAAGCCCTGGCTCCATCCGGCCCGCACCCAGAACTCCGGCTCCTCCAGGTGGATGCCCTCGGCCCCGGCGTCCAGCGCGCGCTTGACGCCCAGGCAGAGGAACTTGCCGAAGCCCTCGCCGGGCGACATGTAGTAGACGTCGCCGCCGTGGGAGATCTTGTGCCCGTTGCGCTCGGTCTGCGCCTCGTCCTCATGGTTGACGCCGTCGAAGCGGCCGTACAGGTAGTCCTGGTACTCGCCCCACGACACGCCGGTCATGACGTGGACGCGGTAGCCCTGCGCCCGCCACCCCGCGATTCGTTCGGCGAGGTCCGGCCCGATCCCGTAGCACATGGCGACATCGGAGCCGAGTTGCAGCCCAGGGTCCCACGGGGCGCTGGTCTGGAAGGAGGTCCGCTCCAAAGCCTGCTTCGGGTCGGCGGGAGGAGCTTCCACTTTCGCCGCCACTTTCGCCGCCACAGTTGCTTCCGTCTTCGTTTTCGTCATCGTCTCATCCCCATGCACGGGCATTGTACACAGCAGGAGCGGCAGCATCAAGCCCCCCCACAGGCGTTGCAAGGCCACCATGGCGTGTCTTTTCAGCGTCCCCCCAGCCCGGTGAAGGAGACGCCTTCGATGAAATAGCGCTGGGTGAAGAAGAACAGCACGATCACGGGCAGGACCACCAGGGTCGTCGCCGCCATCAGCAGGCCCGGCTCGCCGCCGTGGGCGGCGTTGTAGAGCTGGAGCACATACGACAGCGGCATCTTTTCGGGCGACGAGATGTAGATCAGCGGCCCCAAAAAGTCTTTCCAGGCACCCAGGAACGTCATGATCGTGACGGCGGCCAGGGCGGGCTTGACCAGGGGCATCATCACACGCCACCAGGTCGTGAACGGGCCGCAGCCGTCTATCTTCGCCGCGTCTTCGAGTTCCTGCGGGATGCCCATGAAGAACTGCCGCAGCAGGAACACGCTGAAGGCGGACGCGAAGAACGACGGCACCCAGAGCGGCAGCAGGGTGTCTACCCAGTGCAACTGGCGGAAGATGAGGAAGCGCGGCATCATCGTCACAGCGTCCGGCAGCATCATGGTCGCCAGCAGGACGCCGAACAGCCAGTCCTTTCCCGGCCAGCGCATCCGCGCGAACCCGTAGGCGACGAAGGACGACGACAGCACCGTCCCCAGCACGGACATGACGGCGATGACCAGGGTGTTCCCCAGGTTCAGCAGCCCGTAGCCGCTGTCCGGCGGCAGGAAGTCCAGAGCATCCGGGTAGTTCTTCCACAGAACGGGATGGGGCACCCAGACCGGCGGGTACACGGCGATCTGGGCGTCCGGCTTCAGCGACGTGCTGACCAGCCAGACGAACGGCACCAGGAACAGGGCCGAGCCGGACAGCAGAACGAGGTGCAGCAGTGTCAGCTTGGCCTCCCGCTCCGGCACCAGCGCCTCGCGCGGCGCCAGAACGCGCGTCAGCCCCAGCGTCCCCCCAATGAGGACAACGGCGGCGAGCAGCAGCCGCAGGGGGGGCGGGCCG
>CAXTWM010000098.1:0-14435 GCA_964247915.1 uncultured Armatimonadales bacterium | reverse complement strand
CACGGCCTCCAGTGCCACAAACTGGCGTTCTAACCAACTGAACTACGCTCGCCGTAAAACGACCGATCTACTCTGCGCGTCGCCTGAGTATGTGTCCATTATAGCACACCCGGACAGGATTTGCAACCCACAAACTGCCATCGTAACTGAGGCGGGGTAAGCGTGTCACAGTGGCCGCCAGTGGCCTGCCGCGACCTCGTGAATCAACGGAAATCAGGAACTATCAATTCCATGCAATCTCTCAGGGAGGCGCTGGCTGCAAAGCCTTTTTCCTAAGCCGGTAGTGAAGACGCAGAAACGTCACGCCCCATAGTCTCAGTGTGTGATCGGCTCTCACTCCCCCATCTTCTGCGTTATAAACTCGAATAGCCTCATGGAGCGCACGGACATAGCGGGCCGAGATACTACCGTTTGCGTTCCGCACGACAAAATAAAAACCCGGCTCCCCAAACCCACGGCCTGCGGAAGTTAATGAGAAGGAGCCATCCGGGTGAACTTCCGGCTTCATGATGACAACGGCATTTCCGTTCGGTAAGGGGAATACCACTTTGACACAATGACCAACATACTGAGGCACTTGGCAAAGCGAGTAGCTTCCGGCATAAAGAACATTCCCGCTGCCTCTCAATTCCCGCACCCAAGCGGTATAAACGACTTCCCGCGTCGCCTTGTCCACAAGCTGGATAATATCACTTGTAATCCCGTAGCTAGTATCCAAAGCCGAGAGAGGCACGTTCAGTTGTTGAAGGCGGCGGCTGAACACGAAGGCAATGAGTGAGCCGAAGGGACGGAAGGCCCCACACCACTCCGCCCAAGCGTCCAAGTCATAGCCGGAAGTGTGCTCGTAAAAGTCAATGATGCTTGCTTCGACGCGGTTTGCCTCGAAAATTGGGCTAGATAGGGCGTGAAAGTTGCGGACAAGCCCACGATCTTGAGAGAAAACATCAACCTCCAGATCGGCTTCCGCTGCCAGTTCGTGGAAGAAATCCTTACCAATCCGGGTAGGCTTTCCCATCGGCCCTCGGAGCCATGCTTCCTGTTCAAGATCGACACGGCGACCGGTGAACTGGACCCAGCGTTGTGTGATCCAGTCAGACAAGTAGCCATGTGGGGAACCAAGCCACGGGGTAGGACAGTGGAAAGCCTTCATCTTCATGCGGCATTATACCCGGAGGAAGAAGCAAGCGAACAGGAGAACGAAACCGTGGAGCGGCTTAGGGCAGCAGGTTCCAGCGCTTCAGCAGGAGGGGCATGGCGATCCCCTGGACAATGACGGAGAAGGCGACGACGCTGAAGGTGGCGATCACGATTTGGTCGCGGAAAGCCAGGCCGGGCGGCAGACTGAGGGCCAGCGCCAGCGCCAGCGCGCCGCGCATCCCGCCCCAGAACAGGACGTGCTGGTGGGGGCGGGCGATTCGCAGGCGCGAGCGGGCGAACAGGGCGCAGAGCGGGTAGACCGTCAGCGCCCGGCCCGCCCAGACCAGGGCGACGGCGGCGGCGATGGGCGCCAGGCCCAGGGCGGGGAAGGCGACGGCGGCGTTGCCCTGGCCGATCAGCAGGAAGATCAGGGAGTTGGCGACGAAGGCGGCGAAATCCCAGAAGGCCAGCACGACCTCGCGGCCCCGGTCGGAGAAGAACGGCGAGTCGCTGGCGTGCAGCGCCCCGATGTTGCCCATGACCAGGCCCGCCGCCACCGTCGCCAGGACGCCGGAAACGTGGAGGCGGTCGGCCAGCAGGAACGAGCCGTAGGCCGCCGCCGCCGTCAGGGCCGTCTCGACCAGGTGGTCCGCCGTGGGCCGCCCCGCCAGCGCGACCGCCGCGCCGCCGCAGAGCGCGCCGACGGCCAGCCCGCCCCCGGTGGAGGCCGCCAGGGAAAGCCACGCCGGAGGACCCGCCGCGCCGCCCGCGCCCTGGGCGTAGGTGACGGCCAGCGCGAACAGCACGGCGGCCACGCCGTCGTTGAACAGGCTCTCGGCCTCGACCAGCAGGCGCAGACGCCCGACGACGCCGCTCTCCTTGAAGGTCGCCAGGACCGAAACGGGGTCCGTGGCGGCGAGGAGGACGCCGAAGACCAGCGCGGCGGGCCAGGGCCAGCGCATCAGCCACGCCATCCCCGCCGCGACGGCCAGGGCGGAGATGACCACGCCCGCCGTCGCCAGCGTCAGGATCGGCAGCGCGTCCCGCCGCAGCTCGGCCCAGGACAGGCTCAGGGCCGCCTCGAACAGCAGCGGCGGCAGCAGGGCGCTGAACAGCAGATGCCCCGTCAGCGCCGCCCCGGTGTGGACGTGGGCGAGGGCCAGCCCCGTCCCGGTCGCGACGAGGCCGACCGTGTACGGCACCCGCAGGCGGCGCGCGGCCAGCGCCACCAGGGTCGCCACGAGGAGCAGGAGCGTGATGCTGTAGACGGTCAACGCGACCCGCGCCCTCTTATTGACCGACGTGACGCAAGGCCGTAAAGCCCCCAGCCGGGGGCTTCAGCCCCACGGTCTTTACAGCCCTGCGTCACTCCTTCTCCAGCAGCGAGCCGTACTTCTCGGCGACGACGCGGCGCTTGACCTTAAGCGTCGGCGTCAGCTCGCCGCCCTCCTGGGAGAAGGCGTGGTCAATCAAAGCGATGCGCTTGATCTTTTCGAAGTCGGCCAGATTTTTGGAGAGCGCGTCTATCTCGGACTTGACGAACTTGCGCGCGCCCGCATCGGCGATCAGCGCGTCGTTCGTCTTCAAGTCCTTGCCCTGCTCCTTCGCCCAGGTCTTCAGGGCGTCGAAGTTCGGGACCACGAGCGCGCCGACCGTGCCGGAATTGTCGCCGAGCAGGACCACTTCGGTCAGGAGCGGGCTGCGCTTGAGCATGTTTTCGATGGGCTGCGGGGCGACCTTTTTGCCGTTCGCGAGGACCAGGATGTCTTTCTTGCGGTCGGTGATCTTGACGTAGCCGTCCCCGTCTATCTCGCCGATGTCGCCGGAATGGAACCAGCCCTCGGCGTCTATGACCTCCCCAGTCGCTTCGGGGTTGTTCCAGTAGCCGCGCATGACGGTCGGCCCTTTGACCAGAAGCTCGCCGTCCTCGGCCGTCTGGATCTGGACGTTGAACATGCGCGGGCCGACCGTGCCGACCTTGACGCGGCCCGACGGGTTCGCCGTCGCCGCCGCCGTGGTCTCGGTCAGGCCCCAGCCTTCCAGGATGGGGATGCCGATGGCGAGGAAGAAGTGGGCCGTCTTGGGGGTCAGCGGGGCGCCGCCGCTGACGAAGAACTTGAGGTGCCCGCCGAAGCGCGCCCGGATCTTGGAGAGCACCAGCCTGTTGGCGAGGAGGAAGCGCAGGGACTGCAAGGGGCTGACGGGCCGGCCCGCGTTGCGGCGGCGCGAGACCGAGTCGCCGACGCCCAGCGCCCAGTAGGTCAGGGTCCGCCGCCGGTCCGGCATCTTCTTGATGCCGTCCGCAACGCGGTCGTGGATGCTCTCGTGGACGCGCGGGACGCACTGCATCACGGTCGGCTCCAGCTCGGCCAGGTTGTCCATCAATTTAAAGATGCTGTCGTTAAAGCGCGTGTGTGCGCCCTGGGTGATGGCGAGGTTGTAGGTGACGCGCTCGAAGACGTGCGAGAGCGGCAGGAACGACAGGAACACGTCGTCGGGCGGGGTGAACTGCGGGAACTGGTGGTTCGCGGCGTCCAGGGCCGCCGTCATGTTGCCGTGCGTCAGCATCGCCCCCTTCGGGTTCCCGGTCGTGCCCGACGTGTAGACCAGGCTCATCAGGTCGTCCGGGCGGACCGAGTCCCGCCGGGCCTCATAGCCCTCGTCGAAGGACGCCGACGCGCCCTGCTGGATGACCCCGTCCAGCGACAGGACTCCGCCCTTCGCCGCCGTCTCGTCCAGCGTGATAATCGTGGCGAGATCGGGGGCGGATTCGCGCGACTGGGCTGCCTTCGCCGCCTGCTTGGCGTTCTCGGCGATGATCGCCTTCGCGCCGCTGTCGGACAGGATGTGCGCGACCTGCGAGGCAGGCAGGGTGGGGTAGATGGGCACCGTGACCGCCCCGGCGGCCAGCGTCGCCAGGTCCAGGATGACCCACTCAGGCCGGTTCTCGGACAGAATCGCCACCCGGTCGCCCCGCCCGACGCCCAGCGCGCGCAGGCCCAATGCGACCTGCCGCACGCGCTCCGCGAGGTCCCGGTAGGTGATCACCTCCCACGTCTTGCTCCCGTGCGGCTTGCCCGAAAGCGCGGGCCGGTCGGGGAAGTGGCGCGCGGCCTCGGCGAAGCGCGTGTTGACGGTATCGAAAGTGTCAGGCATGGGGGTTCCTCCGCGACGATCTTGAACAGCAGGTACGGCTTAGGATAGCAAAAAGCGGGGGGAATGTCAAGGGAGGCGCGTCCGCGCCCCCCGTCAACGGCCCGCGCCAGCCAGTGCGAAACGTGCTATAATGAAGTCGGCAGCCCACCCCGTCAGGCCGCCGGTGATCCCAATGCCACGAACACCTGGACGCAGACTAGAACATCCGCCGCCTGCTGGATATAAAATGCGGACGCGGGGCCATGTCATCGCGGACCTCAGCGTCAACCGTGTGGAGCGGCTGATCCTCCGTCAAGGACATGCGGTACAAAGAGTTGAAAAAGATTACGGGTACGACTTGCAGATGTTCACCCTTGAAGCCGGCGCGTTCGAGAACGGGTACATCTACTTGCAGGTCAAAGCTACCGATCAGCTCAACGTGTTGCAAGACGGAGCCGCGATGTCCTTCACGCTTGATCGAGCCGACATCAACTTATGGAGACGTGAGCTAATGCCGGTCTTCCTGTCTCAAGCGTTTCCACTTTCAACAGGGCAGGCCACACTGACGGTACGCCTTCCGAAAGCGAACATCCTTGATGAAGCCGCTGTCGAGCGGTTCCGACGGTACAAAAACGAAATTCAGCGAGAGCTAGAAGAATTGGTTGATCACCATGTTTGAACCCCAGGCCTCACAATCCGTTACCTTCGAGGAGTTGAGCCGGGCGCTCGCCCGCCTCGGGTTCGAGAGGCACGCCACCTCAGAATTCACACTGTTTCGGAATGCCGAAGTCGGCGCCGTGATCATCCTGCCCAGGGAAGACACCTCCTCAGACGTGCGCCCCATCCACCTCGCCGCCGCCCGCGCGACGGTCGCCGGTAAAGGAATCGCCGCGCCTGCCGACTTCGACCGGCTGTTGGTTCAGGATGCCGGCACCGCCGTCCCGAAGGGGAAGGCAAAGAAGGCGAGGCTGCAGGCGGCTTAGGGATACCCGGATGGCGACGCCCCCGGCTTGACAGGCTGGGCTTCCGCGTGACATAATAGGGGTGTGGCGGCTTTGAGAAGGCGCTTGGGGCGGGGGCCTGGCCCGCCGCTCCGTGCGCTGTGGAACTGTGTCCGAGTTGGTCGAAGGAGCACGCCTGGAAAGCGTGTAATGGGGCACCCTCCATTCGTGGGTTCGAATCCCACCGGTTCCGCCACTTTTTTGCCTTCTCGCAGGCCCTCCGGGCCGAGGAAGCCGCCATGCCCAGCACCGACGTGATCTCGCAGCTCGCCAGCGTCGCCGCCAAGCGGCTCGGAGGCAACCTGCGCCTCCTCGCCCTCTACGGCTCCGCCGCCGACCGCCCGCAGGAGGCCCACGACCTGGACTTCCTGCTGGTCGTGGACGCCGTTGAGAGCTGCGTCACGCAAGCCACCCAGGACTGCCGCGCGATCTTCCCCTCCGTCCAGTTTTTCGTCCTGTCCGCCGCCGAGTTCACCGTCCTGCCCGCCTTTTATCGTTTCCAATTCGCCTTCGCGCGCAAGCTGAACGGCGATCTGGCGCTGCCCGCGCCGACGCGCGAGGACGCGGTGGACTCGATCACGCACGGCTACACCGACACACTCCGCACCCTGCGCCAGCAGTTCAAGCGCCGCGAGTGGGCGATGGGCGACGACTGGGCGCGGCAGGTCTGGTGGAACCTGAAGAGCTTCAAGTACGCGACGCTGGACGTCTGCTGGCTGCTGCGGCGGGAGCGCCCGACCGACCCCGAGCGCGCGGCCCTCATCCTGGAAGCGGAGGGCCTGTCCCACAGCGCCCGCGCGCTCCTCGAGTGGCCCGAGCTTGAGCCGCTGGCCCAGCGACTGCTGCGCGACCCGCTTTCCTGGATCATGCACTGGGAGCCGCTGATCGCCGCCGCCTACGCCGAGGTCCGGCCCTGCCTGCGGGGGAAATAGAAGCCTTTATGCCCAAACGTCTCCTCTTCTCCCCGGATGCCTCTCCGTCTCGCCGAGGGCGCTGGCTGCGCGCCGTGCTCCTCGCGGTCGCCCTGCCCGTGGGTGCCCTCGGCCTGTTCTGTTTCACAACGGCCTACAAAATCTGGGCCGGCAACCAGGCGGAAGAGCGCCTGGCCGCGTTCCCGGCCCCCGCGCGGAGCCAGCGCCTGCTCGTGTTCGCCCCGCACCCGGATGACGAGACGCTGGGGGCGGCGGGCCTGATGCGCCAGGCGCGGCTGCGGGGCGACGACGTGCGGGTCGTGATCCTCACCAACGGCGACGGCTTCCGCATCAGCGCCGCCCAGGAGTTCCGCGAGGTCGTCGTTTCCCCCCAGGATTTCGTCCGCTACGCTTATCTGCGCCAGGGGGAGGCCCGCACCGCCCTGGGCGTGCTCGGCATCCCCGCCGACCACGTCCACTTCCTCGGCTACCCGGACCGGGGCCTTATGCCCATGTGGACCAGCCACTGGACGCCCGATTCGCCGGTCGCGTCGGCCTACACCCGCGCCGACCACGACCCGTACAGCGACGCCGCCACCCCGAACGCCCCGTACTGCGGGGCGGCCCTCCTGAGCGACATCAAGCGGCAGATGCTGACCGAGCGGCCCACCGACATCTATGTGACACACCCCAACGACGACCACCCGGACCACGCCGCCGCCAGCGTCTTCGTCCGCACCGCCCTGGAACAGCTCAGTGCATCAGGCATACCCTGGGCGCAGTCCGCCCGGCTGCACTACTACCTGGTTCACCGGGGCGACTGGCCGACGCCGCAAGGTCTGCACGAGGAGGACGCCCTGCTGCCGCCGGGCCAGATGGCCTCACTGGACACGCGGTGGGCCGCGCTGCCGCTCTCCAAGCGCGACACGCAGAAAAAGTACGCCGCGATCAAGCGCTACCGCAGCCAGGTGAACGCCTCCAGCCGCTTCCTGTTCTCCTTCGCTCGCCGGAACGAACTGTTCGGGACCGTGGGCAGCGGCGGTGCGGCGCCGGGCCTGGCCCGCGTCCCCGACGGCCGCTTCCGCATGGACGGCGACCCGAACGACTGGGCGGGGCAGACGCCGGTCGCGCTGGACCCCGCCGGGGACAGCGTGATGCGCGCCTTCCAGGCCAGCGGCGACGTCGTCCGCCTGTTCGCCTGCCGCGACAGCAAGTTCCTCTACGTCCGCCTGGACACCGCCCGACCCATCTCCCCGCAGGTTGCCTACACCGTCACCCTGCGCCCGGTCCTGCCGACATCGGGCGGGGGCGGTTCCGAGCCGGACGCGCCCGTCCTGACGGTCACGCCCGGCGCGGCGGGGCGTCGCCTGCCCCTGCCCGGCATCGCGGGAGGCACTTACGCCTGGCGCGGCACCCTGCTGGAAGCCGCCGTGCCCCTGGCCAATGTCGCCCTCGCCCATCCGGTCGCCGATGAGACGCTGTACGTCATGGCCCAGACCCGCTTCGCCGATCTGGAAATAGACCGCACCGGCTTCCGCCCCGTCGCCTGCGGCCCGGCCCCGCCCGCACGGACGGCGGCGCGTTAGATCTCACCCGGCCCTTCAGGGCTGGGACCACCGGGCACTATCGGCTTCTGCCGCTCACGGCGCCCCAATCGTGACGCTCTTGGCGACGCGCCCCTGCTCGTCCCGGACGCGGACCGTCAGCGGCCCATGCCCTGGCGGCACGAACAGGCTGAACGGGTGGTGCGTCTGCCGCGCCTGGCCGCCGCGCGCCGCTTCCAGCGTCGGGTGGAGGCTGTACGTCGAGATCGCCGCGCTCAAGCTCCCCCGATACCCAACCGGCAGGCGGCTCCCGACGGCTTGGTAGCGGTACGGCGGCGCGTCCCCGAAGCGGCTCAGGAAGTAGGGGTCCTCGGCAGCCGCCCGGAACGCGGCCAGCGCCCCGCTCCCCTCCGGCAGTGAATAGTCATTCAGCCGCCGCCCCGCCTGCGCCGTTTCCAGATTGTTCCGCGTGAACCAGCAGAACATCTTCAAGCGCGGGAAGCGAATCTTGATGGCGTCCAGCAGATCGAAGATGCGCGCGGCGGCGTAATCGTCCGCCTCCCGACCCTCGACGCGCGACCGGCGCGAGACGCCGCACTCGGTCAGGCACAGCGGCTTGCGGGCGGCGTACTTGGCGTAGAACGGCGCGATGAACGAGGCCGGCCCATCCTGCCAGGCCGGGCGGCTGGGGTTGTCGTCGTAGAAGCGCACCAGGTACAGGCTGATGCCCACCCAGTCTACCACGTCATCACCGGGGTAGTAGAGGTCCAGGTTGTACGTCGGGACGGCCCCCGGCGCCCAGACCAGGGCGACATTGGAGGCGTACCGGGCGATGACCGCATGGACCAACCGGAACGCCCGCCGATAGGCGACGGGGTCGCGCCCCCACGGCGTCCAGTTTCCGTTCATCTCGCCTCCGAAGCGCAGAAACACGGGCGTCCCGCAGTCCGCCGCGTCCCGCGCCCACCCGTTCAGGTACTCATCGTCGCGCACCGCGCCGATGTTCCGAGGCTCCCACGCGATCTGGATCGCCCGCCCCGCCCGCGCCTGCCGCCGCGCCCATTCGCGGGGAAACGGCGCCCCGTAAGGGCTGTAATCGTAGCACACGGCGAGGGGCCGCCCGATGCGCCGCGCGAAGCTGTCCGCGTCGTTCCGGCCCGCGTAGTCGTCCAGCGCCCCCAGATAGCACCCCGCCGCCGGCTCCAATTTGGCGAGGCGTTGGGACGCCAAAGCCGGGACGCCCGCCGTCACCGCCAGCGCCACGTTCGTTCTGAGCCGCAGCGCCCGCCGACCCTGCACGTCCGCACCCTGCGGGTCGCCCGTCCGCCGCCGGATCGCGGCTTCCTGTTCATAGGCCGCCCCCGCCGCCTCGTACTGCCCCGCCCGCTCCCGCGCCTCGCCCCACGCGCGGGCGTCGGCGGCGGTGCGGAAGCGGGGAACGGTCTGGGCGTGGAGGGGGAGAACGAGGAGGGCGAGGAGGAAGAGGAGTAACCCCGCCCTGAACGGCGGGGCTGTAAAAGAGCAAATCCCCGCCTTCGCGGGCATTAATGCCGCTGGGCCTGTGCCTTTTTCTTCGCCCTTACCCTCGGGGGCATGCACTCCTAAAGCCCTGGGGTTCGACCCAGGGAACAGCGTCCGTATCATTAACCTACCTGCGCCATCTGCTGCGCCATCTGCCTCCGCATCTCCTCCACCATCTTCTCCGCGTCCGTCACGGGCGCGAGGCAGACCGTGCCGATGCAGACGGTCGCGTATGGCAAGCCGTTATGATTGGCGGGCAGCCCGCGCTTTGATGCCTCGGCGGCGTCCAATGTCTCCACGGTCTTGCCCGGCGCGACGTGGCCCCACGCGGCCCGCTGCAAGAGCCGCGTCCGGTCGTCACTGCGGTCGCCGACGATGGTGACGTGCAGGCCCGGCGCGGCGGCGGCCTGGACGGCGCGGGCGTAGGAAGAGGCAAAGTAGCCGTAGCCGCCGTACTGGCCTGCGAACAGCCTCAGCGCCCGCTCCCCCGCCTGCCGGTACTTGGCGTCCTCGGTGAACCCGGACAGTCGGATGAGGGCCAGCGCGGCGTCGGCATTGTCGCCGATCTCCTTCTTGGGCCGCGCCAGCTCGCCAATAGCCTCATCATTCGGCATACTGTCCAGAAGACCACCATCGGCATCCACCTGGTCTATGATGAAGTTTCCGAGCATCCGCGCGGCATATCGGTAGTAGCGGTCTGCTGTCGCTTCGTACAAATCGAGCGCGGCATGAAGGGCTGGCGTCTGGTCAACAAGTAGGCCCGCCACTTCTTGATGCTCCCCATTGACGTAGCAATGAACAACACCTAATCCGTAACTTTCGTGCAGGGTCTTTGACGGCCCGAAAAAGGCGAACGTCTTCCGTGCCGCCTCCAAAATGTCCTCTTCGCCCGTCACCTTGTACCGCGCCACCAGTGCGGAGACCATCAGCGCATTCCAGCCGGTGTAGACGGTGCGGTCAATGAACGGCGTCGGCAGGGTCGCGCGGACATCGAGCGGCTGGCCGTAGTAGGCTTCTTCTTTGTCGGCGTCCTGACTGCCCGCGAACGCGCCGGTGTCCGGGTCGCGCATGTCGGACAGCAGCCATCCGTGGGCGGATTTGACCACATCCAGATAGTAGGGGTCGTCTAAAACTTGGGAGGCCAGCGCGTACACGGACGTGAGTTTGGCATTGTCTTCCAGCATCTTCTCAAAATGTGGAATACTCCAATCGCGGGTCGTGCTGTAGCGGAAGAAGCCGCCCGCGTATTGGTCGTACATGCCGCCGTCGGCCATGCCGTGCCCAGTCTTCTCGGCAATCACCCGGAGTTCGGGGTCGCCCGTCCGCGCGTACTCCTCCAGAGTCAGGCGCAGGGCGTCGGGGTGGGGGAACTTGGGCTGGCTGCCGAAGCCGCCGTAAGCGAAGTCGAAGTTGCGCTTGATGGCTTTGATGACCGTCGCCGCCGTGTCCGGGTCGAGGTCGGACGCCGTCAGCGCCTCGGAGGCGGCCCGCTGCTGACGCATCTGGGCGGCCTGTTCCAGAATGCTGTCTTTACTATTCTGGTACAGGTCGGCGATATAGTCCAGCAGGGCCACCATGCGCGGCGGCGGGACGTAGGTTTCGCCGTACAGCGTGTCGCCGTCCGGGGTCAAAAAGGCCGTGGTCGGCCAGCCGCCCATGTTGTAGCGGGCGTTGATGTCCGGACGGCGGTCGTTGTCCACTTTGATCGGGATGAAGCCCTCAGCGATGCGCTTCTGGACTTCGGGGTTGGAATACGTCCCCGTGTGGTCCGGGTCGCCAGGAATGCCCGTGTCCATGACGTGACACCAGTGGCACCAGACCGCGCCGATGTCCAGCAGGACCGGTTTGTCCTGCGCCTTCGCCTCGGCAAAGGCGTCGTCGCCCCACTCGCGCCAGGGGATATTGCTGTGGTCACTCATAGAGGGAGTGTACCCAGAAACCCTGTTCTCGGGAAATTCTCACGACATGAGTATTTCGGCAAACGTGCCTGCTCCCTTGACGGCGAAATGCCTCTTTTAGCCGTGCCGCATGGTACTGTAGCCCTGCGCTTACCCCAGGGCTGAACCCCTGGGCTTTAGAAAAGCAAGCCCCCGAGGGTAAGGGCGAAGAAAAAGCCAAATGCCGACAGCATCATGCCCGCGCAGGCGGGGATTTGCTCTCTCAAAGCACGGGGGTTCAGCCCCGTGCGCCATGCCCCAAGGAGACCGCCATGCCAGCCGTATTCCAGACAGCCGCGCCCTACGCAGCAGACGCCCTCAACCTGCCCGTCGCCGACCTGAAAGAAGCCTTGCCGTTCTACGAGACGGTCATGGGCTTCCGGGTGCTGTCGCGGCAGACGTCGCCGTGCCGGTCCGCCGTCCTGGGGCGCGATGCCGTCCAGATCGGCCTGGTCGAGAACGGCGGCGATCCGAGTCAGGAAGGCTGTTTCTTCGGGGTGGACGACGTCGAAGCCGCCTTCGCCGAACTGAAGGCGCGCGGCCTGGGGCAAGACGAGGCGGGCTTCCGGGTAGACCAGTACGGGGACGCCTCGTACCGCGTGTTCTTCGTCGTGGCCCCCGACGGGCTGTGCTACTGCCTGGGCGAGCGGCAAGCGTCGGCCACGGAATGAATTCCGAGGCTGTCAAGTGCCCAGCGTCCAGGGGACGCAAGAAATGGCTGGCTGATGGCGGCTGGCTTCGCTTCTGGCGGCTGGCTTCGCTTCTGGCGGCTGGCTTCGCTTCTGGCGGCTGGCTTCGCTTCTTCCGTCCCCAGGACGGTGGGCTTTTCCCAGCCTCGGGTTTCAACCCGTGGCAAACTATCAACCCATGTGCAAAGCTGCCATTCTTTCCACCGCCGGTCTCCCTCTGCTGCTGACCACCCTGACGGCCTCGGCCCAGGTCATCCCCACGCCGGGCGGGGGAGCCGCTGCCACGCCGCCAGGGGCGACCGCCCCCGTCAGCGGCACGCCGCCGCACGGCGGCGACTCCGGGCCGCAGGTGGTGCCGACGCCGCCCACCGTCGTCCAGCCCTCGGTCGCCAATGACGCCGGGAATGCCGTGCCGGCGACTGCGATCCCCAGCCCCACGACGCCCGCCGCCTGGGCGCGGCAGACGCTCCCGGTCGCGCCCTGCGCGACGCCGCCGAAGATTGACGGGGCGCTGGACGACGCCTGCTGGCGCACGGCCACGCGGGCGCGCGGCTTCTTCCGCCTGGGCGGCACGGCCCCGATCCAGCCCGGCGACCAGACCGAGGCGTGGGTCTGCGCGGACGCGACCCACCTGTACCTGGCGTTCCGCTGCCTGGACAGCCGCCCCGAACTGATCCACGCTTCCCAGACACAGCGCGACGGCAGCATCGGCGAGGACGACTCCGTGGGCGTGGACATCGACAGCCAGAACAACCGCCACGGGTACTCCTCCTTCCGCGTCACCCCGCGCGGCACCCAGGCCGAGAACTTCGAGGGCGGCACGGCGGACAACATCACCTGGGCCGGGGACTGGAAGGCGGCGACGCGCCGCACCGGCGACGGCTGGACGGCGGAGATGTCCATCCCGTTCGCCCTGCTGCGCTACCCGAAGGGGGCGACGGCGTTCGGCCTGAACCTCTCGCGGAAACTGGCGCGCGAAACTTCCCAACAGAACTGGCCCTACCTGCCCCCGGACGGCGGCAACAACGAGTCGCTTTACCTCCACGAATTCACGGGCCTGCACCCGCCGTTTTTGGCCCCGCGCCCCATCTTCCTGCCGTACACGCTGCTGACCGGCGGCGCGGGCAACTCGGGGCGCATGGGGCTGGACGTCAAATACCCGCTGTCCACGACCCTGACCGGCGTGGCGACGATTCACCCGGACTTCCAGACCATCGAGCAGGACGTGACCGGCATCAACTTCTCGTACACCGAGAAGCTGCTCTCCGACCGACGCCCGTTCTTCGCCGAGGGGGCGGGCTTCCTGCCCTACCGCGACCTGTTCTACTCGCGCCGGATCGGCGTCCTGGACGGCGGCCTGAAGGTGGCCGGCAAGCAGGGCGACACCTCGCTGGGCCTGCTGGCGACCGACGCGCGCGGGGCGGACGCCGCGAACGCCGCCGTCCTCGCCCTGAGCCGCGACCTGGGCCTGTTCAGCCGGGCGACGCTGGACTTCGTCTCCGACGTCGCGGCGGGCCGGCCCTCCAACCAGGTGGCGAAGGTGGAGGGCGTCTACGGCTGGCGCGTCGGGCACGACCAGTGGGGCGTCACGGCCAACCACGCCCCCTCCTGGCAGGGCGGCCTGCGTCGGGACAGCAAGGACTACTTCAACGTCAACACCAGCGCCCTGCCGGGCCACCCGTCGTTCTACGCCGATTATCAGGACATCGGCCCGAACTTCATCAGCAACCTCGGCTTCGTCCCGGACGTGGACCTGCGCGGGCCGTCGTTCAATGTCGAGCAGTTCAACCAGTTCGACCGCGGCCGCCTGCGGCTGTACGATGTAAATGTTTCCGCCAACACCTACCAGCATCACACGGGCGGCTTCTTCCAGAAGGACGTCAACGGCAACCTCTACCTCGAATCGCGCGACGGCTTCAGCCTGAACCTCAACGGGGATCAGTCCCAGCGCGACCAGTTCCGCGACCACGCCAACCAGGCCCAGTTCGGGTGGGGCCGCCGCACGCTCTACCAGCGCGGGAGCATCGGCGACACCGTGGGGCGGCAGGCGGGCCAGCCGTACAACTTCCTCCAGTTCTCCCAGGGCGTCCTCGTCTCGCGCCCCTTCTCGCTCCAGATCAACTTCAGCCGCCTGCGCCTGGGTGACGCGCACTCGACCCAGACCATCCTGACCGGCAACTACCTCCTGAGCGCCGAGCGGAGCGTCGGCGCCCGCATCGTCACCCAGGCCGGGGCGGACCAGGGGACCGGCCTGGGTACGGACATCTACTTCTCCTTCGGCCAGCACGTCCGCTCCGGCTCCGACCTGTTCCTGCTCTTCGGCGACCCTAACAGCCCCAAGACGCGCGGCAAAGTCACGCTCAAGATCATCCGCCCGTTCTGAACCGCTCTGGGCCGCCGCGCCTTAACCTTGCCGCGGCGGCCCAAACTGTGTAAGATGTTCTTGGCATGAAAATCCAGCATCAATCCCTGCGCGTCATCAACTGCGGCCCCCTGCGCGACGTGTGCATCCACTTCGCCACCGACGGCGACAGCCCCGTCACGGTCCTGGCCGGCGCGA